>JAHEMI010000105.1 GCA_024643785.1 Burkholderiaceae bacterium
CCTGCCAGGGGCGGATGTGCGCCTCGAGCGTCGCGGCGGTCATCGCCGACGAGCTGGGAGTTCCGGCCGCACAGGTGCCGACCCAGCGGGTGCGGCCGCCGCTCAAGCCGGTGCACCTTGGTGAGCTGGCAGCACTGGACCTCGGCGACGATGGCTGGACCGGGCGTTCGGTCAACGAAGCCCTGCTCCACGCCCCGTTTGTCGAGCCAAGCAGTCCTGCCAAGGCGAACCCGCACTGAATCTGAATGTCGGGTACCGGCCACAAGTTTCTTACGTCCTGGGGTCGACCGCCCGTCCACCACGCGACGCCATACAGACGCTCAGATAACTTCACCCGCCCGATCTCGCCGAATATGCCACTTTAGGGCATGATCGGCGGCGACTACTCGACGGAATCTGGCGATGCTTTGCAAGCAATCTGTTGTCAAAGGCTTTGCGCTGCTAGCGGTGCTTGCGGCCATTACTGGCTGCGCGCCGAAGGAGCCGATAACCATCGGGTTCCTCGGCGGCATTACTGGGCGCGCAGCTGACCTCGGCATCGGAGGACGCAACGGCGCGCAGTTGGCCGTCGAAATTCGCAACCAGGCCGGAGGCGTCGGAGGTCGATCAGTTCGGCTGATCATCGAGGACGATGGCCAGGACTCGGCGGTTGCCAAGCAAGCCGCCGCCCGCCTGATTTCTCAAGGCGTTTCGGCGATCGTCGGTCCGATGACCAGTTCAATGGCCATGGCCACCGTGGCGCAAGCCAACGACGCCAGGGTCCTTATGATCAGCCCAACCGTCACGACCAAAGTCCTGTCGACGCTCGACGACTACTTCATGCGGGTAGTTTCCTCGACGGGGAGCTACGCGAAAATGAGCGCTGCCTACCATCTTGACCGGTTGGGAATCAAGCGCACCGTGGCCGTCTATGACGCCGGGAATTTGGCATACGCCGAAAGCTGGCTGTCAGACTACCGTCAGGCGTACGAAGCCGGCGGAGGTCAGCTCGACCAGATCATCAGTTTCAGGTCCAGCGCAGCGACGGAGTTCCCGACTTTGGTGACCGAAGTCCTGAAATCCAACCCCCAAGGCGTGCTGATTATCGCCAATTCGGTCGATGCCGCCCTGCTGGCACAGCATATCCGCCGGCGCGACGTCGCGGTACATATCAGCGCCTCCGAATGGGCTAGCACCGAAGAGCTACTCGATCTCGGTGGCCCGACCGTCGAAGGCATCACCGTGGCGCAGTTCCTCGATCGGGACAGCACCCAACCAGCCTACCTGGCATTTCGCAAGGCGTATATTGCGCGCTTCGGAGCCCAACCGGGATTCCCCGGTCTGACAGCATTCGACGCCACCAACGTCGTGCTAGACGCTCTTGCCGATCGCCACGAAGGGCAGACCGTCAAACAGGCGATTCTGGCGAAACGAGTATTCGCCGGAGCACAGTCGCCAATCAAGTTTGACGCAAATGGCGACGCCGAGCGCGAGTCCTATATGACGACAATTCGCGACGGACGCTTCGTTCGCTTGCGGTAGACCGGGTCAACCCTACCAGTTCGCCATGAAGAGATCGATCAGATTCAGAACTCTGCTTGGTCTGTTTGCGCTCGCCGGATTGGTGGCGATCGCGGTAGTTGCAACCATGCTCGCAGTGCTGGTTCCCAGCCTCAGCACAGATGTCAACTCCAGGAACCATACCCTGGGCAGCGCGGTGGCCGCACGTACGGAAACCTTTCTGGCCGATTTCCAATCGGAACTGGAACGTCTGGCCAGGTACGTCGAATCCCAGCCGAGAGGCCCCGCCGGCCAATTGGACTTCCTGGCAAACGCCTTCGCCAATACCAGTGCATCACTTGACGTGCTCTTTGTCGTCAACGACAGGTCCCGGGTCGTTGCTCTAGGCGAACCGACGGGACATCAGTCCAGTCGCTCCAGCTTGATGAACATCGACCTGTCGGGCTACGCCTTTGTGCGCGAGGCGCTCCAAACACGGCGCAGCGTCTGGTCCGATACCTACTTGTCGACCCACGGGCATGTGGCAGTAGGCATCGCGGTACCAGTCGACATTCCCGCTGCGGCAGGCGATTCCGGCCCGACCCCAGGCGTGATGGTCGGCGAGATCGATCTCGCCGAAATATCGCGCTTCGTGCGAACGCTTGGGGAGCCCAGCAGGGCGCTGCTGATCGTCGTTGACGAGACCGGAAGGATCGTGGCCCACCCCGATCCGGAGCGTGCCATGAGCCAGGAGAACATCAGCAATTTGCTCCCCAACTGGATCGGCAAAGGGTCACTCCAGAACTTGCAGTTTCGGTTCGAAGGGACAGACTACGTTGGCAGCAGTACCGTCATGAGGTTTCCGCACTGGACCGTACTGGTAGCGCGCCCGCCGGCAGTAATGTACGCCACGTTACGTTCGACCCTGCTGGCCGCCGGCTTTGGGACGCTGCTGTCGCTCGTGATCGCAATGTTCGCGGCCATAGTCGCCAGCCGACGGCTGGCGAGGCGCGCGGCCTCGTTCACTGCGAACATCCAGGCGATCGCCGCGGGGAATTACGCGGCACAGATTCCGAGCTCGCGCACCAATGAGTTGGAGGATTTGTCTGAGAGCATGCGCCAGATGGTGCAGGCGGTGCTTGATCGCGAAGCCCGATTGCGCAGCAGCGAAGCCAAGTATCGCGGCGTTGTCGAGAGCATCCCCGAGTTGATTACACGGGTCGACACGACCGGTCGCCTGACGTTTGTAAATCACATGGCGGAAATCTACTACGGCCTGCCCGCAGCCGAATGCATCGGCCTGCCCGCCTTTGATTTCGTCCACCCCGACGACCGCGCCGCGACCACCAAGGCCTTTGGCGAGTGGCTGGGCGGGGACACAAGTGAGCCAAGGCAGTTCGAGAACCGGCAGGTCGCCCGCAATGGTGCCGTCCACCTGATGCACTGGAACATCGTGGCCGAGCGCGGGCCTTCAGGAGACCAGGCTGAGGGCGAAATCACCGGCTTCTCCAGCGTGGCGCGCGATGTAACAGCGGCGCGAGCCGCTGAGCAAAGCATGCGTCTGGCGGCGAGCGTCTTCTCCGCAAGCGCCGAAGGCATCTGCATCACCGACGCCTCGGCCTTGATCGTTTCGGTCAACCCTGCCCTGCTCAACATCAGTGGATACAGCGAAAGGGAACTGGTCGGGCATACCACTGCTTTGTTCAGTTCCGGACGCCACGACCAAAGGTTCTACCGTGACATGTGGTCCAACATCATTGAACGCGGGGTCTGGCGGGGCGAAATCTGGAACCGGCGCAAGGACGGCGAGCTGTTTCCGGCCTGGCTGACGATCACCGCGATCCGCAATCACGACGGCGCCGTCACCAATTATGTCGGCACCGTTTCCGACATGAGCGAACGCAAGCAACAGCAGGCCCATATCCACTTTCTCGCCCACCACGACGCGCTCACCAAGCTGCCCAACCGGATGCTGCTTGACGACCGCATCGATCAGGCAATTAGCGCGGCGCGACGCTGCGGCGACCACACGGCCGTGCTCTTCATTGACCTCGATCGCTTCAAACTGATCAACGATACGCTCGGCCACGATGTCGGCGATCGGTTGCTTGAGCACATTGCCGAGCGCCTGAAGGGAGCGCTGCGGGAGACCGAAACCGTTGCGCGGTTGGGTGGCGATGAGTTCGTGATCCTGATTCCCGAACTGCCCGACATCGAGCGTGTTGCCGTTATCGCCCACAAGGTCCGCGAAGCCATTGCAACGCCGACGGTCATTGACGGCCAGACTCTGCATATCACGCCCAGCATCGGCATCAGCGTGTTTCCAGAGGACGGAACGGATGGCCGGGCATTGCTGCGCAACGCCGATACCGCGATGTACCACGCCAAGGAATGTGGTCGCAACAATTTCCAGTTCTTCACGGCGGCGATGAACACCAACGTGCAGGAGCGCGTCACCATCGAGAGCGACCTGCGCAATGCGCTCGCACGTGGCGAGTTCGAGCTCCACTACCAGCCTCAGGTCGACAGCAGATCGCAGGCGGTATTCGGCATGGAGGCGCTCCTTCGCTGGCGCCACCCTGAGCGCGGCCTGCTCCTCCCTGGCAGCTTCATCACGATCGCGGAAGAGACCGGACTTATCATTGCCATTGGTGAATGGGTCCTGCACGAAGCCTGCCGGCAAGTGCAACACTGGCACGATGCCGGGCACAGCGGCCTGCGCGTGGCCGTCAATTTGTCGGCGCGGCAACTTCAGAATCAGAATTTGCTGAAGCAGGTGCAGTCGGCCATCGACAAGTCCGGCATCACGCCCCAGACACTGGAACTCGAAATTACCGAAAGCATGCTGATGACCGACCCCGAGGCGGCGACCGCACTGTCGCACCGGTTGACCGATCTCGGCTTGCGCCTGGCGATCGACGATTTCGGCAGCGGCTATTCCAGCCTCGCCTACCTCAAACGGTTCCCCGTCGCCGTGCTCAAGATCGACCGCTCTTTCGTCCACGACCTGTCAAGCGAACCCGGCGACTCCGCGATCATCGCAGCGATCATGGCGATGGCCACGAGCCTCGGATTGGACGTCATTGCCGAGGGAGTCGAAACCGCTGAACAGCTGCGCATACTCGGTGACCATGGCTGTCACGCGGTTCAGGGCTATTACTTCAGCCGTCCGCGACCGGCGGAAGAAATCGACCGTGACGGGTTCATTCAATTCGGCGGCACCTAGCCATCCTCCCGCAACGCCGTGTTAGTTGAGGGTCATGATTGGCCCCATCCAAAAGCGGTTCCTCTGCCACGGTGGAACCCCACGAAACCAAGGAAGAATCTGAAATGACCGCGACCGCCCTGCTGTTGATCGACCTCCAAAACGACTATTTCGCGGGTGGCAGCGCGCCGCTCACCGGCAGTGCCGAGGCGGTGGCGCAGGCCGCTGCACTGCTCGGCGCCGCGCGCACAGCCGGGCTGCCGGTGTTCCACGTCCAGCATCTCTCGGTGCGCCCCGGTGCAAGCTTCTTCGTGCCCGGCACGGCCGGCGTCGAGATCCATTCGGCGGTCACTCCGCGCAGCGGTGAGGCGCTGGTCCAGAAGAATTTCCCCAACTCCTTCCGCGCCACGACGCTGCTCGCGGACCTGCAGGCGAAGGGCATCAAGCATCTGCTGGTCGCCGGCATGATGACCCACATGTGCGTCGATTCGTCGGTACGCGCCGCCTTCGACCTCGGTTTCAAGGTCACGCTGGCCCACGACGCCTGCGCCACCAAGGACCTGGCACGCGGCACCACCACCTTGCCCGCGGGCACCGTCCACGACGCCTTCATCGCCGCGCTCCACGGCCTGTTCTGCGAGGCGCGCACCAGCGCCGAGATAATTGCCACGCTGACGCCGGGCTGACCTCGGGGGCCGCTGCGCGGCCATCGCCAGGGCGGTTACTCGAACTCGATCTTTGCCGCCAGCAACACGCCGTTGGAATCGACCACGCCATCAACTTCCACCGCCACGTTGTTGGCCAGGTTCGCCGCCACGCCATGCTCGAAAACGGTGCTCGCCGAGTAGCGCACGGCGCGGCCGTTGAGGCTGAAACTGGTGGTCGCGGTATTGAGGTTGGCAATGAAACCCTCGATCTCCAGGCGCTCGCCCATGCCGGGTTGGGGCAGGCCTTCGCCCAACCAGACCATGGTCGCGGTGAACGCGCCGGAGGTGTCGTTGAAGCTGCCTTCGACCTGGGCCTGCTTGCCGTTCGCCAGCGTCGCCCCGAGAGGCCGGATCATCTCGCTCGAGTAGTTGACGACCACGCCGTTGAGCGTAAACGTGCTCCCGCTCAGGTCGGCAACGAAACCCCGGAGCTCATCATCGGATTCGGCTTCGAGCAGCTCGATCCGGCTGGCGTGGATCGTGCCGTTGGCATCGCGCAGCCCGTAAACCTCGATCTGCTGGCCAATCGCCAGGCTGCCGAGTCCGGCCACGTTATGGAACAAGGTGGCGGCCTCGACCAGCACGCTCTGCCCGACCACCACCAATGACGAGGCGCCCTGGTCGAGGGCCGTGATTGCGCCGCGCACTTCGTTCACCGCCTGCACCGTATCGGCCACGCCGGTCATGCCATCGGCGTTGATCGTGCCGCGCAGCATGACGTACATGCCGCTGGCCAGATCGGCCGCGGTCGCGCTTTGCGAATTGATCTGGACCTCGGCATTGCGGTCGTCGAAATGGATGCCGTTGACGATCACGCTGCCCTTGGTCATAACGCCCTGGACGTAGGCCACCTGGATGCCGGTGCCATCGGTGCCGCCGCCACAACTGGCAATCGTGGCCGCCAGCGCCAGCAACAGGGCAATCAGTGACGGACGATGCTTGATCCAACTCATTTCTTCGCTCCTGCATCAGCGTCGAGGTCGTGCTCGAAGTAGAAAATTCCCAGCCCGGCGCGCATCCGCCCTTCGCCCCGCACCAGGGGGTTGGCGTCACGGTCGTGTTGTGCCAGCCAGGCATCGAGCAGCTCGATCACCTCCTGTGCGTGACGTGCCGCCAGGGGGCGCAGCTCGGCAAGCGCTTCGACCGGCAGGTTGTCGTACATCACCTTGCGCTGGAAGCGCGCAATGCTCGGCTCCTGGAGGTTGTGGTCGATGGTGTCGATCAGCAACGACACATCCGACCCCAGGATCGCCAGTTTCGCCAGGTCGCTGTGACGCGGAATGTAGACCCGGCTGAGCAGTGCGATGTTCCCGGAGTCGTCCTGTACGACGGCGCCAACCCGCTTCAGTTCGTCGAGCACGGCGCGCGGCGGGACATCACCGCTGTGGCGGCGCACGACTTCGCTGAAGCTCACCTGGCCCTCGAAAGGCAGCGCGGGCAACCCGCCGTCAGCGCCGTGAAAATCCTCGTCGCGCACCCATCCGGCGACCACGCGTGCGGCGCGATTGTGACTTTCAGCGGCCGCGCTGTCGCTCGTGCCCGGGGTGGCCAACAACCGCTGCACATCCTTGCGGGTGAGACCGGTCAGCACCGAGACCCGCGAGATCGAGGGCTTGCGACCCGGCAGGGCGAAGTGCTCGCGGGCAACATCGACGTAGGCCTGCTTCGCCAGGTCGCTGAAGGTTTGAAACGAGACTCCGTGACGCAACAACACCTTCGCCAACGCATTCAGGATTCGCA
>JAHEMI010000106.1 GCA_024643785.1 Burkholderiaceae bacterium
GCCAATGTCTCGCATGAACTGCGCACGCCGGTGACGATCGTCTGCGGCTTCGCCGAAACGATGCTCGACCTGGAGCTGGACGAGGCCACCAGGCGCGAACACCTTGAGTCGATCCTGCGCAGCAGCCGCAGCATGCAACGCATCATCGACGACCTGCTGACACTGGCCACCCTGGAGGCGGACCTCGATCAGCCGCGCGACCAGGTCATCGACCTGCGCGAACTGTTTTCCGCGATGGTCGACGAGGCGCAGGCATTTTCCGGCGGGCGGCATCGGATTTCGATGAAGATCAACGATTCCTACCAGGTGCGCGGCGACGCCGGGGAAATCGAAAGCGCGATCCGCAACCTGCTGACCAACGCCGTGCGCTACACACCGGACGGCGGCGAGATCGAGCTTTCGTGGCGGGTGCGCGACGGCGAAGGCTGGATCACGGTGCGCGACACCGGGATCGGGATCGAGGCCGACCATCTGCCCCGGCTCTCGGAGCGCTTCTACCGGATCGATCGCGGCCGCTCGCGTTCGACCGGCGGCACCGGGCTGGGCCTGGCGATCGTCAAACGCATCGCCACGCGTCACGGCGCCGGTCTGCACATTGTCAGTTCACCAGGTGAAGGCAGTTCTTTTTCGTTGCGTCTGCCGGCGGCGCGAATCCTGCCACCCGGGGACGAGAACAGCGCCCCGGGTTCGGCCTGATCTGCGGCAGTTGGAGCCTTCGCCTGGCGTCATCAGTTTGTAACATGGCGTTGATAGAGTTCTCCCTGAAGACATTGGTGACGACTTAACTTGATGGGGAGCAATTGCATGCTTAAGGTTTTGAAATGGGGTGCGGCGCCGGTGATTGCGGCTGCCCTGATCGCCCCCGGCGCCGCCGCCGCCGATCTGACCGGCGCGGGCGCCTCTTTCCCGGCGCCGATCTATGCCAAATGGGCGGATGCCTACCAGAAGGCGACCGGCAACAAGGTCAACTACCAGTCGATCGGCTCGGGTGGCGGGATCAAGCAGATCACCGCCAAGACTGTCGATTTTGGCGCCTCCGACATGCCGCTCAAGCCCGAGGTTCTCGACAAGGACGGACTGATCCAGTTTCCGACCGTGGTCGGCGGTGTCGTGCCGGTGGTCAACCTGCCCGGCATCAAGCCCGGCGGAATCAAGTTGACCGGGGCGGTGCTGGCCGACATCTACCTCGGCAAGATCAAGAAGTGGGACGACCAGGCAATCGCCGGGCTCAATCCCGGAGTCAAGTTGCCCAGTCGCGCCATCGCCGTGGTCCGCCGCGCTGACGGTTCCGGGACCACGTTCATCTTCAGCAACTACCTCTCCAAGGCCAGCCCCGAGTGGCAGCAGAAAGTGGGCGAGGGCACGGCAGTCCAGTGGCCCACCGGCCTGGGCGGCAAGGGCAACGAGGGGGTCTCGGCCTTCGTGCAGCGCCTCCCGGGCTCGATCGGTTACGTCGAGTACGCCTACGCCAAGCAGAACAAGCTGACCCACGTGCTCCTCAAGAACGCGGCCGGCAGTTTCGTCGCGCCAGACGACACCAGTTTCAAGGCGGCTGCAGCGGGCGCCGACTGGAGCAAGTCGGCGTTCTACGAGATCCTGACCGACGAGCCGGGCAAGGACGCCTGGCCGATCACCGGCGCCACCTTCATCCTGATGCACAAAGTCCAGGACAAGCCGGCGCAGGCCGCCGAAGTGCTCAAGTTCTTCGACTGGGCCTACCAGAACGGCGCCCAGATGGCCGGCGATCTCGATTACGTCGCGCTGCCCGAAAGCCTTATCAAGTTGATCCATAGCTCGTGGAAGCAGATCAAGGACACTACCGGCAAACCGGTCGCCGCCAAGTAGGGCGCTTGACCACCATCCGCGCCGCCCGCCAGCGGCGCGGATTTGTTACGTCTGCATCCCGGGAAATGCGGCCATGAGCGTGACGCCGCAGCCGGTCGGCGCCAATGCCCCGGGCAGTCAGGCCAGCGGCAAGCGTTTCGGCGACTGGCTGTTTCACAATCTGACCCGGGGCTTCGCCGCGCTGACCCTGGCCCTGCTGGCCGGGATCATAGTTTCACTGGTGATCGATTCCTGGGAATCGATCCAGAGTTTCGGGCTGGGTTTCATCTGGAGCTCGGAGTGGAATCCGCCGCAGGAGCGGTTCGGCGCGCTGATCCCGATCTACGGGACCCTGGTGACCTCGCTCATCGCGCTCTGCATCGCGGTGCCGGTGAGCTTCGGCATCGCGCTGTTCCTGACCGAATTGTCGCCCGGATGGCTGCGCCGACCGCTTGGCATCGCAATCGAACTACTGGCGGCGGTGCCGTCGATCGTCTACGGGATGTGGGGCCTGATGGTGTTCGCGCCGTTCTTCGGCCAGTACATCCAGCCGCTGCTGTCCGACACCCTGGGCATGGTGCCGGTGATCGGCGCGCTGTTCGAAGGGGCGCCGCTCGGGATCGGCATCCTGACTGCCGGAATCATCCTTGCGATCATGATCATTCCGTTCATCGCCTCGGTCATGCGCGACGTGTTCGCGGTGACTCCGGCGATGCTCAAGGAATCGGCCTACGGACTGGGCAGCACGACCTGGGAAGTGATCTGGAACGTGGTGCTCCCCTACACCAGGGTCGGTGTCATCGGCGGGATCATGCTCGGTCTCGGCCGCGCGCTCGGCGAGACGATGGCGGTGACCTTCGTCATCGGCAACACCAACTTCCTGAACAGCATCTCCCTGTATGAACCGGGCAACAGCATCACCTCGACGCTTGCCAACGAGTTTGGCGAGGCGACCCCGGGAATCTACACCTCGGCGCTGATCGAGCTCGGCCTGATCCTGTTCCTGATCACGCTGGCGGTGCTGGTGTTCTCGAAACTGCTCCTGCTGCGCTTGTCGAAGCAGGAAGGCACGAAGACCTGAGGCGCCGATGAAACTGCTGACGCGGCGCAAGATCGTCAACAAGATCGCCCTGGCGATGTCGCTGGCGGCGATGGGCTTCGGCCTGTTCTGGCTGGCGTGGATCCTGCTGACCACGCTGCAGCTGGGCATCGCCGGCATTTCTCTCGACCTGTTCACCAAGATGACGCCGCCGCCCGGCTCCGAGGATCCCGGCGGCCTGCTCAACGCCATTGCCGGCAGTGCGCTGCTGGTGTCGTTGGCGACCGCACTGGGCACGCCGATCGGCATCCTCACCGGGATCTATCTCGCCGAATACGGACGGCACACCTGGCTGGGCAGCGTGACCCGCTTCATCAACGACATCCTGCTGTCGGCACCGTCAATCGTGATCGGCCTGTTCATCTACGCCATCTACGTGGCCAACGTCGGCAAGTTCTCGGGCCTGTCCGGGGTCCTGGCGCTCGCCCTGATCGTGATCCCGGTGGTGGTGTCGACGACCGAGAACATGCTCAAGCTGGTGCCCGACACCTTGCGCGAGGCGGCCTTCGCGCTCGGGGCGCCCAAGCGGGTAGTGATCATGCGGGTGACGCTCAAGGCCTCGGTGGCCGGCGTCATCACCGGCATCCTGCTGGCGGTGGCGCGCATCGCTGGCGAGACCGCGCCGCTGCTCTTCACCGCGCTCTCCAACCAGTTCTGGAGCCTGGACCTCAACGAGCCGATGGCCAACCTGCCGGTCACCATCTACAAGTTCGCAATGAGTCCATTCACCGAATGGCAGCAGCTCGCCTGGGCGGGCGTGTTCCTGATCACGATCGGGGTCCTGGGGCTGAACATCATCGCCCGCATGGTCTTCCGCGACCGACACAAACGGTAGAACCGGACAAAAGATGACCGAAACGAAACCAGCGAAAACGAATCCGGAACGGGCGCCACTCGAGGCCCAGATGGCGTTCAGGAATCTCGACTTCTACTACGGCAAGTACCACGCCCTCAAGAGCATCAACCTCGAGATCTACAAGCGCCACGTGACGGCTTTCATCGGTCCGTCGGGCTGCGGCAAATCGACGCTGTTGCGCACCATGAACCGGATGTACGACCTCTACCCGGAGCAGCGCGCCACCGGCGAGTTGCTGCTCGGCGGCATGAACATCCTGGATCGCAAGGTCGACGTCAACTTGTTGCGCGCCAAGGTCGGCATGGTGTTCCAGAAGCCGACGCCGTTCCCGATGTCGATCTACGAGAACATCGCCTTCGGCGTGCGCCTCCACGAGCGGCTCTCGAAGCCGGAGATGGACGAGCGGGTCGAATGGGCGCTGCGCAAGGCGGCGCTGTGGGAAGAGGTCAAGAATATTCTCGGCCAGAGCGGCATGAGCATCTCCGGTGGTCAGCAGCAGCGGCTGTGTATCGCCCGGGGCATAGCGGTCAAACCCGAGGTGCTGCTGCTCGACGAGCCGACTTCGGCACTGGACCCGATCTCGACGATGCGCATCGAGGAGCTGATCTCCGAGCTCAAGGCCGAGTTCACGATCGCCATCGTCACCCACAACATGCAGCAGGCGGCGCGGATCTCCGACTACACCGCCTACATGTACCTCGGCGAGATGGTCGAATTCGACTTTACCGACCAGATCTTCATCAAGCCGAAGAAGAAACAGACCGAAGACTACATCACCGGCCGCTTCGGCTGAGGGACCCTAGAGGGTGCGCCAGCGATAGCGCGCGCCGCCCGGGCCACCGCCCGACCAGCCGAGCGCCAGTCGCCACGATCCGACCAGCACCGGCCTGAACTCCGGGGGCGCAGCGGTGCGCTCCCAGCGATGGGCGCCGCGCGCCAGGGTGATGTGGGGACGCAGCGGCTTCTCGTCGAAGCCGATGCCGGTGGTGCGCAGCGCAGCGCGCAGCGCTAGCGCCAGTTCGGCGAGCCACGGCGGGGTCTGCTCCGGACCGGCCCAGACAATTCCGCGGCCGAAGCTCGCGAGAACCCCGATCCTCGTTTCCGGCCAGTCCTCGCGGCCGAGCAGCTCGGGCGGCAGGGCCAGCGCTGGCGGCAGGAGCAGCCGCGTATCGGCCAACGGGCGATTTCCGACGAAGGCGACGGTCAGGTGCAGGTCGCCGGCAGCCAGCGCCCGCCCGCCGCAGGCGCGTGCCACCTCGGCGCCGGTGCGTGCGAGCGCGCGCGCCGCCGCCGGGTCAGGGACAATGGCGTAGAAGAACCGCGCTGCAGACTGTTGCTGGTCGTGCGACACTGGCGCCAATTATTTTCGGAGAGGTGCTTTGGACCAGACTCATTCTGCACCGAAGGTGCTGGTAACGGGCGGCGCGGGTTACATCGGCTCGCATGCCGTGCTCGAGTTGCTCGCGGCCGGGTATCGGGTCGTGGTTCTCGACAACCTCAGCAATTCGAGTGCGGAGTCGCTCAGGCGGGTCACCGAACTCACCGGCAAGCCGGCGCCGCTCGTCGTCGGCGACATTCGCGACCGGGGCCTGGTGACCGATCTGCTGGCGCGCGAGCAGGTCCAGGCCGTGATCCACTTCGCCGGCCTCAAGGCAGTCGGCGAATCGGTCGAGCAGCCGCTCGCGTACTACGACAACAACGTCAACGGCACCATCATCCTGCTCGAATGCCTGGCCGCGGCCGGAGTGCGCGCGCTGGTGTTCAGTTCCTCGGCGACGGTTTATGGCGATCCGCAGCAAGTCCCGGTGCCGGTCGATGCCCCGCTCGGCCCGACCAACCCCTATGGCCAGACCAAGGCGATGATCGAACAGATTCTCGGCGACCTGGCCATTTCAGACCCGCGCTGGGCGCTGGGAATCCTGCGCTACTTCAACCCGGTGGGCGCCCATCCGAGCGGGCGCATCGGCGAGGATCCGCGTGGCATCCCCAACAACCTGATGCCCTATGTCAGCCAGGTGGCGGTCGGCCGGCTGGCGGAGCTGGCGGTTTTCGGCGGCGACTATCCGACCCCCGATGGCACCGGGGTGCGCGATTACATCCACGTCGTCGACCTGGCGCGCGGCCACGTGGCCGCGCTGGCGCGGGTGCTCGCCCGGCCGGGCAAATTCACCGTCAACCTGGGCACCGGGCGCGGCCATTCGGTCCTCGAGATCGCCCACGCGTTCGAGAAAGCCAGCGGCAGGCGGGTGCCGTACCGGGTCGTTGGCCGGCGCCCGGGTGACATCGCCCAGTGCTATGCCGATGCCAGTTCGGCGCGGCAACTGCTCGACTGGCAGGCCGAGCTGGGACTGGCGGCGATGTGCGCCGACGCCTGGCGCTGGCAGAGCGACAACCCGCAGGGCTACGGCGAAGCTAGCTAGCGCGGTTGAAGAAGCTGCGCCGGCCGCGCATCTCCACGATTTGCCGGACCAGGGTCTCGAGGTCCTCGGGGTCGTCGCCCGGATTCAGGTGCTCGGTATTGACGATCAGCACCGGCGCGGCTTCGTAATGGTGGAAGAAACGGCTGTAGGCGTCGACCAGCGAACGCAGGTAGGGCTCGGTGATGCCCGATTCCATGGGCACGCCGCGCTTTTGAACCCGCTCGACCAGCACCGCCGGATTGGCCTGCAGGTAGATCACCAGGTCCGGCACCGGGGCCTGGGCGCGCATGGCGTCGAAGATCGTGCGGTAGAGCTGGAGCTCGTCGTCGCTGAGCGTCAACTGGGCGAACAGCGGATCCTTGTCGAGCAGGAAATCTCCGACCAGGGTCTGGCTGAAGAGGTCGCGTTGCGCCAGGTCGCGCAACTGATTTACCCGTTGGAACAGGAAGAACAGCTGGGTGGGCAGCGCGTAGCGGCGGCTGTCGCGGTAGTAGCGCTCGAGGAACGGATTTTCCGCCGGCTCCTCGAGCACCGGCCGGGCACCATAGCGCTGCGCCAGCGACTCGGCAAGCGACGATTTGCCGACGCCAATGGGGCCCTCGATGACGATATGGCGAAAGCGCTCGAATGGTGAGCGCGTTGTGGCTGGTCCGGGCATGGTGATCAGGATTCCTCGAGGAATTCTACCCGCTGCTCGGCGCAGCCGGGGAGCAGTCCGGCGACGGAGCCGCGCCCGGGAATGACCAGGTCCCGGTCCAGCTCGGCGAGCGGGACGAGGACGAAGGCGCGGCGGTGCATGCGCGGATGCGGCACGGTCAGATCGGCGGTAGCGATGCACTCTGCGCCATAAAGCAGCAGGTCGAGATCGAGCGGACGCGGCGCATTGCGCTCGCCGCGTATCCGCCCGAATTGGTC
>JAHEMI010000029.1 GCA_024643785.1 Burkholderiaceae bacterium
CCCGCGGCGATACTGCCAGGGCCCGCAGCGCACTCCAGGCGTGCAGACTCGCCGCCATGATCGGGGCGGCACCGTAGTCGCGCTCCCTGGTATTGGGGCTGACGCCACGGCGCAGCAGGCTTGCGACCTGGTCGCCGTCGTCGGCCTTGACCGCCTCGAGCAATTCGATGCGGGGATCGGCGGAGACCGCCGGTGGCGCGAGCGCAAGGCCGGCCAGCATTGCCAATGCCAGCGCAAGCGGCCGGATGGAGATCCTGCTGTAATTCATGTAACGGTTTAACAAACTATTCCAAAGCCTTGAATATTCGCTGATAATTATTGGTAGTTATCTCCGCTATCCGTTCGACGCTGGCGCCCCTGACCACGGCGAGGCGCTCGCCGACGTGGCGCACGAACGAGGGTTCGCAGCGCTTGCCGCGGTGTGGCTCGGGAGCCAGGTAGGGCGAGTCGGTCTCGATCAGCAGCCATTCATCGGGAACCCGCGCCGCCACCTCGCGCAACTCGGCAGCGCTGCGAAAGGTGACGATCCCGGAAAAGGAAATGCAGAATCCCAGTTCCATCGCCGCCTCGGCGCTTGCCCAGTCGCCAGTGAAGCAGTGCATGACCCCGCCAACGGCGTCGGCACCCTCCTCGCGCAGGATGCGAATGGTGTCCTCGGAGGCCGAGCGCATATGCACGATCAACGGCTTGGCCGCCGCCCGTGCCGCCCGGATGTGGACCCGGAAACGCTCGCGCTGCCACTCGGGAGCGTCGGTGAGGCGGTAATAGTCGAGCCCGGTCTCGCCAATGGCCACGACCTTGGGGTGGGCCGCAAGCTCCACCAGGGTCGCAACGTCGGGTTCGGCGACGTCGGGATAGTCAGGATGGACGCCCACCGAGGCGCATAGCCGTGGGTCGCTCTCGGCAATCGCAAGTACGCGCGGGAAGTCGTCGAGATTGACCGCGACGCACAGCGCGGCACCTACGTCATTGGCAGCCATGCGCGCGAGCATGCCGTCGAGATCGGCGGCGAGCTCGGGAAAATCAAGATGGCAATGGGAATCGACGAACATGGCGGGCCCGTTTGAACGAGCACCATTGTATCTTTTGGCGCCAGCGACGCCGTGTTCAGACGGTGTGGGTCGGACGGCTCGACTTGAGGGCACCACCGAGCAGCGTCTCGATGCGGTTCTTGGCGGCTTCGCCAGCCGCATCGCGGGCGAACTGGATGCCCAGCCCCTGCTGGCGCCCCGGGGTTCCGGGCGGGGTGATCCAGATCACGGTGCCGGTGACCGGCAACTTGTCGGGCTCGTCCATCAGGGTCATTACCAGGTAGAGCTGGTCGCCCATGTGCGCCGGACGGGTGGTCGGGACAAACAAGCCCCCGCCATCGACAAAGGGCATGTAGGCGGCATAGAGTGCCGCGGTTTCCTTGATGGAGACCTGCAGGACTCCCGGGCGCGCCCTGCCCGTTTCGGCACCAGTCTGATTCGCTTTGTCAGATTCCGTCACGTTCCTGGTCATCGATTTCCACGCGGTGAAAGTTCACTGGAATACGCCGTAATCGTTGCTGGGTGGCCGATTCACTCCCGCTGCCGGAAGTCATCGCGACCGGTCCTCATCGAAGAGCGAACAATAGGCCACCAGGGCATTCTCGCACAGCAACTTGGGGTTGAGGGGGTGTTCGGCATGGCGGGTCAGGCGGCGCATCCTCGTTTCCAGGTCAGTTATCCGGCCGAGATCGGTCTGCCCGGCCAGAGCCTTGAGCCGGGCGCCCTGCTCCGGGTAGAACCGCGGCGCGGCGCCGGTCCGGACCCGCGCCAGCTCGGCGACCCAGGTCTGCAGGATGGCCACCCATTGCGCCGGTTCTACGGCCGCCAGGCGCTCAGCCGTTCCAATGAGTGCAGCCTGCGGCAGTTTGGCCAGTGCATCCAGCACCAGGCGATGAGCGGCGCCCAGCGCTGGCTCAGCGAGATCGCGCGCCCGCAACGGGGCGCCGCCGGCGGCAGCCAGCAGGCGCGTTGCCTCGGTTTTGGTCAGGGCATGCTCCCTGACCAACCAATCGACCGCCTCTTCGGTGCCGGGAGCTCGCAGCGCCACCACCGCACAGCGGGAACGAATCGTTGCCGGCAACCAGTCGGGTCGCGCGCTGACCAGGAGAAATCGTGTGTCTCCCGCCGGCTCCTCGAGCGTCTTGAGCAAGGCATTGCCTGAAGCCGCGTTGAGGGCATCGGCAGGATCAACCAGGATCACCTTGGAGCCGCCGCGATGCCCCCCGACCGAGACAAAACTGGCCAGACCGCGAACCTGGTCGATGCGGATATCACGCGCCGGTTTGGCGCCCTTCCCCGTCGCTTCGTGATTGGGGTCGAGAGCCTCTGGTATCAGCGTCCGGAAGTCGGGATGATTGCCCTGGGCAAACCAGACACAGGCGGAACAGCGCCCGCAGGCGTGGCCATTGGCGCCAGGCTGCTCACACAGCAAGGCGTTGGCCCAGGCTCGCGCAAAGGCTGACTTGCCGATTCCCGGGGGGCCGGTCAGGAGCAGCGCATGGTGCTGTCCCTGGCGCGAAGTGCGCAATTTCTCGAAATCAGCTTCGTGCCAGAAATACATATTTAACAATAACTTGCAAGGTCTTTTTCAAGTAATTCACGAATTGCCACCACACTCATCGTGCCATCGATTACGACGAAACGATCGGGATCCGCGGCCACCCGGCGGGCATAGCCCGCTGCAACCCGGCCGAAGAAGGCATCGTCCTCAGACTCGAAGCGGTCGGCAGCCCGGGCCTGGGTGCGGCGTGCCGCCGCTATCGCCGGATCGACGTGGAACAGATAAGTGCGATCGGGCTTCAGGCCGGGATGAACCCATGACTCCAGGGTAGCGATCTGCTCGGTTGGCGCCCCGCGCCCTCCTCCCTGATAAGCATAGGTCGAATCGGTAAAGCGGTCGCACAGCACCCACTGCCCGCGCACCAGCGCCGGGCGGATGGTGCGTTCGAGATGGTCGCGGCGCGCCGCGAAGACGAGCAGCAGTTCGGTTTCCAGCGACATCGGGCGATGCAGCAGCAGTTCGCGCACCTGCTCGGCAAGATCGCTGCCGCCCGGTTCGCGGGTGCAGACCACCGGGATCGAGCGCGACTTGAGCTGCTCGCCGAACCAGTCGAGGTGCGTGCTCTTGCCGGCGCCATCGATACCCTCGAAAGTTATGAATCGTCCGCGCATCTGCTCTGCCTTGGTGTCCGGTTTTCAGCGCCGCTTGAGCTGGTAGCGGCTGACGGCACGGTTATGGGTTGCAAGATCGTCCGAGAATTCGCTGCTGCCGTCACCCCGGGAGACGAAGTACAGAGCCGCAATGGGTGCCGGATTGAGCGCCGCCCTGATCGAGGCCCGTCCGGGCAGCGCGATCGGGGTAGGCGTCAGGCCACTGCGAGTATAGGTGTTATAGGGCGTGTCGGTGAGCAGGTCGGTCTTGCGCAGATTGCCGTCGAACTTCGCCCCCAGCCCGTAGATCGTCGTCGGATCGCTCTGCAGGGCCATGCCGCGCCGCAGCCGGTTGACGAACACCGCCGCCACCTTGGGGCGCTCGGCGTCGAGGCCGGTTTCCTTTTCGACTATCGAGGCCATGATCAGCGCCTGGTACTGATCGGCATACGGCAGAGGCGCTGATCTTGTCTCCCAGGCGGCAGCCAGCTCCTGTTGCAGTTCCCGGTAGGCGTGCCGGAAGATCTCGAGATCGCTGGTGCCGGCTGCAAAATGATAGGTGTCGGGCAGGAACAACCCCTCGGCGCGCTTCTCGACCGCGCCAATCCGGCTGAGCAGCTCGCTTTCGGAGATGCCGGCGGTATCGTGGCGCAGATCGGGTTGCTGATCGACCGCGGCCCGCATCTGGGCGAAAGTCCAGCCTTCGATGAAGCGCAGCTGTGCCAGCAGCACGTCACCGCGCACCATCCGGTCGAGCAATTCGCGCATGGTGCCGGGCGCCTTGACCTGGTAGGTGCCGGCCTTGAGCCGGCCGGCGTCGCCGCGCATCCTGGCTGCCAGCCAGAACAGCGGTTCGCTGACCTCTACCCCCTGTGCCCGAAGCTGGGCGGCGATTGCGCGCAGGCCGGAGCCGCGCTCGATGGTGACCTGCAGCTCGGGCTGCGACTGCTCGAGCGGCGCAAGCGAATAGCTCCAGTAGCCGAAGGCGCCCAGCAGCAGCGCCATCGCCGCCAGTGCCCAGAAATAACCTCGCTTGATCGCCATTCAGCTCCCCGCCCGTCACCGGTTCATATAATAAGGGCATCGATCAATTCCACCGTTGCGGAACCGAATATGCAAACCGATGTATTGCCCGCGGATTGGGACGAGGCTGCGGCAGGTGCCCTGATCGCGGCCTGCGCAGCGCAGCCGGTTGCCGATGCCTACGGGCCGGCGGCACTGTTTGCGGCCTCGGGGGCGGTCGCGAACGATGGCCTGGTGGCTCCCCTGCCTGACCTGGGAATGCTGGCGGCCAGTGGCGCCGACGCCGTCACCTTCCTGCACGGGCAGTTCACCAATGACGTCGAAAAGCTCGGCGGCACCGAGGCCCGCTGGTATGGCTACTGCACCCCCCAGGGACGCCTGCTCGGCTTGCTGCTGGGCTGGCGCGATGCCGACCAGATCGCGCTGTGCACCTCGCGCACCCTGAGCGCGGCGCTGCGCAAACGGCTGTCAATCTACGTGATGCGCTCCAAGGCCAGGATCGACGATCGCTCCAACGACTGGGTGCTATTCGGTCTGGCCGGGGAGAAGGCGGCCAGCGTCATAGCCGGTCTTGGGTTCGCCGCCCCGGGGCCGATGGAGGTTGCCACCAGTGCCGGACTTACCCTGGTCGGGCTGGCACCGGCACAACTCGCGAGCGCCTGCCCGCGCTGGCTGCTGGCGGCACCCGCCCAGCAGGCCGCAGAACTCTGGCAGGCTCTCGCTGCCGAACTCGCGCCCGCTTCCAGCGAACACTGGCGCTGGCTCGACGTGCGCGCCGCGACCCCGCGGATCGTGGCGGCCACTGGCGGCCACTACCTGCCCCAGACGCTGAACCTCGATCTGAGCGGGGGCGTCGATTTCCAGAAGGGCTGCTACCCCGGCCAGGAGGTGGTCGCCCGCACCCACTACCGCAGCACTGCCAAGCGGCGGATGTACCGCGGCCAGGTCGCGGGCGCCGAACCGCAGCCGCTGGCCGACGTGGCACTGGCCGGCTCGATCGAGCCGGTCGGTACGGTGATCATGGCGGCACCCTGCCCCGGCGGCGGCGCCGAGCTGTTGCTGGAGGCGCAGACCAGCGCGGTCGGCCAGTCGCTCGCCCCTGGCGGGGCGCGCCTGCAGGTGGGCGGACAGGAGATTGCGCTCGAACTGCTGTTTCCGGCTGACGCCGCCAGCTGATGTGCCTGATCGCCTTTGACTATGCCCCGGCGGGACGCTTCCAGTTGCTGCTGGCCGCCAACCGCGACGAGGTCTTCGTGCGCGCGACCGCGCCGGCACACTGGTGGCCTGACGCCCCGGGAGTATTCGGGGGTCGCGACCTGGCGGCTGGTGGCGGCTGGCTGCTGGTGGCGCGCAACGGACGCATCGCGGCGCTGACCAATTACCGCCAGGGGGTGGCTGGTGGCGCTCCCGAGCAGTCTTCGCGCGGCGAACTGGTCGCCGGTTTCGTGAATTCCGCGGATTCCGCCGAAACCGTCGCCGAGCACGCCCAGCGGGTCGCGGACAAGGCCAAGCGCTACGCTGGCTTCACCCTGCTGCTCTTCGAACTTGGCCGCCGCCCAGCGGCGTGGTGGGTCAGCAACCGGCCCCAGGTCGCGGCGGCGGCGATTGAGCCGGGCATTCACGCGATCTCCAATGCCGGTCTCGACGCACCCTGGCCCAAGGCGACGCGCCTGCGCGCCGCACTTACCAGGGCTCGGGATGGGGCCAGGGGAGCGCAGGCCGCCGACAACGGCGCCCTGATCGATGCCCTGACCGATCGCAGCCTGCCGGCCGACCTCGAACTCCCCGACACCGGCGTCGGGCTCGTGCGCGAACGCCTGCTGGCCCCGGCCTTCGTCACCGGCGATGCCGAGTTCCCGCCGCTGCCCTACGGCACCCGTTCCTCGAGCGTGATCAGCGTCAGTGCCGAGGGAGCGGTTGCGGTCACCGAGCGCACCTGGACAGTACCGGGTGCCCCGAGCGCCGGTCACCGCGACCGCGGCACCTGGTTCAGGATGAATCGACCGACGTGACCGGCCGAGCGCTGGCCCGCTAGCGCAACAGCCCGAACACCTTGCCGATCAATTGGGAGCCGGCCTGCAGCGGGTTGGCCCGCAGGGCGCGCTCCTCCTTGGCGATCATCAGATAGAGGCCATCGAGGGCCCGGGCCGTTACGTAGCGGTCCATGCTGACCGCGTCGCCCTTGATCAAACCGACCTTTGCCCCCTGCCCGGCGAGGCGATCGTAGCTTCGCGCCAGATTGAGAGCAGCGACCTGCTCCGATACCACCGGCAGGAAACTCTGGGTGAGTCCGTCCTCGGTCTTCGCACGGAAGAACTTGGTCACCGAATCATCACCCCCCGTCAGAATCTGCTTGGCATCGGCAACGCTCATCGACTTGACGGCGTCGACCAGCATGGTCTTGGCCTTCGGGACGGCACGCTCGGCGGCCTGGTTCATCGCCTTCTCGAGATTATCGACTTCCTTGCCCCGGCCCATCATGCGCAGCGCACCCTTCGCCTGGCGCAGCCCCGAAGGCAGCGGAATGCGCACTTCCGGGTTGTTCATGAAGCCCCCGGTGGTGCCGAGACTGGTCACGGCAGCATCGGCGCCACGGGTCAGCGCGGCGCGCAGAGCGCCGCTTGCTTCACCGTCGGTGACGCCGTCAAGGGCGCCGGCGCGGGCCGGGGACGCAGCCAGTGCCGCAAGTGCGGCGCACATCGCCAACAGTCCCGCCAACAGCGCCGGACGCATACGATTGGTTATCAAAGCAGTCATTTCACTTCTCCCCTCTCAACTGCGACGCAGCGCCGCATCAGTACGTGCTCGATGTCTTCCTCGAGGAAATTATCCCCTTCGGCGACAAAACCATGATGGCGATAGAAGTCGCGCACGGCAACCTGGGCATGAAGCACCACGGTACTTGCACCGCGTGCCGCAGCCACGGCTACCAGGTGTTCGAGGATCATGCCGGCGATGCCATGGCGCCGTTGCGGCACCAATACTGCCATCCGGCCGATCCTGCAATCCGGCAGCAAGCGCCCGGTGGCAACCGCCTGCTCGCCCAGGTAGGCGACGCAGTGCAAGGACACCGCGTCGAGCTCGTCCCACTCGCTTTCTTCCGAGCAGCCCTGCTCACGGATGAAGACCGCGCGCCGCACCGGTTCGGCGTCTGGTCGCAACTCGCTCCACGACCCCTGGACCAGCCGCACGCCGGGCAAGCGCGCGGGCGCGGTGGCTGTGGTCATCATCCCGGCGCTGCCGTCACAGCGGGGTGACGCGTTCGAAGTCGCGCAGCGCGCTGCGCATGCGTTCCGGAATCCGCAGCGCCGCGCCGTCCTCGGCGTGCACGTAGACGTTTTCGCCGCTCACCAGGTGCTCGTCGCCGCGGTAGATCTCGAAGAGGAACGCCATGCTCGAGCCACCGATCCTCGCGACCCGGGCGCAAACGTCGAGTTCGTCGTCGAAGCGCGCCGGCCGGTGGTATTCGAGCACGGCACGGACGACGTACATCCGCTCGAAGATCTCGCTCAGCCAGGCGGCATCGCCGGCGCACAGCGCGCGCCAGTATTCGGTGATCGCCACGTCGCAATAGGTCATGTAGTGGCCGTTGAAGACCACGCCCTGCATGTCCGCTTCCGCCCACCGCACCCGCAGGCGATGGCTGAAAGTGAAGTCCTCGCGTGACATCTCTGAGACCTCCTGACTGTCTGGTGCCTGGCTCAGCGCCGGGCCGCGAACTCGCTGATGGCCGCGGCGACGCGCGCCGGGTACTCGTGGATCAGCCAATGGCTCGCCTGCGGCCAGCGCAAGACGCTCAGCTCGGGGACGAGTTCATCGAGGCCGTCCAGCAGGCTGGTCCGCAGCGCGCTGTCACGCTCTCCCCAGATGACCTGGGTCGGGACCCGCACCGTGAAATCCTCGGAACGCAACTGCAGCGCCTTGGCACCGGGCTCGGTTGCCGTCGGGGGATGCAGCGGGGTGGCGCGGTAGTAGTTCACACCACCGGCGAGCGCCCCGGGTTGCGTCCAGGCGGCGCGATAGGCGCGCGCCAGCACCGCGTCGAACCAGTCGTTGCCGCCCATGCGCAGGAAGAAGCCCGCCAGGCGCTCGAAATCGTTCTCGGCCAGCAGTTGCTCGGAACCCGCGGCCCGCAGCCAATTCATGTACTCGCTCGCCTCCTGCTGGGCGCGATCGCTGGCCAGCGCGCGCGCGAACAGCACCGGATGCGGCGAATTCAGGATCATCAGCCGCTCAACCAGCTGCGGTTGCGCGATGGCCATCGTCCAGGCCGCCGCTCCGCCCCAGTCGTGGCCGACAACTGTCGCGCGCTCATGACCGAGGGCGCGGATCAGCGCGATCAGGTCGCCGACGACCGCGCCGATCCGATAATCGGCCACCGCCGGCGGCTTGCTGGAGAGATTGAAGCCGCGCAGGTCGGGGGCGACGGCGTGGAAGTCGGCGCCGAGCGCCGGCAGCACGTCACGCCAGGCGTACCAGAATTCCGGGAAGCCGTGGAGCAGGAGCACCAGTGGCGCATCCGGTGAGCCGGCCTGGGCGTAGTGCAGCCTCACGCCATTGCCAACTTCGCAGAAGTAACCGCTGGTCACAGCACCGGGACGGTCATTGTCGATGCCGCTCAAGGGCTGCTCCCGGCACGCTCAGGCGGTGCTCCCCGGGGCGACCCCGGGTTTGTAGGTGAAGGGGTCACTGGGATTGCGCAGGGCGAGAATGTCCTGCATCCGCAAGCCCACCGAATCGAGAATCTTCGGGTGCGAAAGCACGTAGAAGCGGTTCTCGCGGATTGCCGCGAAGGTCAGCGCCGCGACCTGCTCTGCCGTGACCCGCCCCGAGGTCACCGCCTTGGTGGTCGCCTCATGCGCCATGCGCTGCGAGGGCGTCAGCGCCTCGCGATTGCGCAACTCCTCGGGGCGGTTACGCTCCGACTCATGGATGCCGGTGGGGACGAAGGCCGGACACAGGACCGACGAGCCGATCCTGGAGCCGGCCAGACGAAGATCCTGATAAAGGGTCTCGGTCAGGGTCACCACGGCGTGCTTGCTGACGTTGTAGACCCCCATCCCGGGTGGTGACAGCAGCCCGGCGACCGACGCGGTGTTCACGATGTGGCACTCGCAGTCCTGGGCGAGCATCAGCGGCACGAATTCGCGGATTCCGTGGATCACGCCCCAGACATTCACGCCGAGCACCCACTGCCAGTCGGCCAGCGAATTCTCCCAGATCAACCCGCCGGAACCGACGCCGGCGTTGTTGAACAGCAGGTGCACCGCGCCGAATTCGCTCATCGTGCGCTGCGCCAGGTTGGCGACGTCCTCGGCCCGGCTGACATCGGTGGGCACGGTTATGCAGGCCGTGCCAGCCAGTTCACCGGCGAGCGCGGCGAGTCCGGCGCGGTCGACATCGGCCAGCACCAGCTTCATCCCCTCGCGGGCGCCAAGCCGCGCGAACTCACGCCCGAAGCCGCTCGCCGCCCCGGTGATGACTGCCACGCGGCCGTTCAGATCATCCATCGTTCGCTCCTGGTCTCAGATCAGCTTGACGACTTGCTTGCCGAAATTGCGTCCGCTCAGCAGCCCGATGAATGCCTCGGGCGCCTGTTCCAGCCCCTGGGCGACCGTCTCGCGATACTTGAGCGCCCCGGTGGCCACCAGCATCCCGATCTCACCCAGAGCCTGCGGCCAGAGTTCGAGGTGGTCCGAGACGATGAAACCTCGGACCATGAGCCGATTCATCAGTATCGAGCGGACGTTGCGCAGGGGAATCTCCTGCCCGTTATAGCCGGCGATCAGCCCGCACAACGCGACCCTTCCAAAGGGGTTCATCCGCGCCAGCGCCGTTTCGAAACACTCGCCACCGACATTCTCGAACACTCCGTCGATGCCCTTCGGGGTGGCCGCCTTGAGGTCCTGGTAAAGATTGCCCGCTTTATAGTCGACGCAGGCGTCGAAACCGAACTCTTCCACCACCGCCCGACATTTTTCCTCGCCCCCGGCGATACCCACTGCCCGGCAGCCCTGGCGCTTGGCCAACTGCCCGACCACCGAACCTACTGCGCCGCTCGCCGCCGAAACGACCACGGTTTCGCCAGCCTTGGGCGCGATGATCTTGTTGAGCCCGTACCAGGCCGTGGCCCCGGGCATGCCGACGACCCCGAGATACGCCGACATCGGGATGTGGGTGGTGTCGATGACCCGTAAATTCGTTCCGTTGTCGATGCCGTAGAGTTGCCAGCCGAGCATCCCGACCACGTTCTGGCCAGTCGCGAACGCCGGATTGCGGCTCTCGACCACTACCCCGACCGTGCCGCCGCCCATCACTACGTCAATCTCCTGCGCCGCCGCGTAGGACTTGGCGTCGTCCATGCGGCTGCGCATGTAGGGGTCCACCGACAGGAAATGGTTGCGCACCAGTACCTGCCCTTCCTTGAGTTCCGGGACCGGGGTTTCGACCAGCCTGAAATTGGCGCTGGTCACTTTCCCCTGGGGCCTGCTGGCCAGCACGATCTGGCGATTGGTTTCCTTCATTTTCGTATCCTTGCGTGTGTGGTTGGTGAATCGGCTTCGCAAGCGGGCGCTCAGGCGCCGATCTTGCGCTGCCTCATGTACTTGAACGTGCCGCTGCCGCGAGCGACCAGATGGCCGCGTTCGTCGTGGATGTCGGCTTCGCAGAAGGCCATGCTGACGGTGCGATGGAGGCAATGCCCGGTGGCGATCAGATTGCCGTGCGCCGGCTGCATGAAGGTGGTTTTCATCTCGATCGTGACCATCCCCTGCTCGCTTCCGGTGACACCGATTTCGCCCGCTTCGGCGTGGGCCAGCGTGCGTCCGGCCATGGCCATCGCCACGTCGAGCAGCGTCATCAGCACGCCGCCGTGGGCCACGCCGAAGGAGTTGCAGTGGTGCTCTTCGGTGTCGAGCGCCAGCTTGGCGCGACCCGCGCCGTGCTCGACCATCTGCACGCCCAGCCAGTGCAGGAAAGGAATTGTCACCGGGAAGCGGTCGCCGCTCATGCTGGCAACCCCGGCGAATGCGTAGCTATCAAAGTCTCCATGAACCTCCTCCTATACCGCCATCGCACCGCCATCAACGGCGAGAATCTGGCCGCTGATGTGTTTGCCGGCCTGCGAACAGAGCAGCACCGCCGCGCCCTGCAGGTCCTCGTCATCGCCGAGCCGATTGAGCGGCGTGGCGGCCTTGATGCGCTCACCGACCACCGCCAGCAGCCCGCGGGTCATCTTCGATGGAAAGTATCCCGGAGCGAGCGCGTTTACCGTGATGCCGTAGCGGCCCCACTCACCGGCCAGCGTACGGGTGAAATTGACCAGCGCGCCCTTGGTGGTGTTGTAGGCCAGCGTCTCGCCCATGCCGACCGGATTGCCCCGGATTCCCGCGATCGATGCCACGTTTAGGATCCGGCCATAGCCGCGCGGAATCATTGAACGCTTGCCGATCGCCTGGGTGAGCAGGAAAACGCCGGTCAGGTTGAGGTTGACCAGTTTCATCCACGCCTCGTAGGGATAGTCCTCGGCCGGCGCGCCCCAGGCGGCGCCGGCGTTGTTGACCAGGATGTCGACGTGCCCGAGCTTGGCGAGCGCCCCATCGGCGAAAGCGGTGATGTCTTCTGGCTTGCCGAGATCGGCGGGAATGGCGTGGGCCTTGATCCCGAGGCGTTCGAGATGGTCACGCGCGTGCTCCAGTTCGTCCGGCTTGCGGGCCGCGATCACGATCTCGGCACCCATCTCGCCCAATGCTTCCGCGATCTGCAGTCCCAGCCCGCGCGACCCTCCGGTGACGATCGCCTTGCGTCCGCCCAGTTCGAACAACTTGCGTACCGACATGCCAACTCCCCTCATAAAAGTGCTTCGCCCGGCGTGCGCGCGGGCGAAACCACGACAAAAGCAAGACTAGCGCTTCAGAACCACTCGTCGCGCATCTCGAGCGCGGTGGCGTCCAGCTCGTCGAGCAGATCGAGCATCGGGCCGATGCGCGGCAACTCCCAGCGCAGGAAATAGCGCGCGGCCTGGAGCTTGCCATTGTAGAAGGCGAACTCGCCGGCGGGCATTTCGACCCCACCGCCCAGTGCGATTGCCGCGAGTGCGCAACGCGCCTGGTCGAGCCACTGCCATGCCACCACGTAGTGCCCGAAGGCTTCGAGAAACACCGACGCGTTGGCCAGGCCGCGTTCGACGTTCGCACCATCCTGCAGGCGCACGAGACTTGCCTGGAAACGCTTGCCCCAGCCCGCCAGCGCAGTTCCATAGCGCGACCACTCGGAATCCCCGGCGAACTCGGCGGTGCGGGCAATCGTGGCGGCGATCCGCTGCGCCAGCACCTGCAGCGCCAGTCCGCCCTCGAGTCGCACCTTGCGCCCCAGCAGGTCCAGGGCCTGGATGCCGTGGGTTCCTTCATGAATCGGGTTGAGCCGGTTGTCGCGGTAGAACTGTTCGACGTTGTAGTCGCGCGTATAACCGTAGCCGCCCATTACCTGGATCGCCAGGTCATTGGCCGCCAGGCACCACTGCGATGGCCAGCTCTTGGCTACCGGAGTGAGCAGGTCCAGCAACCGGGCAGCATCGGCCCGCTCCGCGGGGTCGGCGGCAGTGGCGGCGTCGTCGACCAGACGGGCGCACCACAGCGTCAGCGCCAGGCCGCCTTCGACATAGGATTTCTGGGCCAGCAGCATCCGCCTGACATCGGCATGGCCGACGATCGGAATCGGCGGCTCGGCCGGGTCGCGCGACCCGAGCGGCCGGCCTTGTGGCCGGTTGCGGGCGTAATCCAGGGCGTGAAGGTAGCCGGTGTAGCCCAGCGTCACCGCGCCGATGCCGACCCCGATCCGGGCCTCGTTCATCATGTGGAACATGATCGCGAGGCCGCGATGGGGCTCGCCCACCAGGTAGCCGACCGCACCCTCCTGACCGCCGGGGCGATGCGTGCCTTCGCCGAAGTTGAGCAGGCAGTTGGTGGTGCCGCGGAAACCCATCTTGTGATTGAGCCCGGCCACCGCGACGTCGTTGCGTTCCCCCGGATTGCCCTTGTCGTCGAGCAGGAACTTGGGGACGATGAACAGTGAAATCCCCTTGACCCCGGGAATCGTCCGGCCATCGTCGCCCGGGATCTTGGCCAGCACCAGGTGGACGATATTCTCGGCCAGGTCGTGATCGCCCCCGGAGATCCACATCTTGTTGCCAAACAGCCGGTAACTGCCATCCCTAGCCGGCTCGGCGCGCGTCGCGACGTCGGCCAGCGAGGACCCCGCCTGGGGTTCGGACAGGCACATGGTTCCGAAGAACCGCCCGGCCAGCATCGGCGGCACCCAGGTGGCGATCTGCTCGGTGCTGGCGTGGGCCCGCAGGAGATTGACGTTGCCGATGGTTAGCATCGCGTAGCCCGATGCGGCCACGCTGGCGGCGCTGAAGTACGCCGAGCAGGCCTTCTCGACGACGTAAGGCAGCTGCATCCCGCCGAGATCCTCGGGTTGGCCGGCGAGCAGCATCCCGGTTTCGGCAAAGACACCCAAGGCCTCTTTCAGCTCCGAGGGCGTGCGCACCGCGGTGCCGTCGAACTCCGGCTCATGCTCGTCGAGCAGCTTGTTGATCGGATAGAAGTGCTCGCGCGCCACCAGCTCGCTGAGGTCGAGAACGGCGTCGAAGGTCTCCCGGTTGTGATCGGCAAAGAGGGAGCGGGAATTCAGCTCCTCGGCGTCGAGCCACTCGTAGAGCAGGAAATCGATGTCCCTGCGGCTGAGGATCTTCGACGGTACTTCGATCGGGCTATCCGCTACACTCATCCTCGGGCTCCTGTTGCGGGACGGTCTGCTCGCCCGCAGGTGGTTCAGGTCTTGGGCTCGATCCCAAACGAATCCAGGGCGGCGCGCGCCACCTGCTCGCCCTCCTCCTGCAGAAAGTGGCCCCCTGCGGCGATACCCAGCGGCTCGGGACAGCCCCGGATGTGGCTCCGCAAGGCGCGCATCGTCCCCTCGCCAAGCACCGGGTCCTGCAGGCCGATCGCCATGAAACTCTGCCCCGACCACTGTTCGCCCCACCAGGCGAGCGCCCGCCGTGAAATTTCCGCTCCGCCAGCGTCGGGTCGATCCGGGACCATGTTCGGAAACGCGCGCGGCGCCGCCTTGAAGCTGGCGTCCGGGAACGGCGCGTCATACGCGGCGGCCTCGGCTGGAGTGAGGTTCTGACAACTGCGCGCCATCAGTTTCCCGATCGCAAGGTCGGGGTTGCGATTCGAATAGTCGCGCCAGGCGATAAATCCCGGCGTCGGCTTCGCACCGGTGGCCAGCGCGGTGTTCATGACCAGCAGGCGGCTGAAGCGTCCCGGCAGGTCGAGCGGCAGGGTCAGCCCAAGGATGCCGCCCCAATCCTGCACCACCAGCGTTACGTCGCGCAGATCGAGCCTTTCGACCAATCTGAGCAGCGAATCACGGTGCCAGCCGAAGGTGTGCGCCGCCTCGTCGACCGGCTTGTCGGAGCGCCCGAAGCCGATCAGGTCGGGGGCCACGACCCGCAAACCGTTGGCCAGAAAGACCGGGATCATCTTGCGATAGAGATACGACCAGGTAGGGTTGCCGTGCAGGCACAACGCTACCCCGTTATGCGCCTCGCCCTCGTCGAGGTAGTGGATCCGGGTGCCTTCGTAACCCGGCAGGTCGGCGACGTAATGCGGTGCATAGGGGAAACCCGGCAGCGCAGCGAATCGTTCTTCAGGCGTGCGCAGCAATTCCACGGTCTCCCCTCCGGTTACCGGTTCAGGCAATCTCGAACAGTCCGGCCGCACCCATGCCGCCACCGATGCACATCGTCACCACCGCCCACTTGGCTCCGCGCCGCTGTCCCTCGAGCAGCGCATGGCCGGTAAGCCGCTGGCCGCTCATCCCGTAGGGATGGCCGATGGCGATGGCACCGCCATTGACGTTGAGCCGTTCATTGGGGATGCCCAGCCGGTCGCGGCAATAGAGCACCTGCACCGCAAAGGCCTCGTTCAGCTCCCACAGGTCGATGTCCTCGATCTTCAGCCCCGAGCGCTGCAGCAACTTGGGAATCGCAAAGACTGGTCCGATGCCCATCTCGTCTGGTTCGCATCCGGCGACCGCGAACGCCCGGAAGTAGCCGAGCGGCTTCAGCCCGCGCTGCTCGGCCAGCTTGGCATCCATCACCACGCAGGCACCGGCACCGTCCGAGTACTGGCTGGCATTGCCGGCGGTCACCACTCCTCCCGGCACCGCGCTGCGGATCTTGGAGACGCCCTCGAGCGTCGTATCCGGGCGCCGCCCCTCGTCGTCGTCGAGAGTGACTTCGCGGGTCAGCAGCTGGCCGCTGGCCTTGTCGGCCACCGCCGCGCGTACCGTGATCGGGACGATCTCTTCCTTGAACAACCCGGCCGCCGCGGCAGCACTGTTTCGCAGCTGGCTCTGGACTCCGTATTCGTCCATCAGCTGGCGCGGAATCTGGTAGCGCTTGGCGACCATTTCGGCGGTCTGGAGCATCGGCCAGTAGACCTCGGGCTTGGTCTTCATCAGGCCCTTGTCGCGGTTCATGTGCTGGTTCGATTCGTTCTGCACGCACGAGATCGACTCCAGGCCACCGGCAACATAGACCGATCCTTCCCCGGCCATGACCCGCTGGGCCGCGAGGACGATTGTCTGCAGTCCCGAGGAACAGAACCGGTTGACCGTCATGCCGGCGACCTGCACCGGCAATCCTGCCGCCAGCGCCACCTGGCGGGCGATATTGGCGCCGGTCGCACCTTCCGGGAAGGCACAGCCCATCAGGACATCCTCGACCTCGCCGGGGTCGACCCCGGCACGTTCGACGGCGGCACGAACCACGTGCCCGCCCATGGTGGCGCCATGGGTCATGTTGAGCGCGCCGCGCCAGCTCTTGGCAAGTCCGGTGCGGGCGGTGGAGACGATGACTGCTTCACGCATGACTGATTCCTCTCGCTTCGTTGTCCTGCCCGGTCAAGAACCGGGCCCTGGGCGTGGTTACGGGGCGCGGCACGAGGCCGCGCCCGCCACCGTTCAACCCGTGAATGATTTGCCTTCGGCCAGCAGCTTCGCCATCAACGGCGCCGGTTGCCAGAACCCGGGGTCACCGTAGGGATTGGCCGCAAACTCCTTCATCCGATTGGCGACGTTGTAGAGTCCGTACATGTCGGCGTAGAGCATCGGCCCGCCGCGCCAAAGCGGGAAACCGTAGCCGCTCAGGTAGATCAGGTCGATATCGGAGGCCCGCAAGGCGATTCCGTCGTCCAGGATCTTGGCACCTTCATTGAACAGTGAGAACACCAGCCGGTGGACGATCTCGTCGTCCGAAATCTTGCGCGGCTTGATCCCCAGTTCCGTGCGATAGTCGGCGATCAGGCCGTCCACCAGCGGGTCGGGCAAGGCCTTGCGGTTGCCCGGTTCGTAGCGATACCAGCCGGCGCCGGTCTTCTGACCGAAGCGGCCGAGTTCGCAGAGCCGGTCCGCGAGCCGTGAATAGGCCATGTTGGGCTTCTCGACGTAGCGGCGCTTGCGGATGTACCAGCCGACGTCGTTGCCGGCCAGGTCGCCCATCCGGAACGGGCCCATGGCGAAGCCGAACTTCTCGACCGCGCGGTCGATCTGCGCCGGGCTGGCACCTTCGTCGACCATGAATCCAGCCTGGCGGCTGTATTGCTCGATCATCCGGTTGCCGATGAAGCCATCACAGACGCCAGCCACGACGCCGGTCTTGCGCAGCGTCTTGGAGAGCTTCATCACCGTGGCCAGAACGTCCTTCGAGGTCTTGGCGCCGCGCACGATTTCGAGCAGCTTCATGACGTTGGCGGGCGAGAAGAAATGCATGCCGATCACGTCGCCGGGCCGGCCGGTAAAGTCCGCGATCTGGTTGACGTCCAGCGTCGAAGTGTTGGTCGCGATGATCGATCCCGGCTTCATCACCTTGTCGAGTTCGCCAAACACCGTGCGCTTGACGTCCATGTCCTCGAAAACCGCTTCGACCACGATGTCGTCAGCGCCAAGGTCGGCATAGGACTTGGTCGGCGTGATCAGCGCCATCCGCTTCTCGACGTCCTCGGCCTTGATCCGGCCCTTCTTCGCGGAGTTCTCGTAGTTGCGCCGGATCGTGCCCATGCCTCGTTCGAGGGCTTCGGGGTTGGATTCCAGCAGGTGGACCGGGATGCCGGCGTTGACGAAATTCATCGTTATGCCGCCACCCATGGTCCCGGCGCCGATGACCGCGGCGGCGGTGACCGGACGCAGCGGGGTATCGGCTGGCACGTCCGGAATCTTGCTGGCGGCGCGCTCGGCAAAGAAGGCGTGGCGCAGCGCCCGCGATTCCGGCGTCTGGATCAGTTCCAGGAACAGCGTGCGCTCGCGGGCGATGCCGTCGTCGAATGGCAGCTTCACCGCGGCCGCGATCGCCTCGACGCACTTGGCGGGCGCCGGGAAGTTCCTGGCCATAGCCATTACGGTGTTGCGCGAGAATTGCAGGAACGCCTCGGCATCCTCGTGCTCGATGGCGAGGTCGCGAACCCGCGGCAGACCCCGGTTCTCGGCCACCGCCTGGCGGGCGAACGCCACCGCGCCGGGAACCAGGTCCGACTCGATGATCGCGTCAAAGAGCCGCGTACCGGCCAGTTTCTCGGAGTTAACCGGATTGCCGGAAACAATCATGTTGACGGCCGTCTCGAGCGGCACGACCCGCGGCAGGCGCTGGGTGCCGCCGGCGCCCGGGAGGATGCCCAGCTTGACTTCCGGCAGCGCGATCTTGGCCTTTGGTGCCGCCACCCGGAAGTGGCAGCCCAGCGCCAGTTCCAGCCCGCCACCCATGCACACCGAGTGGATCGCCGCCACAACCGGCTTCTGCGATTTCTCGATCTCGCGGATCACGGTGAACAGCGTCGGTTCGGCCATGGCCTTGGGCGAATTGAACTCGCGGATGTCAGCGCCGCCGGAAAATGCGGTGCCGCCGCCAGTAATCACGATCGCCGTGATCGCCGGATCTGCCTGGGCCGCATGCAGCGCATCGACGATCGCGGTGCGCAGTGCGTGGCCAAGCCCGTTGACCGGCGGGTTTTCCATCGTCAGCACGGCGACGTCGCCGTGGTTCTCCGTTCGCAGCATTGCCATTGCTTCGTCCTGGTTGGTGGATGATGGTTGATGCCCTGGCCGCCGTCTCATCCGCTGAACATCGCCGTTCGCAGCGACCAACAAAAACGAACGGGCGTACTATTTACTTCGCCAATAACGGGCCGCAATGGCCCTACCAAACGACCCAAGTCTATCCTGTTCGGATCGGACAGCGCAGCGCGCCGCTGAACTCAGACCTCCAGCCATTCCCGCCGCACTGCGGCGTTGTGGCGCAACTCCTGGGGGCTTCCCTCGAACACTATATGACCGTGGCCCATCACGTACACGCGCTCGGAGATCTGCAGCGCAATGGCCAGCTTCTGTTCGACCAGCAGCACCGAGACGCCGCGCTCCTTGAGCTGCTGGAGAAACTCGCCGACCAGTTCCACCAGTTTTGGTGCCAGCCCCTCGGTGGGCTCGTCGATCATGATCAGGTCGGGGTCACCCATCAGGGTGCGCGACAGGGTCAGCATCTGCTGTTCGCCACCGGAAAGCACGCCGGCCTGGATATTGCGCCGCTCCTGCAGCCGCGGGAACAGGCGATAGACATCGTCGCTCGACCAGCGCGATTTGGCGCCACTGCCCTTCTGGCCCAGCGCGAGGTTCTGGTCGACTGTCAGGGTGGGGAAGATGTCGCGGCTCTCGGGAACGTAGCCGATGCCCAGGTGGGCGATCTCGAAGGGCTTGCGGCCCAGTATTTCCTGGCCCCGATAGAGCACCGAGCCATGTCCGTCGACCATCCCCATGATCGTCTTGACCGTGGTCGAGCGGCCAACGCCATTGCGCCCGAGCAGGCTGACGATCTCACCGCTGCCAACGCGCAGATCGACGCCGCTGAGGACGTGGCTCTTGCCGTAGTAGGCGTGCAGCCCGCGGACCTCGAGCAGGGCTTCAGCCATTGCCGCCTCCCGTCCCTGCCGGCCCCTGCCCCTCGCCCGCGGCGGCGCCTTCCGCCAGTTCGTCGAGGGTGGTGCCGAGGTAGGCTTCGCGCACCGCCTCGTCGCCACGAATCTCCTCGGGCGTGCCGGTAGCGATGACCTCACCGTAGACCAGGACGCTGATCCGGTCGGCAAGACCGAAGACCACGCTCATGTCGTGTTCCACCGTGACCAGGGTGCGTCCCTCGGTGACCTTGAGGATCAGCTCGACCGCCTGCTCGGTCTCCGAGCGGCTCATCCCGGCGGTAGGCTCGTCAAGCAGGATCACGTTGGCGTCGCCGGCAATGGTGACGCCGATTTCGAGGGCGCGCTGTTCGGCGTAGGTGAGCAGCCCGGCGACGGCATTGCGGCGGTTGCGCAGACCGATCTGGCCGAGAATGTCGTCGGCCCGCTCCTCGGCGTCGCGCAGTTTGGCCAGCTGGTGCCAGAAGGAGTAGCGATAGCCGAGCGAATACAGCGCTGCGCAGCGGATGTTCTCGAACACCGAGAGGCGGTGAAAGATGTTGGTGATCTGGAAGCTGCGTGCCAGGCGCCGGCGATTGATCTCGAACGGCCGCAGCCTCGTGATCTCCTCGCCGTGCAGCTCGATGCGCCCGCTGCTGACCGGAAAGCGTCCCGAAATCAGGTTGAACAGGGTCGACTTGCCGGCTCCATTGGGGCCGATGATGGCGTGGCGCTCGCCGGCCCTGATCTCCAGGTCGACGCCGCAGATGATCTCGGTCTTGCCGAAACTCTTGCGTACCTGGCTCAGTTGCAGTGCGGCAACCATCAGACCATCACCTCCCGCTCCACCGCAGCCTCGATCAGTTCCTGGACCGCGTCCCACTCTCGGGCGAAGCGCCGGCGCATCACCTCGAACGACACGGCGCCGGCAGCCAACAGGCCCGCGGCCAGCACCCAGGGATCGCGCGAGAGGGTGTCGATGGAAAAGCCCATGAACTTCATCGTGCTGCCTGCCGCGACGTTGAGACTCAGGTGATAGCCCATCTCGACGACCATCACCACCCCCAGCAACAGCACCGCTCCGGTGAGCAATACGCCGACATAGGGGTCGCGCAGCCGGCCGAAGAGACCGTACTTGAGCACCCGCAGGTTCATCAGGACCAGCGCCGCCACCCCGCCCGGCGCAAACATGACGATGATCACGAAAAACGCGCCGAGATAGAACAGCCAGGCGCTGGTGAAGTCGGACAGGGCCACCGCGAAGAAGATGAAGATGATCGCGCCGAGGATCGGGCCGAAGAAGAACGATGCCCCGCCGATGAAGGTCGCCAGCAGCATGCCGCCGGAGCGCACCGCCGAGACGTTCTCGGCCGAGACGATCTCGAACATGATCGCCGAAAGTCCGCCCGCGATCCCGGCGAAGAATGCCGAGACCACCAGCACCAGGAAGCGCACCCGCTGCGTGTTGTAGCCCACGAACTCGGCGCGTTCGGGGTTGTCGCGCACCGCGTTGGAGATCCGGCCCAGGGGCGTGCTCGAGAACGCGTACATCCCGACCATGCAGATCACGCACCAGAACACGATCAGGTAGTAGACCTGGATCGAAGGCCCGTAGCTGATGCCCAGGAACGGCTTGCCGACTACCCGGTTGGCCGTGATCCCGCCCTCGCCGCCGAAGAAGCCCGGGAACATCAACGCCGCGGCGAAGACCATCTCGCCGATGCCCAGGCTGATCATCGCGAAAGTCGTGCCAGCACGCTTGGTGGTGACGTAGCCGAAAACCACCCCTATGAGCGCGCCAAAAATGCCGCCCACCAGAGGAATCATCGTGATCGGCAGCGGCAACCCGCCATGGCTCACCAGATTGATCGCATGGATCGCGAAGAAACCGCCCAGCCCGGAATAGACGGCGTGGCCAAAGGAGAGCATCCCGCCCTGCCCGAAGATCACGTTGTAGGCGAGCGTCAGGATGATCATGATCCCCATCTGGGAGAGCAGGGTCAGCGCGAATCCGGAGGTGAAAATCAGCGGCATCGCGGCAAAGAGCACGATGGTCAGGCCCCAGGTCATCCAGCGGCCGAAATTCACCGGTTCGAAGCGCATCTGGGCGCCGGCCACACCGGAGCTCACGCGCGGTCGCCAGGTACCCATCTCAGTCGGCCCTCGAACCCATCAGCCCGCGCGGCCGGATGATAAGCACCAGGACCAGCAGCAGGTACGGCAATACCGGGGCAACCTGGGACACCTTGAGGATCCAGACGCTGTAGAGCGGCGTCGCCTCGGTCACGCTGATTCCGATGGCAGCAAGCATCGAGGCGAGCGAGGAGTCGATGGCCACCGCCAGCGTTTGCAGTACCCCGATGAGCAGCGATGCCACGAATGCGCCCAGCAGCGAGCCCATGCCGCCCACCACCACGACGACGAAGATGATCGAACCCACGAGATGCGCCATTGCGGGCTCGGTAACGAAGGCATTGCCGCCAATGACGCCCGCCAGGCCCGCCAGCGCCGCGCCCGCCCCGAAGACCATCATGAATACCCGCGGCACGTTGTGGCCGAGAGCCTCGACCATATGCGGGTGCGACAGGGCGGCCTGAATGATCAGTCCGATCCGGGTGCGGGTCAGTACCAGGTAGAGCGCCAGCAGCATCAGGACCGCCACCAGCATCATGAAACCACGGTACATCGGGAACTGGGTCGTGAACACCATGAACAGCGGCCCGTCGAGTTCCTGCGGGATGCGGTACGGCACTGCCGCCCGTCCCCAGACGATCTGCACCATCTCGACGATGATGTAGGTCAGGCCAAAGGTGAACAGCAATTCGGGGACGTGCCCGAAACGGTGGACCCGGCGCAGGCCGTAGCGCTCGACGATCGCCCCGAGGACGCCCAGCACCAGCGGCGCCAGGATCAGCGCCGGCCAGTAGCCAAACCAGACGCTGATCTGGTAAGCGACGTAAGCCCCGACCATGTAGAACGAGGCGTGGGCGAAATTCAGCACGCCCATCATGCTGAAGATCAACGTCAGTCCTGACGACAGCATGAACAGCAACAGCCCGTAGCTGAGGCCGTTGAGCAGCGAAATGACAGCGAGTTCCAAGCGGGTCTGATCCGGTCGACGACAGGTCCTTGAAGCCTGTACGGCCCCATTACCCCGAGACGCGGCGCCTGGGCGCCGCCTCGGGGGCCATTACAGTCAGGACTTCAGGGGCGATCCGGCCTTCTCATCTGGCAGGACGTCGGCTGGGCCGCGACGTACGACGGCAGCATCGTCTGCATCTTCCAGCCATAGCCAGTCTTCTCGGAATCGTACTTGACCGTCTTGCCATCCATCTTGGACCAGGTGGCGATGTAGACGTTCTGCTGGAGCTGATGGTCGGAGGCGCGCATGTCGATCTCGCCATTGAGGCTGGGAAGGCGCATCCCTTCCATCGCGAACGCAACCTTGACCGGATCGGTGGACTTGGCCTGCTTCATGGCTTCGGACAGCAGCTGGATGCCGACGTAGGTCTGGAAGGTGTAGTAGTCGTCGCCCCACTTCTTGAATTGCGCTTCCTGGAGGTCACCGCCGCGGAAGTTCGGCGGCACGTTGACGATCCAGTTCGCGACGATGTGCACCTTGCCCACGCCCGAGCTGCCCATCGCCGTCGGGACGCCGGTGGTGCCGGCATAGTAGGTGTAGAAGTTCGCGTCGTACCCGGCATCCTTGGCCGCCTTGATCAGCAGCGCCAGGTCGGCGCCCCAGTTGCCGGTCACGACCGTGTCCGCGCCCGCCGCCTTCATCTTGGCGATGTAAGGCGAGAAGTCCTTGACCTGGCCGATCGGATGCAGGTCGTCGCCGACGATCTGGACGTCGGCCCGTTTGCGCGGGATGTCGCGCTTGGCCGCCGCCGCCACCGCGCGACCGAACGAGTAGTCCTGCCCGATCAGGTAGACCTTCTTGACCGCAGTGTTCTTGGCCAGATAGGCGCTGAGCGCCTCCATCTTCATGTCGGCGTTGATGTCGAGGCGGAAGTGCCAGAAGGAGCAGCGCTCATTGGTCAGGACCGGGTCCACCGCGGCGTAGTTCAGGTAGACGATTTCCTTGCCGGGGTTGCGATCGTTGTGTTTCTGGATCGCGTCCGAAAGCGCGATTGCTGCGCCCGAACCGTTGCCCTGCACGACGTAGCGGATGCCCTGGTCGACCACCTGCTTGAGGATGGTCACGCTTTCCTGGGGGCTGCCCTTGTTGTCGAAGGGCACCATCTCGAACTTGTTGCCGCCGGCCCAGTTCTTCTTGTTGGCGATGTCGGTGATGAGTTGCCACGAGTGCAGGATGCCCTGCCCGACCGGGGCAAACGGGCCCGAGAGCGGGTCGATGAACGCGACCTTGACGGTTTCGCCGTAGGCTGCCGGGGCGCCAAGGGCGGATGCGACCACAACGGCCATCGCTGCGAAACGAATCTTGCTCATTTGCTTCTCTCCTGGGAAGTGATGAATAGCAGGCGAATCTCCTGCGTCATGATAGCCAATTATTCCTGTCAGGCAAGCATGTATTTAGTTTCGACTCAGTTTCGCTACTGCGGCAGCTGATAGTCGCGAAACTGTTCGCGCAACTTCGTCTTCAGAATCTTGCCGGTCGCGCCCAGCGGAATTGCCTCCACGAACTGGACGTCGTCAGGGATCCACCAGTTCGCCACCTTGCCCTTGTAGAACTCGATCAGCTCCTCCCTGGTGACCTCCGCCCCCGGCTGTTTCACCACGATCAGCAACGGGCGCTCGTCCCACTTGGGATGGGCGATGCCGATTACGGCCGCCTGAGCCACTGCCGGGTGAGCCACCGCCAGGTTCTCCAGGTCGATGGTGCTGATCCATTCACCACCGGACTTGATGACGTCCTTGCTGCGATCCGTGATCTGCATATACCCGTCGGCGTCGATCGTGGCGACGTCACCGGTCGGGAACCAGCCCCTGCCATCGGCGTCGTAGACCAGCGGATCGCCGCCCTCACCCCGGAAATACTCGCGGATCACCCAGGGGCCGCGCACCAGCAGGTTGCCGGGCGTGGACCCATCCCATGGCAGGTCCGCCATGTCGTCGGAGACGATCTTCATGTCGACGCCAAAAACGACGTGTCCCTGCTTGGCGAGAATCTGGCGCTGCGCGTTCTCGTCGAGCTTCAGGTGCTTCAGCTGCAGGCGCGACAGGGTTCCGAGCGGCGACATCTCGGTCATTCCCCAGGCGTGGATCACGTCGACCCCAAACTCGATGCGAAACGCGTCGATCATCGCCGGCGGGCAGGCCGAGCCGCCAATCACCGTGCGCGTCAGGGTCGAGAAGCGCAGCTTGTTGCTGCGCAGGTGCTGGAGCAGTCCCTGCCAGACGGTCGGGACGCCGGCAGCGTAGGTCACGCCCTCGGCTTCGAAGAGCTCGTAAAGTGACTTGCCGTCGAGGTTGGGCCCCGGGAAGACCATCTTGGCCCCGACCAGCGGACAGACATATGGGATCGACCAGGCATTGACGTGGAACATCGGCACCACGGGAAGCACGCTGTCGCGCGCCGAAGCGCCCATCGCATCGGGCAGCGCCGCGGCGTAGGCATGCAGCACGGTCGAGCGGTGGGCGTACATCGCACCCTTGGGGTTGCCGGTGGTACCCGAGGTGTAGCACAGCCCCACCGCGGTGCGCTCGTCCAGTTCCGGCCAACGATACCCCGAGTCGCCGCTGGCGATCAGTTCCTCGTAGTTGACCAGTTCAAGTCCCGCGACGCTCGGCTGGCGATCGCCGTCGACCATTGCGATCCAGCTCTTCACTCCCGGACAAAGCGGCGCGATCGCCTGGATGATTGGCAGGAAGGTGAGATCGAAGGCGAGATGGGTATCACCGGCGTGGTTGATGATCCAGGCGATCTGTTCTGGATGCAACCGCGGATTGATGGTGTGCACCACCGCGCCCATTCCCCCCACCCCGTAATAGATCTCGAGATGGCGATAACCGTTCCAGGCCAACGTGGCGATCCGGTCGCCGACCGCCACTCCCTGCAGAGTGAAGGCGCTGGCCAGTGCGCGGGCACGGACGTTGAGATCGGCGTAGGTGTAGCGGTGGATATCGCCTTCAACCCTGCGGGAGACGATCTCGGCGTCGCCGTGATGGCGCGTCGCATGCTCCAGGATCGAGGAAACCAGTAGCGGCATATCCATCATCAGGCCTTGCATTGCAACCCCCCTTCGCGAGTAATGTCAGATCGCAGGGATTATGCTTCGACTCGGCGACTGACGAAAGTGCCGGCTCATGAGCTGGCGTCGCAGCGACCACCGAATGGCTTCCGGGACTTATGATGGGCAAGACAAAAACTCCGCAAGAAGACGCTAAATTGCGCGCACGACTGACGCGCGAACAATACGAGGTCACCCAGTGCGGCTGCACTGAAGCGCCATTTACCGGCAAGTTCTGGAACCACCACGAGACCGGAACATACGCCTGCGTTTGTTGCGGCAAGGCGCTGTTTTCCTCGCAGGACAAATTCGACTCACGCTGCGGGTGGCCGAGTTTCAGCCGCGCCGATGCGCCCGGGTGCGTCAGCACCAGGGACGATTTCAGCTTGCTGATGGTGCGCACCGAGGTCGTGTGCGCCGGTTGCGGCGCCCACCTCGGGCACGTATTTGACGATGGCCCCCCGCCGACCGGGGAGCGCTACTGCATCAATTCGGCAGCGCTCGGCTTCGAGCCGACGGGTGCCTAGATGACTGGCTGGGCCTTACTTGGCCTTGAGCAGCATCTTGAAGACAGTCCGCGACGACCCGTTGAACAAGCGCTTGAGCGCTTTGGGCAGGCAACGGCGTTCAAGGGTGTTGCGGCGTTTGCGTTGACGTTCAGCCATGTTCAGTGCCTGGTTGGAAGCTAATCTATAATTATAACCCGCTGGCGACCCTACAACGGTTGCCATTTTTTCAGCGAGCCCCACGGAACCAAATGAAACTGCTTTTCGACCTGTTCCCGGTCATCCTGTTCTTCGTCGCCTTCAAGTTCTACGACATCTACATCGCTACCGGGGTGGCCATTGCCGCCAGTGTGGTGCAGATCGGCTGGCTGCTGGCGCGTCGCCGCCCCATCGCCGGCATGCAGTGGGCCAGCCTGGCGATAATCGTCGTCTTCGGCGGCCTGACGCTGTTCCTTCACGACGAAACCTTCATCAAGTGGAAGCCGACCGTGCTCTACGCCGCCTTCGCCCTCGCCTTGATGACCTCGCGGTATGTCTTCGGCAAGAACCTGATCAAGGCGATGATGGACTCCCAGGTCAAGCTGCCAACGGCGATCTGGACCCGGCTCAATCTCGGCTGGGCAGTGTTTTTCGCGGCAATGGCGGCGCTCAATATCTATGTCGCCTACAACTACCCGACGGCGACCTGGGTGAACTTCAAGCTCTTCGGCACGATGGGGCTGACCCTGGCATTCGTGTTGGCCCAGGCCTTCTACATCGGACGCTTCATCGAGGAAACACCATGACCCCGCTGTCTGTCGCAGAGATCTCGGGCCGCCTGCGCAGCGCGTTCCCGGATGCCGAGATCGAGGTAGTCGACGATGGTCATCTCCATGTTGGTCATGCTGGCGCCAAATCTGGCGGTCATTTTCGGGTTCGGCTGGTGGCGCCGGCGTTCGCCGGCTTGACGACGCTGGCACGCCATCGGCTCGTGTATCATGCGCTCGGCGACTGGCTCCCGGGACGAATCCACGCCCTCGCTATCGAGGCGCACGAGCCCGCCGGGACCTGACCCGGCCCTAGCCCCTCTTTTACGTCCACGACAAGGAAATCAAATGAAGTTCCCGATCCGCGGCGCCTATGCCGCCCCCCTGCTGGCAGCAGCGCTGGCGCTCACCAGCGCCGCCGCTATTGCGCAAAACGCCGCCGTGGTCAACGGCAAGGCAATCCCCAAGGCGAGAGTCGATGAATTCGTGCAGATGCTCGCCGGACAGGGACGGCCCGACACCCCCGAGCTGCGGGCAGCGGTGCGTGACGAACTGATCGCCCGCGAATTGTTCGTCCAGGAAGCCGAGAAGCGCGGCCTGCTCAAGCGGCCCGAAGTCCAGCGGCAACTCGACATGTCCCGCCAGGACATCCTGATTCGGTCGTTGCTGGCCGATACCGGCAAGGCCAACCCGATCAAGGACGAGGAAGTCAAGGCCGAGTACGACAAGGTAGTCAAGGAGCAGTCGGGCAAGGAATTCAAGGCCCGGCACATCCTGGTCGAGAAGGAAGAAACCGCCAAGCAGATCATCGAGCAGCTCAAGAAAGGCGCGAAATTCGAGGATTTGGCCAAGCAGTCGATCGACAAGGGGTCGGCCGAACATGGTGGTGATCTCGACTGGAATACTCCCGGCACCTTCGTTCCCGAGTTCTCCGACGCCATGGTCAAGCTCGAGAAAGGCAAGTTCAGCCAGGCTCCGGTCAAGTCCCAGTTCGGCTATCACGTTATTCGGGTCGACGACATCCGCGATGCCAAGGCCCCGCCGCTCGACCAGATCAAGCCGCAAATCATGCAGAAACTCGAGCGCGAGCGCATCGACGCGCTGCAGAAGAGCCTCCGGGCGAAGGCCAAGATTCAGTAGGAACGCT
>JAHEMI010000107.1 GCA_024643785.1 Burkholderiaceae bacterium
AGGTCGCGGATCTCGCCGATCATCACCACGTCCGGGTCCTGGCGCAGGATCGAGCGCAGCGCCCGCGCGAAGCTCATGTCGATGCGCGCATTGACCTGGGTCTGCCCCACCCCTTCGATGTCGTACTCGATCGGGTCTTCGACCGTCAGGACGTTGGTGCTGGCGGTATCGATCCGCCCCAGCGCGGCATAGAGCGTGGTGGTCTTTCCCGATCCGGTCGGCCCGGTCACCAGCACTATCCCGTGGGGCTGGTGAACCATCTTGTCGAAGCGGCGCAGAGTCTCTGGGCTCATGCCCAGGTGGGTGAGATCGAGCCGTCCCGCTTCCTTGTCGAGCAGCCGCAGCACGGCCCGTTCGCCGTGCCCGGTCGGCAAGGTCGAAACCCGTACATCGAGCTGCTTGCCGCCGATACGCAGGGTGATACGACCGTCCTGCGGCAGGCGCTTCTCGGCAATGTCGAGGCTCGCCATGATCTTGATCCGCGAGACCAGCGCCGCGTGCAGCTCGCGGCGCGGCCGCACGACATCGCGCAGCGTCCCGTCGACGCGGAAACGCACCAGCGAATGGCTCTCGTAGGGTTCGATATGGATGTCCGAGGCGCCATCACGGCTGGCCTGGGTGAGCAGCGCGTTGATCATCCGGATGATCGGCGCGTCATCCTCGGTCTCGAGCAGGTCCTCGATCTTGGGCAGGTCCTGCAACAGCCTGGTCAGGTCGACGTCGCTCGCCACCTCGTCGACGACCGAAGCGGCCGAACCCTCGTGCTGGGAGTAGGCGCGTGAAATCGCCTCGACCACCTCGGCCTCGGGCTTCATCCTGGTCACCAGCCGGCGCGGAACCGTGCGTGAGAGCTCGGCCAGCGCCTGGGAGGGGGTCTTGGGACTGACCCAGACCTCGAGCGCGTCAACCGATTCCGCGCTCACCAGCAGTTGGTTGGCACGGGCAAAGCCGTAGGAAACAAAGCGCGCCGGGGAGACAGTAGCCATTTCGTGGTCTGGGCCAGGAATCGTTCGGTGGTGGTCTAGTTGAGGTAGAGCTGCGGATCATACGAGGGCACAGGCGGGGCCGGCTTGGCTTCCCGCGCCGGCGCCACGTCACCGTGACCTGCCACTATCGCAGCCAGCGATTGCTGCGAGCCGTTTTGCGCCGTGCCCGGGGTCAGCGGTCCCGGCAACACGCTCCCCTGCTTGCCATCGACCGGTTCCTTGTCGGCCGGCGCCTTGCCGGCGGGCGGCACGGGGAGCACCGGCATTTCCGTCTGCGGCATGTCAGGAAGCAACCAGTGCTCCTTCATCCGCGAATCACCGCGCAGCTGGCGGATGTAGTCGTAGCGATCGGCCGTCACGCGGTAGGCGGCGTTGGTGTCGCGCACGATGACCGGACGCAGGAACACCAGCAGGTTGGTTTTGACCCGCTTGCGGGTGTCGTAGCGGAACAGCTGGCCAAGCCCGGGGATCGACCCCAACCCGGGAACAGCCTGAGTGCCGTCCTGGAGCGTCTCCTCGATCAGCCCGCCGAGGACCACGATCTGGCCATCGTCAACCAGCACATTCGACTCGATCGAACGCTTCTTGGTGATCAAGCCAGCCGCCAATGATGCGTCCAGCACACTCGACACCTCCTGGAAGATCGCCATCTTGACCGCGCCGTTCTCCGAGACCTGCGGCTTGACCCGCAGCGTCGTGCCGACGTCCTTGCGCTCGATGGTCTGGAAGGGCGTATTTGAGGTCCCGCCATTGGTCGGGGGCAGGTACGACCCGGTCACGAACGGGACGTTCTGGCCGATGATGATCCGTGCCTCCTCGTTGTCGAGCGTCAGCAGGTTGGGAGTCGCCAGGATGTTGGCGTTGGCATCGTTTTCCAGCGCCCGGGCGAGCAGGCCGAGATTGAGCACTGTACCGACCCCAGGCAACTCCGTTGTCCCACGCACGATTCCGAGGTTCAGGCCCTGACCGATCGCGCCGAGGTTGGTGGTGGCGTCGAGGATATTGCCGCCCGCTCCCCGCGCCGGCAGGTTGGTGCCGCCGATGATCCGGGTCGTACCCTCGGGCGCGTTGAGGAACTGCCACTGGATACCCAGTTCCGCCGCCTTCTCGGCCGAGACCTCGACGATCAGCGACTCGATATAGACCTGTGCGCGGCGCGTATCGAGGCGCTCGATCACGGTGCGCAGGTTGCGGTAGACCGGCAACGGCGCGGTGATGATCAGCGAATTGGTGCTCGGGTCGGCGGCGATTACGGCGCCGCCGGCGGAGATCGATAACGGCCCCTGCGACGAGCCCTGCAGCGGCGTCGTTGCCGCCGTACCACCGGCGCCTGCTCCTGAGGTCGACGCGCTGGGCGAAAGCGTCGACACCCCCTTGCTGGCCGTGGTCGCCGATGATCCCGAACTGTCTCCCAGCACCGCCCGCAAGGTCTCGGCGAGCTTGACCGCCTCGGCGTTGCGCAGGTAGACGACGTGGATATTGCCCTTGTCATCGCCCGGCTGGTCGAGCCGTGCGATCAGCGTCTTGGCAAGGTTCACCTTGGCCACGCTCGAGGATCGGATCAGGATCGAGTTGACGCGCGGATCCGCCAGCACGATTACGCGCCCGGAGTCCGTGGCGGCCGCTGGACCGCTGCGCTGCACTTCATCGAGCAGCTTCGAGACCGAAACCGCAACGTCGGAGGCAACCGAATTCTTGAGCGTGACGACGTCGACCTCGCTGGTCGAGGGGCTGTCGATGGTCGCGATTATCCGGGCGATCCGCTGCAGGTTCGAGGCGTAGTCGGTGACCACCAGCGAGTTGTTGTTGGCGTAGGCGGTGATGGTGTTGTTGGCCGTGATCAGCGGCCGCAGCACCGGGATCAGGTTGGTCGCCGATTCGTAGTTGATGCGAAAGATCTGGGTGACGATCTGGTCGCCGCCGTGCGCCGCCTGTTCACCGACCGTGACCGGACCGTACTGGAGCTTGGCATCAGCCTCCGGCACGACCTTGGCGAACGACCCGCTGTCGACGATGGCGAAGCCGTGCAGGCGCAAGGTCGAGAGCAGCATCTCGTAGGCCTGGGCGAGCGCGATCGGCTTGGGCGTCTCGAGGGTGATCTTGCCAACCACCCGCTGGTCGATGACGAACGTCCGGTTGAGCAGATGGCCAAATGCGCCGACCACCGACTGGATGTCGGCGTCCTTGAAATTCAGCGTGATCGGCTGGCCGCGCTGGGGCTTGGGCTGGGCCTTGGGCTCGGTCTTGGTTTTCTCGCCATCGGCTTGCGCCAGCTTGGTCGCACCCGCGCCGCGCTTCTTGTTGGCAGACTTGACTGCCTTCTTGACCGGCACCTTGGCGGCGATCGGCTTTTGCTCGGTGGCTGCCTGGGCGTTGTCACCCAGCCCAGACCAGACCGGAATCAACAGGACTCCCAGTACCAGGAGGCCAGCCGAGGTCACTGACCGGACCCGTTGGGCAGTCCGTCCGAGCCCCCGTCCGGGCCCCTGCTCGCGCTGCTTATCCACTGTCATGCTCCTGTTCACTGTCCTATTGTAATAACCGTAGCGTCGCCTTCACGCTTCCCCACCAGATTCAGGAAAGAACTGATCCTGGCTTCCTCGCTCGGATCGGAACGCGCAAGGCCGCGAAAACTCAGGCCGCTGCGGGCATTCCAGGTGCCGTTGCCGGTAATTTGCAGCGGGCCGGCCAGCGTTGCCATCGTAACTGCGGTGCTGGCGCCGCTGCCCACCACTTCGATGCGATAACTGCCCAGCGGCCGCACCGGGCTGAGCGCCGACGCCAGGTCGCGCAACTCGATAGTCGCCCGCCCCTCGAATCCGGTGCTGCGAAACGCCATCCCTTCCCAGCGCAAAGCCAAGGAAGCGACCGGCCTGAAAGTGTTCCACGGCGAGCCCAGGCGCCCCAACTCCACCGACGGCAGCGCAAACCCTCCGGCGCCGATCCTGACCTCGTTGATATTGCCGGCCAGGCGCACCGGGGCCGCCATGCCTTCGAGCCGGAAACCTGCATCGACCACCCCGACCAGCAGCGGCAAGGCCCGCAGTTCCCAGTCGATCCGGCCAGGAATTGCCACTCCGGCAAGCACCATTGAATTGCCGGCGCCGCCCTCAGGGCGCGTGCGGGCCACGTCGATCAACACGATCCTCCCGCTCCCCCGCCAGACCGTCCCGGAAGTCTCGGCGAGCGCCAGCCGCCCCGAAGTGGCGCTGCGCAGCGCGACGTCGGCCAGGCTGGCGGGCGCAAAGGCCGCCAGCGCGATCGCCGCCCCAAGAAGTGCGGCAATCGCCATGCCAATCCAGCCAATCGTCTTCAACGCTCTCGCTCCCCTACCCGGCGACTCATCGCGGCCATTGCTTCAATCATTTTCAACGTGGTTCGCGCCGCGACGCTTCCAGCACGACCTTGGCGCTAACCAGTCCCGGCTGCAGATCCCGTGAGACATTGGCGTCGACCACCCGAACCCGGGTCTCGCGCAGCACCGAGTCCAGCCAATCGACCAGTGTCGCGAATGGCACACCTTTGGCCTTGACCTCGATGCGTTCGCCCGCCAGAGCGACCTGGGCCATCGCGCCCAGTCCGGCGCTGGCCGCCGACTGCTCGATGCGCTCGCGCAACTGGGAACCAGAATCAGCCACCACCGGCGCTTTCGCCAGACGCCGGACTTCGCCAGCGAGCAGTTCCATGCGGCTGACCTGCGCGCGCAAGCCGGGCAGTTCGGACGAAATCGCGCGCCGCCCCACCGTCGCCGGTTCGACCAGCAGGAGGTAGATCAGCGCCAGCACTATCACCGTGAGGCCGCCCGCAACCATCCGTCGTTCGCGTCGGGCGAGGCCCCGCCATTTCTGCAGCAATGTCTCAATCATGGTCGGGCTCCTACATCACCGTGACCGCGGCCGCGAGCGAAGACTCGCGGGGCTGGTCGAACTCGAGCCGCAGACCAACCCGGCGGCAGGCTCCGAGCAGGCTGTCACGCGCCGCCTTGGTCTGGACCACAGCGGGTTTGAACTTGACCCGGAGCGTGCCGTCGCGATAGTCGACCGAGGTCAGGGCGTCGAGCGACTGCGCGCCGAGCGCCTGGCCAAGACGCGCCAACAGGGGCACGAAATCACCCGGACCGCTTTCTCCCGACCGGGTACGCAGCGCCGCCACTTCACGTTCCATCTGCAATACCGGATCGACCACCACCTTGGCTTCCGGGAAAGTGCGCCGGAAAGTGGTCTCGAGCGCCGCACGAAGTCCGTCGCGCTCCTGCGCCAACTGCGCCCAGTGAAGATTCAATCCCAACAGAAAGGCCGCCACTGCCGCCGCCGCCAGTGCCCCCGGCCAGCGCCAGGCCCGCCAGTTGATGTCGTTGACCCAGCCCAGCGCCCCCCGGCGTGTTCGTCCGGAGAGCAGATCGACCGCCGCCGGCTGTGGCGCCGGCATCCGGTGCAACTTGCCGTCGATGCTCAACTCGAGTTCGGCGAAGGCGCCGTCGAGCGGCTCCTGCCAGCCGTCGTCGAGAGCGAACACCACCACCTTGCCGCCAGCACACTCGCCAGCGCTGGCGAGCAGGCTGGCCAGCGCCTCCTGGCGCCCCTCGGCGTCCGGTGCGGCCGGCCAGCCGATCCCGGCGGCGTTGTCACTGCGCAATGCCAGCCCGTCGGGCAGACACAGCAGCGACCAGTTGCCCTTGCCGGTCATCGGTAGCGCCAGTTGCGCCGGCCAGGCCGCCTGAACCTTGGCGCCACGCCGCTCGAAAGCGCCGAGCACGAATTCCAGCCAGTTGCGGTCGATTACCGCCACCAGGCGCTCGCCCTCGGAACCGACCTGCGGACCAAGCGCGAAGGCGCACGAACCAGCGTCCTGGAGCAGCTGGTCCTCGACCAGGTTGGGCAGCGCCGCGCGCAGCTTCGCGCCCGAAATCGGCGGCACCTTCGCCCGCAGCAAGGTTACGTCGCGGGCGTCGAACAGCAGCGTCACCGAATTAAGCTGCGGCAATGCGTCGAGACTGATGCGCTGGTAGCCCGCTCCGTCCGACCCAAGCAGCAGCGCGACCAGGCGCGCTTCGGTGGCAAACGCCCGCTCCCCGACCGAGCGTGGCGGCAGCCAGATGAACGACTCGCCCTTTCGAATGTTCGTTGCTGTCATATCCTTGTCCGTACCTTCGGCTGGGCCGGGGCGTCAGCCGTCCCGCCGCACCGATCTGCTAGTAGCGTCGCTGCCATACCACCTCCACCCTCTGCCCGTCGCGCTCGAGCAGCGTGTCGCTAACCGACTCGACGCGCCCGAAGCGTACCATTCCGTGGACCAGAAAGTAGCTTGACCCGACTGAAAAGACTTGGCTGCTGAGAATCGGCTGGTTGTCGAGTTGCGCCCGCGCCGCCGCCAGATTGCCGAAAAATGTCCGCTCGCGCTTGGCCACGAAACGCTGTGCAGCCGTCAGGTCGATCCCGGGCACGGTCGCGGCGATCACTTCAGCAGGGGCAGTATTAAGGTTAAGCGGCGTCACCCGTGGGAGAAATACAACGAATGGCGACAATACCGCAACCGTTTCCTCATCCAGACCTGGCGCTCCCAGTAAATCCTCGAGGCGTTGCGGCGGCAGCATGGTCGCCGGCACCGGCTTGCCGTCGACGATGTGCTGGCGCGACAGCAAGACCCGTTCGGCAATGCCGTCGGCGAGACTGGCCGGCAGCCGAAGGATCTCGAGCAAGCGGCGCAGCACCTCGAGATACAGTTCAGACGTATTGCCACCCAGTTCCAGGTTGGTCAGGTTCATGCGCCCCTGGGCGTCGAACATCTGGCCCGTCAGCAGCGCGGAACGGTCACCCTCGCGCAAGCGGGCGCCGGCGGTGACGGTTTCGTCGAGCTGGGTCTCGGCCACGGGGATGGCCCACGGCTCCTGAAGGTGATCGACTGCTCCGGTGCGCGCATCGGCGAGCAGGATAACCTTGGCCCAGTCGAGAGCGGCGCGCTCGATCCACCTTCCCTGGGAAAGCAGCAGACGATTTTCAACCGAACGCACCGCTATCTGTTCGCGAAAGAACAGTGCGCTGACGATAATCGTAGCGAGCGCCACCACCAGCAATACGCTGACTATGGCCACACCC
>JAHEMI010000108.1 GCA_024643785.1 Burkholderiaceae bacterium
GTCTCGGTGTCGACCATCAGGCCGCGGCCCATCATCGTGGTAACCACCGGGATTCCGAGCTTCTTCGCCAGTGCCCCCAATTCCTTTTCCAGGCCGAAGCGGCGCACTTCGACCCCGACCAGCATCACCGGCGAACGGGCCGCGGCGAGCCGCTCGAGCGTCTCGTCGACACAGGCCGAGAGCGCCTGCAGGTCGTCAGTTTCGCTCGCCAGCGGCGGCACCTCGGCGCACGGGACAGTGACCATGTCGCGCGGCAATTCGATGTAGACCGGGCGCGACTCGCGCTTGCAACTGGCCAGCACCCGCGCGATGTCGGCCGGTGCGCGCTGCGGGTCATCGAGTTGGGCCTGGTCGCAGGTGATCTCGCGAAAGACCGCGAACTGCGAGCCCAGCGTCCGGGTCTGATGGTGCAGGCTAAGTCCCGACGCCGCTTCGCGCCGCCCCGGGGCGCCGGAAATCACCACCAGCGGGGACTTTTCCGCGTAGGCCCCGGCCACCGGATTGACGATGTTGAATGCGCCCGCGCCGTAGGTGATCGCGGCCACGCCCAGTCCGCCCTGATAGCGCGCCGCGGCATCGGCCGCGAAGCCCACCCCCGGCTCATGGCTCAGGGTGCGCAACGGCAGGATGCCGGACTCCTCGATGACCTTGAAGAACGGCAACGCGAAGTCGCCGGGAATGCCGAAGATCTGGCGTGCGCCCTCACGGGCAAGGGCGTGCAACAGCTGTTCGGCAATCATCATTACAGTTCTCCAGGGGGCGGACCCTGATTTTAGCTGAGCCCCCTTGGTTCACCGTGTTTCGATCGCGACCGCTGCTAACCCTGCAGGTCCTTGCGCTTTTGCTCGAACTCGGCCTTGTCGATCTCGCCGCGCGCGTAGCGCTCGGCCAGCACTTCCAGCGCGCTCGGCCTGGCAGCGCCGCGGGAGTTGCCACCCGAGGAAAAGAGATACTTCAGCACTGCGGCCACGCCGCCGGCCACCAGCACCCACATCAGGATCATGAAGATCCAGCCCAGCCACCAGCCGCCCTGACCCATCACCCCGTAGCCGCCCATCATCACGTTACTCCTGTTGACTGCCCCGCATCTGGTTCGAACGTTCCTCCATCATATCCCGCTCGCGCCAAACAGGCCGCCGATGACATAGGTCGCGATGCCGGCGGCAGCGCCGATCGCCAGCATCCGCGCGCCGGACCACAGGGCGCTGCGCCCCGTGAACAGCGACAGCAGCGCCCCGACGCCAAACAACGCCGCGGCCGCGATCAGCACCGCGACGCCGAAGGCCCGGGCGCCAGTCATGATCAGGAACGGCGCCAGCGGGATCGCTGCGCCGACGGCAAACGCGAAGAACGACGCCAGCGCCGCTCCCCAGGGCGACCCGAGCTCGTCGGGGTTGAGCCCCAGTTCCTCGCGCGCCAGGGTGTCGAGCGCGCGCTCCGGGTCGGCAATCAGGGTATCGGCCAGGCGGCGCGCCTCGGCCGGCGGGACTCCCTTGGCCTCGTAGATGATCGCCAGCTCCTGTGCCTCGGCCTGCGGGTACTCTTCCAGCTCGGCGCGCTCCAGGCCGATCTGGTATTCGAAGACCTCGCGCTGCGAACGCACCGAGACGTATTCGCCGGCGGCCATCGAGAATGCGCCCGCCAGCAGCCCGGCCACGCCCACCAGCAACAGCGTTTCCGAACCGACCGAGGCGCCGGCCATCCCGAAGATCAGGCTGGCATTCGAGATCAAGCCGTCGTTGACCCCGAAGACCGCGGCGCGCAGGTTGCCGCCGCCGACCTTGTGGCGGGCACCGATCTGGCTGACGTGGGTTACCGGGGCGTGGCCGCTGGGCGGAGTGGTCGAATAGACCACCAGCCCTCGCACCTTGAGCACCGACAGCAGGCCGCGGACTGCGCGCACGCCCATCCGGCGTGCGAGCCAGAGCACGATGCCGGCACGCTTGCCGATCGTGACCTCGGCCGGGACCGCGGCACCCAGCTCGCGCAAGCGCCGCTCCCAGAAAGTCGCCTGTTCCTGCGCCGCCGCGCCGAGCTGCTCGAACATCCGCGCGAGCCGCGGCTCGGTTTCGATGTGGCACAGCTGCGCGTAGATCAGCGACGAGCGGCGTTCCTCGAGAAAACCCTCGAGCGCAGCGGCGGGGTCATTGGTGCCGTGGTGCTCGGGCTGGGCAGTGGGCTTCTGGTCCATGTGACGCTATCTCCTGTCAATTCCGGTCATCCACCATTCTATTCCTGCGCTTTGGCGGGAACATCGCGCGCGGCAGTGCCGCGGCCGCGCCAGAAGGCCAGGGTTGCAGCCGCCGCCTGGCCGGCGTCGGCCGCCGTCATGGTCTCGTGGGGGCTGTGGCTGACCCCGCCGTTGCCGCAGCGCACGAAGAGCATCGCCATCGGCAGGGCGCGCCCCATCATCATCGCGTCGTGACCGGCGCCCGAGGGCATCCGGTGCGCCGGCCGGCCCAGCGACGCCACCGCCGCGGCGAGTGCGTCGACCCAGGCCGGAGTGCAGGGCGTCGCCGGCACATTCATCGTCAATTCGCTTTCGAAAAGTACCCCGCGGCGCGCGGCAATTTCCCGGCAGGACCGCAACACGTCGGCGAGCGCCAGGTCGCGCGGCCCGTCGGCAGCGCCACGCAGGTCGATCGTGAATTGGCACTCACCGGGAATCACGTTGGTGGCACCGCGCACCACCTCGAAGCGGCCCGCGGTCCCGACCACCGTGGCGCTCGGATCGGCGCTACAGCGCTCTTCCAGGGCCAGCACCATCTCGGCCGCCGCCGTGCCGGCGTCGTGGCGCAGCCGCATCGGCACCGTGCCGGCGTGGCCGGCACTGCCCGTGACCCGGCACGAATGCCGGACTCCGCCGGCAATCGACGTCACCACCCCGAGGGCTTCGCCGGCCGCAAGCAGCACCGGCCCCTGTTCGATGTGCACCTCGTAGTACCCCAGCACGGTGCCGGGATCGCGGCGCAGGCCGGCGATGCCGGCAGGATCGAGACCCGCGTCCCTCATGGCGTCGGCCAGGCGCACGCCGGCGGCGTCGGTGCGCTCGAGCACGCTGGCGTCGAACTGCCCGACCAGGGGGCTCGAGCCCAGGAAGGTGCTCGCGAAGCGCAGCCCCTCCTCCTCGGCAAAGGCGATGATCTCGAGGTCGAAGGGCAGGCGCTCACCGGTCTCGTTGAGGTGGCGCGCCAGTGCGATCGGCAACACGATCCCCAGGCGGCCGTCGAAGCGACCGCCGTTACGCACGGTGTCGAAATGGCTGCCGGTGATCAGCGTGCGCGCGCCGGGCCGCCCGCATGAGCGCCGGCCGATGACGTTGCCGATCGCGTCGACCGTGACCGCCAGGCCAGCGCCAGCCATTTCCTCCTTCAGGTCGGCGGCAACGGCGCGATGGGCCGCACCGAGGTAGGCGACGGTCAACCCGTCGGGGTCATCCGAATGGCGCCCGAGGCGCTCGCAGGCGGCGACGATTTCCTGGCCGATCGACAGAGTTTCCACCATCCCTCCATGCACATCCCGAAGACGCGCGAGAACGCTGCGCTGCTTGCGCCCCAAGCCGCTAACATACTACCGTTCGGATTAACGCTGCCGTAAGGCCGCGCCGCCACGCTGCACCCGCCCCGTCACGACCAGGAAATGCCATGACCAGGAAGAAGAATCCCACCGACCTGCGCAGTCACCGCTGGTACGGTGTCGACACGCTGCGCGCCTTCGGGCACCGCTCGCGCACCCTGCAGATGGGCTTCACCAAGGAGGAGTTCGCCGGCAAGCCGGTGATCGCCCTGGTCAACACCTGGAGCGACATCAATCCCTGCCACGCCCACCTGCGCCAGCGCGTCGAGGAAGTGAAGCGCGGGATCTGGCAGGCGGGCGGCTTCCCGGTCGAGATCCCGGCGCTGACGCTCTCCGAGATGTTCCAGAAGCCGACCACGATGATGTACCGCAACCTGCTGGCGATGGAGACCGAGGAAATCCTGCGCTCCTACCCCGCCGACGGCTGCGTGCTCCTGGGTGGTTGTGACAAGACCGTGCCGGCGCTGCTGATGGGGGCGATCAGCATGGACCTGCCGACCATCTTCATGCCCGCCGGGCCGATGCTGCGTGGCAACTGGCGCGGCAAGACCCTGGGCTCGGGCAGCGACGTCTGGAAGTACCACACCGAATTGCGCGCCGGCAACATCACCCAGCAGGACTGGGACGAGATCGAGGGCGGCATCGCCCGTTCGTTTGGCACCTGCATGACCTTCGGCACGGCCTCGACGATGGCCTGCATCGCCGAGGTCCTCGGGCTGATCCTGCCCGGCGGCGCGACGATTCCGTCGCCGGACTCGAACCACGTCAGGCTGGCAACGCTCTCGGGCAAGCGCATCGTCGAGATGGTCTGGGAAGATCTCAAGCCCTCGGACATCCTGAGCCGCGCGAGCTTCGAAAACGCGATCCGGGTGATGATGGCCGGCGGCGGCTCGACCAACGCCGTGATCCACATCGTCGCGCTGGCGCGCCGCGCCGGGATCGACATCACGCTCGCCGACTTCGACCGGATTTCGCGCACCACTCCGGTGACGCTGAACCTGCGGCCATCGGGGCAATACCTGATGGAGGACCTGTTCTACGCCGGCGGCAGCGAGGCGTTCTTCGCTTCGCTCGGCGACCTGCTCCAGCGCGACGCGCTGACCTGCACCGGACGCACCCTGGGGGAGAACATCGCGGACGCACCGATCCACCTGCCCGACGTGATCCGGCCGCTCACCGAGCCGCTCGAAGCCGAAGGCGGGGTAGCGATCCTCTACGGCAACCTGGCGCCGGGCGGGGCGGTGATCAAGACCTCGGCCGCGACTCCGGGCCTGCTGACCCACACCGGCCCGGCGGTGGTCTTCGACGACTACAACGAACTCGAACGCCGCCTTGATGACCCGGACCTCGCGGTCGACGAGAACAGCGTGCTGGTGCTGCGCAGCGCCGGGCCGCAGGGCGGGCCGGGAATGCCGGAGTGGGGCATGCTGCCGCTCCCGAAGAAACTGCTCGAGCGCGGCGTGCGCGACATGCTGCGCATCTCGGACGCGCGCATGAGCGGGACCAGCTATGGCACGGTGGTGCTGCATATCTCGCCCGAATCATTCGTCGGCGGACCGCTGGCGCTGGTGCGCGAAGGCGACCTGATTACGCTCGACGTTCCCGCACGCAAGCTCCAGCTCGAGGTTCCGGAAGAGGAACTGGCGCGCCGCCGCGCCGCCTGGCAGGCGCCGGAGCGCAAGTACGGCCGTGGCTACGGGGAACTCTACGCGCAGCACGTCGAGCAGGCCGAACACGGCTGCGACTTCGACTTCCTGGCGAAAGCGGGCAGCACCGCCGACCCCGAAATCCACTGAGCGCCGGCGACTGAGCGCCGCCGCCAGTCAGGCCGGCGGCGGGGTGCGGGCTCCGAGCAGGCCGGTGGTGAGCGCCGTGCCAACCAGGATCACGACGGTTCCGGCCGCCATGTTCCAGGTCACGGCCTCGGCGAGGAAGATCCAGCCCCAGAACATCCCGGTGACCGGAATCAGGAAGGTGACCGTGATCGCGCGCGTCGCCCCGACGCTGGCGATCAGGCGAAAGTAGATGACGTAGGCCAGCGCCGTGCTCAGCACCGCCATCGCGATCACCGCGAGCCAGGCCGCGAGGCCGGGCATCACCGCCGGCCAGTAGGCAATCGTGAACGGGGTCAGCGCGACTGCCGCGCCCAGCTGACTGCCGGTCGCGTTGGCCAGCGCGCCGATCCCCGCCAGCTTGCGCCGGGCGTAGTTGGCCGAAATACCATAGAGCAGCGTCGCGCCCAACGCTGCCAGAATCGCGGGACCGGCGCCGCCGGCGCCGAAATCGAGTTTTCCCCAGACCAGCACCACGACCCCTGAGAAACCGATTACCAGTCCCAGGACCCGCAGCCGGGTGAGACGATCGCCGAGCCACATGAACGCCACCAATGCGCCCCAGAACGGTGCCGTGGCGTTGAGAATCGCCGAGAAACCGGCCTTGAGGCTGAGCGCCGCGAAACCGAACAGCGCGAAGGGAACGGCCGAGTTGAGCAACCCCATCACCAGCAGCGGACCCGGCGCCACCAGCAGTTCCCGGGTGCGGCCGCGCCCCGCCAGCAACGCCGCCAGCACCAGCGCCGCAATTCCGGTGCGCAGTCCCGCCATCGGGATCGCGCCAAACGGCCCGGCACCGATGCGCATGAACAGGAACGAGCCCCCCCAGAGAGCGGCAAGCAGCAGCAGATTGGTGACGTCGCGAGCGCGCATCGGCGCGGCCTCGCTGGCGCGGGAAACCGGGTTCACAGGACGTTTTCGAGCTTGAGCAACGCTTCTTTCCGATCCAGCCCGCCGGCATAGCCGGTGAGCGACCCGTCAGATCCGATCACCCGATGACAGGGGACGATCACTCCCACCGGATTGCGGGCCACTGCGCCGGCGACCGCGCGCGCCGCCTTGGGGATACCGAGCGAATTGGCGAGTTCGCCGTAGCTGACGGTGCTCCCGCAGGGGATCGCCCGCAGCGCCTGCCATACCGCCTTCCTGAATGGTGTCCCGTCCATGCGCACAGGCACGTCAAATGAGGACAGCTCGCCGCGCTCGTAGCGCCCGTACTGTTCGCGCACCAGCGGAAACGGTGCGACGGTGGCGTCCTTGACCCAGTCCGGCTCCGCGGCTGGCTCGTGCTTTTGCCCGATGAAATAAAGGCCGGTGAGCGCCTTGGCGTCGCCGGTCAGGCGAATACGCCCTAAACGGCTGTCGAAATCGCAGTAGAAAGTCGTCATGTTGCCTCCTGGCGGGAGCCGTGCCGGGCGCCGTTGCGCGCGGCAGGTCCAACGGCAGCCATTGTCGCACTGCCGTGGCGCGCGTGCTGTGAACGCGGGATTCGACTACGTACAATCAGCCAATGCTCAACGCCCCTTCCCCGCCGGCCGCTCCCGGCACCGCATTCCTTGACCAGTGGATCGATGCCAACCACGACGCCCAGGTCGCCTTCCTGCGCGCAGTGGTGCGCCTGCCCACCGACATGCCGCCGGGCGACAA
>JAHEMI010000109.1:0-5283 GCA_024643785.1 Burkholderiaceae bacterium
TTGCCGACGCAACAGAAGACCACTTCGGCGTCGTGCGCCGCCTGGCGCGGGGTGGCCCCGAGCTTGCCGCCGTACTCGCCAACCCACTGCTCGGCCTTGGCGGTGCTGCGGTTGTAGACGCAAACCTGGTGGCCGGCGCGTTGCAGGTGTCCGGCCATGGGGTAGCCCATCACGCCCAACCCGAGGAAGGCGACGCGCCTGGAGTCGATCGGTTCGTAGCTTCTTTGGTTCATCGTTTATGTCCTCTTATTGGTTGCCGGATTGCGATGGCCCAAGGATAACGCCCCACTCAGGACTCCTCCGCCGGCAGGCCGGTGCCCTCGAAAAGCCGTGCCAGGTCCACGCCGTTGCGCACGGCCATCTTGGAAAACACGTTCGCCCGGTGCACTTCCACCGTGCGCATGCTGATCCCGAGATCGGCGGCGATCAGCTTGTTGAGCTTGCCGGCGAGAATCAGTCGCATGACTTCGCGCTCGCGGGTACTGAGGCGCGCCAGCCGCGTGGTGAGGTCGGCGGTGCTCTGTTCGGCCTTGATGCGGCGGCGTGACTCGTCGATTGCCTGCTCGACTCGGTCGACCAGCCGGTTGTCGGCAAATGGTTTCTCGAAGAAGTCGAAGGCGCCGCGCTTCAGTGCCTCGACGGCCATCGGGATGTCGCCGTGGCCGGTCAGGAAGATTACCGGCACCGGGAGTCCGGGGTTGCGCCGCACCAGGCGCTCGAAAACCTCGATCCCCGACATGTTGCGCATGCGCACGTCGAGCAGCACGCAGCCCGGGCGGGTGGCCCAGTCCGAGCGCGCGCTCACCAGCGCCCAGAACGCCTCGCCGCTGTCGAAATGCTCGCAAGCCAACCCCCGCGAACCCAGCAGGAACGCGAGTGCGTCGGCGACCACCGGTTCGTCATCGACGAGGTAGACAACCGGCTTCTGGGTACTGCTGCGCTGGGGATTTGTCTTCATGATGTCTCGGAACCGATTGCTGCAATGGTAGCGCTGAAACGCGCTCCGCCGTCTTCGCGCTCACGGTAGCGCAACTGGCCTCCGTGCTGCTCGACCACCGAGCGGCACAGGCTCAGTCCGATGCCCAGGCCCTGCTCCTTGGTGCTGAAGAAAGCGCTGAACAGGTGCTTGCTGGCCTCCACCGATACGCCGGTACCGCGGTCGAGCACGGCGATTTCGACCATCGGTCCATCGCCGGCATCCTGCAAGCTTATCTCGATTTCGAGTAGGCGCGATTCCGGCGGGGTCGATTCCATCGATTCGATCGCGTTGCGCGTCAGGTTGAGGATCACCTGCTCGAGCATGGTGCGGTCGGCCATGACGACCGCTCCCGGGTCGGCCCGCCAGGCCAGGCGCACACCCAGTTCGCGGGCCTGCAGTTCGATCAGCGGCTCGAGCGCGCGCATCAGGTCGGAGAGATCGATTGCAGCGCGATCGAGCTTGCGGCTGCGCACGAAATCATTGACGCTGCGGATCACCTGCCCGGCGCGCTCCGACTGGCTGTAGATCCGGCTCAGCGCGACGTCGAGATCGGTCTGCTTGCCGTTGGCGAGCAGGTTGCGACAGGCCGTGGCGTAGCCGCTGATCGCGGCGAGCGGCTGGTTGAGCTCGTGCGAGAGCGACGATGAAACTTCACCGAGCAGTGCCATGCGCGCGTTCTGGTGCAGCTTTTCCTGCTGGCGCCGGCTCAGTTCCTCGATGCGCTTCTGCTCGCTGATGTCGAAGATCGAATCCATCCATCCGGCCTGCTCGCCATTGGCGTCGATCAGCGGTGAGTCGAAGATCAGAACTGGGAATTGCTCGCCATCGCGCCGCCTGAACACGGTCTCGAAGCCCTGTTGCTGATCGCCCTGCTCGCGAATCCGGGACTGGCCCTGGCCGGGGACGTCGGCGGTTTCGCTGCTCCAGTAGGGCAGCGGCGGGCCGCGTCCGACCAGTTCTTCGGCACGGTATCCGGTCATCTTGCAGAACGCCGGATTGACGTAGGTGATGACGCCGTCGCCATCGCGTGCCCGTAGCCCCGTAACCAGCGAATCCTCCATGGCGGTGCGGAAGGCATATTGCTCGCGCAGCGCGCGTTCGGCGCGCGCACGCAGGCGCATGTCGCGGCCCAGCAAGCCGCCGATGATCCCCATTCCGACGATCGCCGCCACCAGCATGCCCGCAAGCACGTTGGGGATCAGCTTTGGTTCCTTGGTCCGGCTGTCGGCGCGCAGCCAGATCGAACGGCCGCCGGCCAGTTCAAGCGGGACGGTGGTGCGATACACGCCGGCGCCCGGCATCCCCGACACCGGGCGGGCGAGGGTGGTGCCGTCGACTTCCCCCAGGGTCACCTCGTTGGCTGCGAGGAACGCCGTCGGCGCGAAGTACTCCAGCATCCGCGCCAGCGAATAGATCGCGAGCAGCGTGCCGCGCCGCTCCCGTTCGACCGGCACCGCCAGTTCGGTCACCGCGAACGGCAACTCTCCGGGAATTTCTACCGCGTAGGGCCGCGAGTAGGCGAAGCGGTCGGCGCCGCGCGATGCCGCCAGCGCGATCTGGGTGTCAAACGCCAGTCCGGCGCGTCGTGCCGGTCCCAGCCGGGGACGGGGCTGGGGCGCATCGACCGCTGCCAGCAGGTCGCTGCCAAAACGCAGCTCGACGCGCAGCAGCGCCGGGTTGTTCGCCAGCAACTCGGTGGCCACCGCCGTGAAGCGGGCGTCATCGCCGCTGCGCAGGTCTGATGCCAGGCCGCGCAGCGCCAGCTCGGTCTCGCCCAGCCGCGCACGAATCGTCGCGGCGGCCACCAGGCTGGCCTGTTGCAGCGCCTCCTGCTTCTCGCTTTGTTCGTAGTTGTGCACCAGCCAGAGCGTGGCCCCGAGGACTACCACCAGGAGCACGAAGATGGCCGCCGCGAGCCAGCGTGAACGCACCGGCAGAAGGCGCTCCTTGCCGGGTCGGTAGGCGAGCGCGGCGTCGCGCCCGCTGACCTGGTCAGGTGGACTCACCGCTCTTGTCCGCTGCCACCGCGGCGATCCGGGCCGCGTCGTAGCCGAGCAGTTCGCCCAGCACCTCGGCGGTATGTTCGCCCAGCCGCGGCGGCGCCCGCCGATAACTCACCGGCGTGCCCGAGAAGCGCAGCGGCGAGCCCACCAGTGGCACCTGGCCGGCGTCGGCGCGGGGCACGTCGACGCGCAGTCCGCGCGCGCGCACCTGGGGGTTGCGAAACACCTGCTCGAGGTCGTTGATCGGCCCGCAGGGGATTCCGGCCCCCTCAAGGCGTTCGAGCCAGTATTCGGCCGGGAATTCGGCCATCATTGCGGCGAGCATTTCGACCAGCTCTTCACGATTGCGCACCCGGTCCGAGTTGCGGGCAAAGCGCCGGTCGGTGCCCAACTCGGGTCGGTTGCCGATCTCGCAGAAACGCCGGTACTGGCCGTCGTTGCCGACCGCCACGATGATCCACAGGTCGGCAGTCTTGAAGGTCTGGTAGGGGACGATGTTGGGGTGCGCATTGCCCCAGCGTTTGGGCGCCTTGCCGCTCACCAGGTAGTTGGTGTTCATGTTGGCCAGCATCGCCACCTGGACGTCGAGCAGGGCGAGGTCGATGTACTGCCCCTCGCCGGTTGCCTGGCGGTGGAACAGCGCCGCCAGCACCGCCTGGGTCGCGTACATCCCGGTCATCAGGTCGGAAACCGCCACGCCGACCTTCTGCGGGCCGCCACCGGGACGATCGTCGGCTTCGCCGGTGATCGACATCAGCCCGCCCAGTCCCTGGATGATGAAGTCGTAGCCGGGGCGATGGGCCCAGGGACCGTCCTGGCCGAAACCGGTGATCGAGCAGTAGATCAGTTGCGGGTTCACCTTCCTGAGGCTGGCGTAGTCCAGGCCGTAGCCGGCCAGCTGCCCGACCTTGAAGTTCTCCAGCACCACGTCGCACTTTGCGGCCAGATCGCGGATCGCCTGCTGGCCGGCGCTGCTGGCGATGTCGATGGTCACCGAGCGCTTGTTGCGATTCGCGGCCAGGTAGTAGGCGGCATCGCTGGTGTCGTTGCCGTCGGTGTCCTTGAGAAATGGTGGCCCCCAGCTGCGCGTGTCGTCACCAGCGCCCGGGCGCTCGATCTTGATGACGTCGGCGCCCAGGTCGGCAAGGTTCTGGGCGCACCACGGGCCGGCGAGCACCCGGGTCAGGTCGAGGACGCGGATCGATTCGAGGGGGCTGGGCATCGGGGGGCCGGTTTTCACTGGGGTGGCAAAGTCCGATTCTCGCGCGAAATGACATTTTTCGGGCGGCGCAAGGTTTTGCCGCCGCCGGCCGGCCGTGTTTTCCACATCCGATCGCCAAGCATTGGGTAAAATGAAAAGTTGCCTTCCATTCGCGGTGTCACCATGAAATCGGCTGAAATCCGAGAGAAATTCCTGCGCTTCTTCGAATCCCGGGGCCACACCATCGTGTCGTCGAGCCCGGTGGTTCCCGGCGACGATCCGACCCTGCTCTTCACCAATGCGGGGATGAACCAGTTCAAGGACGTGTTCCTCGGTTTCGACAAGCGCCCCTACCAGCGCGCGGTCACCTCGCAGAAGTGCATCCGCGCCGGCGGCAAGCACAACGACCTCGAGAACGTCGGCTACACCGCGCGGCATCACACCTTCTTCGAGATGCTGGGCAATTTCAGCTTTGGCGATTACTTCAAGCACGACGCGATCGCCTTCTCGTGGGAACTGCTGACCAAGGTCTTCGGGCTCGACCCCGACCGGCTCTGGGTAACGGTCTACGCCGAGGACGACGATGCCTACGGCATCTGGGCCAACGAGATCGGCGTGCCGGCGGAGCGCATCGTGCGCATCGGCGACAACAAGGGCGCGCGCTACGCCTCGGACAACTTCTGGACGATGGGTGACACCGGGCCCTGCGGTCCGTGCAGCGAGATCTTCTGGGACCACGGCCCGGCCATTGCCGGCGGCCCCCCGGGCAGTCCCGACGAGGACGGCGACCGCTACGTCGAGATCTGGAACATCGTGTTCATGCAGTTCAACCGCGACGACCAGGGCGTGATGCATCCGCTGCCCAAGCCGAGCGTCGATACCGGGATGGGACTGGAGCGCGTTTCGGCAGTGCTCCAGGGCGTGCATTCGAACTATCAGATCGACCTGTTCGTGAACCTGCTCAAGGCGGCGGCCGCTGCGGTCGCGGCCGCGGGCGGCAGTTCGGAACCTGACAGCCCGTCGCTCAAGGTCATTGCCGACCACATTCGGGCCTGCGTGTTCACGGTGTGCGACGGGGTGATCCCCGGCAACGAAGGCCG
>JAHEMI010000109.1:5383-7051 GCA_024643785.1 Burkholderiaceae bacterium
GCCTCTTTCCGGGTCGGCGATACGCTCAAGATCCAGGCCGACGTGTTCGGCCACCACGGCGAACTCGCCAGCGGCGAACTGCGCGTCGGCCAGACGGTGCGCGCTGCGGTCGATGCCGAACTGCGCGCCCGGACGCGGCGCAACCACTCGGCAACGCACCTGATGCACAAGGCGCTGCGCGAAGTGCTCGGCCCCCACGTCCAGCAGAAAGGTTCGCTGGTCGACGCCGACAAGACCAGGTTCGACTTCAGCCACAACGCTCCGGTCAGCGCCGTGCAACTGCGTCAGGTCGAGAGCATGGTCAATGCCGAGATTCTCGCCAACGCCGCTACCAGCGCGCAGGTCATGTCCTTTGACGACGCGGTCAAGGGCGGGGCGATGGCGCTCTTTGGCGAGAAGTATGGCGACGAGGTGCGGGTGCTCGACATCGGCTCGTCGCGCGAATTGTGCGGCGGCACCCACGTCGCGCGCACCGGCGACATCGGCTTGTTCAAGATCGTCTCCGAGGGCGGCGTCGCCGCCGGCATTCGCCGCGTCGAGGCGGTCACCGGCGAGCGTTCGCTGGCCTGGCTGTTCGACGTCGAGGAGCGCCTCGCTTCGGCCGCTGCGGCACTCAAGGCACCGGCCGAAGAGGTCGGCGCCAGGATCGGGCAGCTGCTGGAGAATTCGCGTCTGCTCGAGCGCGACCTCGCGCGCCTGAAATCCAAGCTCGCTTCGGCGAGCGGTGACGACCTCGCGGACCAGGCCACGGACGTCAACGGCATCAAGGTGCTGGCGGCCGAAATTCCCGGGGCCGACGTGCCGGCATTGCGCGAAACCGTCGATCGCCTCAAGGACCGTCTGAAGACGGCGGCAATCGTGCTCGCTTCGGTCGACGGCACCAAGGTGACGCTGATCGCCGGGGTAACCGCCGATGCGACCGCGCGTGTCAAGGCCGGCGAACTCGTCAACTTCGTCGCGCAGCAGGTTGGCGGCAAGGGCGGCGGCCGGCCTGAGATGGCCCAGGCGGGCGGCAGCGATCCAGCGGCCCTGGGCGGTGCGCTCGCGGGCGTGGTGGAGTGGGTGAGCGCGCGCGGCTGAGTATGAACTTCCCCCCTGCCATTCGGCGGATGGGGCCGATTATCGCGCTGGCGATCTTCGCGCATACCGCGCTTGGCGCCGGCCGGGTCATAGTGACGCTGGCCGCGATCAAGCTGGGTGCACCGACCTTTGCGGTCGGGATGTTGCTCGCGCTTTATTCGTTCTTCCCGATGCTCTCGGCCGTGCTGGCCGGACGGTGGATCGATCGCGACGGTACTCGAACGCCAATGTTGCTCGGTTTTGCCTTGCTGGCCCTGGGCACTGCGGCACCGGCGCTCGAACTCGAATTGAGCGCACTCTATGTGGCCAGCGTGATGGCCGGTATGGGGTTCCTGCTGGTTCACCTGCCGATCCAGAAACTCACCGGCGAGGCGGTGGAAGATCAGGCCGACATGGCCGGCCGTACCCGCAACTTCGGCTGGATCGCGGTCGCCTATTCGATCTCCGGCTTTGTCGGTCCGCTGCTGGCTGGCTACGCGATCGAATACGGCAGCTTTCGCACTGCTTTCCTGAGCGCGGCGGCGGTCGGGGCCTTGGGCGGCGGGCTGCTTTATTTGCGCTGGCGTTTCCCGCACCAGCCACGCGAAC
>JAHEMI010000030.1 GCA_024643785.1 Burkholderiaceae bacterium
ATCGACCGCGTTACGCGCATTGCGAGCGAGGTTGGCGGCATTGGCATGGTGGTCGATGCGAAAGATTCCGCCGTCGATTTCTACCGGCGGTACGGTTTCGAGCAAATGTCAGACCACCCGCACCATCTACTCCTGACGCTTTACTGAACCCCAGAGGTTCCGCGGATCAGTTATTCCCGATGAAATCGCGGCGCTGGTGTGTCCCGGCTGCCGCGGCGAATGCCGCGCGCAGCGCGTCCATGTCCGGGGCGACGGTCAGCGGCGCGGGGCCGCTGGCGGCCACCGCCTTGCGGGCGCTGGCGACGTCCTTGAGCCCGCTGCCGGTACTCACTACCACCACGCGCTCGGCGCCACGCACCAGGCCGCGCTCGGCCGCCTTGATGCAGCCCGCCCACGAAGCCGCCGCTGCCGGTTCGGCGAAAACTCCCGAGCCGCGCGCCAGCGCCGGTATCGCCGCGAGGATCTCGTCATCGGAAACCCCGATATACGCACCGCCGGTGTCGCGCACCGCGGCCATCGCCTTGATCCGGTCGCGCGGTAACCCGGCGCTGATCGAGTCGGCGATGGTTTCGGCCGGGGCGGGGGCCTTGGTCAGCACGTCCTCGCCGCTCTCCCAGGCTTGCAGCAGGAATGAACTGCCGAGCGCCTGCACCCCGTAGAGCCGGGGAATGTGATCGATCCAGCCCAGCGCCAGGAGGTCGCGGAAGCCCTTGTGCAGGCCGCCGATGATGCAGCCGTCGCCGACCCCGACGAAAACCGCGTCGGGGGCGTTCCAGTCCAGTTGTTCGCAGATCTCGTAGCTCGCGGTCTTCTTGCCTTCGCTCATGTACGGGTTGTAGCCGGTATTGCGGTTGTACCAGCCGTACTCGGCGGCGGCCTGGAGGCAGAGTTCGAAGGCCTGGTCGTAGCTGCCCGCGACCAGCACCACCCGCGAGCCGTACGCCAGCAGTTGTGCGACCTTGGCCGGCGGCGCAGCCGCGGGCACGAAGATCACGTTCTCCTGGCCGACGCTCGCGCACAACCCGGCCAATGCCGCGGCGGCGTTGCCGGTGCTGGCGGTGGTGATCACCGCGGCACCCTGCGCCTGCGCCCGCACCACCGCAATGGCGCTGGCGCGATCCTTGAATGAGGCGCTCGGCTCCCGGCCCTCGTCCTTGACCCACAGGTGGCGCAATCCGACGTCGGCCGCGAGTCGGGGCGCAGCGTAGAGCGGCGTGCCGCCGACCGTCAGCGGCGGCACCGCTGCATCGGGCTCCACCGGCAACAGCGGCTTGTAGCGCCAGATCGTCGGGTCGGGATTGTTGGCCAGTGCCGCGCGTGAGATCCGCGTCCCGATCAGGTCGTAGTCGTATGCGACATCGAGGATGCCTTCGTTGCCGTGGTCGGGGCAGACGTAAGGAACGTCGCCTGGGGCGTGCGTGCGCCCGCACACGAGGCAGGCGAGGTGCAGGACATGGTCCATCAAAAGACTCGGGTTAAGAGGAAAAGGAGAATCCTTGTAGCAGCGCCGCCACAGTGGGTCAAGGCCGCGGCTACCGCTTAGACTACCCGCTTATTCTCCAACCCCCGGTGGCGATGGGCGTCTACAGGATTCTCGGGTTTGTCCTTCTCGCGTTGGCTATCGTCGGCGTTGTCCTGCCCTTGCTGCCCACTACGCCGCTGGTAATCGCGGCGGCTGCCTGTTTCGCCCGCTCCTCAGAGAAGTGGCACCGCTGGCTGCTCGCCAACCCCACCTTCGGCCCCATGATCGGGCGCTGGGAGGAGCAGCGTTGCCTCAGCCGCCGAGTGAAAGCAATCGCGCTGGCGTCGATGCTGGGGGTCGGGGGCTTCTCGATCATCCAGATGGTCGATGTCCCTGGTCTGCGCATCGCCGGAGCCGTACTGCTGGCGGTTGGCGCGCTGGTCGTCCTGCGGTTGCCAACGTGTCCTGATAGCCCTGAATCGGGAAAGGACGAAGACGCCTGATAACGAACACCACTGCCCGACCTGGCCAGGGTGGCGCGGCGCCGCGCTAAAACAACTTTAATTAAGAAATCGGCCAGCCCGATTTATGGCCGCTGCGGCAAACCACAACAGCGTCGTGTAAACCTTTGTAAACAACCCGTAAAGATTAAAGAAACCACATTGACCGGGTCTGACCCCACGACTAAGATCGAGCCGCTAATTTGTCCTAATCTTGAGATTACTGGCTTAATTATTGTCGCTGTAGATATGGTGAGAAGGTGAGTCGCCGTCGAGATTTCCTCGCATGGCTATCGTTAAGAAAAACAGGGGGTTGTTATGAGGTACAGGTGGACTAAGTTGGGAATGGCCGTAATGGTTACGGCATTCTTGGCGGCTTGCGGAGGTAGCGACGGCACCGATGGTTTGCCAGGTGCGCCAGGCACGCCCGCAGATCCGGCGATCACGGATAGCCTGCAGGCACAAATTGACGCGTTGGGCGAGGCCTCTGCCAGCCCCGAGTCGTGCGCGATCTGCCATAACGGCAATGCGTTCTCCAATGGTGATAGCCACCAGGCTGCTTATGACGAACTCTTTCAGGACGGCGTGATAACCGTTTCTGGCATGGCGTTCACAGTTACCGGCGCCACCACGGCCGAGCTGAAGTTCCAGCTCAAGAAAGCTGGCGCGAACTTCGATTGCACCAAGTCGACCGGCTTCGTGGTCGGAAGTTATTGGGCGTCGTATGACACGGCGACCAAGACGTTCCCCGCGGACGTGTCCATGGTGACGTCCAAGGCCTATGACAGCGCGACTAATGTCTGTACGTTCACAAAGACCGGGCTGACCGCCGCGCAAGTGACCGCAATGGCCGGCGACGGCGTCGTCACGCTTTATGGCACGGACGAGTACACGTTGGAAGGTTCGCTGCGCAAAGGCAAGTTCCCGTTCGCAGGCGTGTTCAAGATCGGCACAGTCGATTACAGCAGCGCCGCGAATGTTTCGGGTTGCGAGAATTGCCATACGGTCCCGTTCCTGAAGCACACGTACATTTACGGCAAGACCGCGGACCAGACCGGGACGCCAACCGAGTTCTACACCTGCAAGGGTTGCCACTATGACCTGCGCAACGGCGGCCACCAGGATTGGCAAGTCTTGAAAGACGATCCGGCGCGCTATGCTCAGCTCTCGTCTGTTCCTTTGACCGACGCAGAGAAGACCAAGTACGCGTACAAGGCGAAACTGATGAATGACGTGCACATGTCGCACGCCATGGAGTTTGCCTACCCGCAGTCGATGTACAACTGCGTCACTTGCCATGCTGGCAAGCTTGACAAGGCATTGGCCGACAGCCAGTTCAAGGCTGAGACCTGCATCAGCTGCCACAGCGTTGAGGGCATCAAGGCCAAGATGGCCGCAGCCAACTACAACCACAGCGTGTATATCGCCACTGACGCCGACCTGCGTGCGACGACTTGCACCACCTGCCACACCGGTGCGATCGCGTTCAGCAAGCTTCATGGTGGTGGTTACGATCCGAAGATCTATACGACGACTGGTGTCAGGTATTCCGACAACTTCGTCATTACGATCGACAGCGCAGCGGTAGCCGCTAACAAGGTCACGATCAAGTTCCACGCGACCGAAGTTGCGGATGTTGCCGGCCTCGCGGTTACCGATATCGTGCCAACCCTGATGGTCGGCCTGTACGGCTACGACTCGAAGGACTTCATCGTCGACGCTCACGGCCGCGACTCTGCCAACAAGCGGCTGCTTGAGTTCAAGCTCGGCGACGTTAACCCGCGCTTCACCGTCGTTTCGGCTGCTGGCGGAGCTTGGGAAATTGTTGCTGACCTGTCGATGTGGGCCGACAAGATCACCAGTGGCGTGATCAAGCGGGCTGAGATCGCGGTCCTGCCGGAATTGAAGAATGCCGACGGCACGGTTCTCGGGCTCAACGCACCGTCGAAGACCTTCAACCTGGCTGCCAACGCCTTCGAGAACTACTTCACTCCGATTGTGAAGGTTGCTGGCTGCAACACCTGCCACGACCAGCTTGCGACCACGTTCCACAGCGGAATCCGCGGCGGCAACGTGACGGTCTGCAGGATGTGCCACACGGTAGCGAGCGGTGGTGCCCACCTCGAGTTGCAGTCGCGTTCGATCGACTCCTACGTGCATGCAATCCATATGTTCCAACCGTTCGATCCGGGTGACATTGACTTTGCGGATCCGGTTGCGGCAATGAGATTCAAGCACCATGTCGAGAGCACGTTCCCGCGCTTTGGCATCATGGATTGCCAGTCGTGCCATAACCCCGGTACATACAACGTACCTGACCAGTCGAAGTCGATGCCGAGCGTGCTCTCCGCGACCGACACCGTTGCGAATGGCCGGAGCGTCGGAACCTATCCGTCGTACGTGAGTGGTCCGGCGGTACGGGCATGCGGTTCGTGCCATCGTTCGGAAATGCTCAACGCCGATGACGGTCAAGGCGATGGCGGTGGACTTGCTGCCCTGATGGGTCACTTCAAGACCTTTGGCTATCTCATCGAAAGCAGCACTGGCGTGTGGGATGCCATCGTTGCCAAGGTGATGGCGCTGTTCTAGGAGCTGATCGCGAGGCGGGCCTCGGCCTGCCTCGCTGTTTCCTGAAGTTCAGCAAGTAAGTCGATTATTCAAAGGCGAGCCTGATCGGCTCGCCTTTTTTTTGGCTCACCCCCGCAGTGTGGCGCATTGCACCCGCACTGTTCGCAGGACGGTGTGTCAAAATATAATCTTTGATTAACCCCCGGTAGCGGCAAGAACAGGAGAGTTTTCGTGAATCGCAGCATCGCCCGCAGCATGATTGGTTCCGGATGTGTCGCCCTGGCACTGGCGCTATTGGCCGCCACGGCGCAGGCGCAGTCCGCCCCGCCGGCGGATCCAGCGCCAAAGGTAGAGCAGTCGCCGACAGTTGGCGCCCCGGAGGTGATACGAAGGGCGCAGATGGGCCACCTCGGCCTGAAGGAACCAGCTGGGCCGCTCGTGGACATCAACCATGCTTCGCGCACCGAACTGAAGAGCGTCCCCGGCATTACCACCGTGCTGGCCGGCAGAATCATGGCCAACCGCCCCTTCGGGAGCAAGACGCAACTGGTCTCACGCAACATCATCTCGCGCGAGCTCTACGGCCGGATCAGGAACAAGGTGACGGTCAGGTTTACCAAGAAGGAATTGATGCAAATCCTGGGTGACAGGGCGCCGAAGTAGCGCCATTTCCCAACGGCAACAGGAGTGTCGCCGCCATTGGCGACACAGGTTTATCTTTTTCGGGGGCATTTGGCTCGCGAAAGTGGGGATGTGATGAGTCGGAATCGTGGATCCGGAGTGTGGGGCAGGATCGTGGCGGCGGGCGCACTGGCGCTGGCCCTGACCGGATGCGGTGGCGGTGGTGGAGGCACGGATTCCGGTGGCACCACGCCGCCAGCCGAAGCGGCAGTTTCCGGACTCATCATCACGGTCACTGGCGTCGATCTGGCGAACACGCCGGTGATCGAGTTCACGGTCAAGACCGACGCCGACGCTGCCTTCACCGCGCTGGGGGCGGCAGACCTGCGCTTCAACATCGCCAAGTGGATGCCGGCTATCGACGGCAGCGGCGCCCATTGGCAGAACTACATCAATCGTGCCAGCGGCGGCGCGGTCCAGGGCAGCCAGGAGCGGCTGCGTGCCGGCTATGCCTTCGGAACGCTCGTCAACCACGGTGACGGCAGCTACACCTACACCTTTGCAACCGATATCAAGGATGCCGCCGCCAACGTTTGCCCGGCGCCGTGCACCGATGCCGAGGGCAAGGCGCTCGACATCAGCTACGCCCCGACGCTGACCCACCGGGTCGCGATCCAGCAGGGCAACTCAGCCTATCCCAAGGCGTCGGGCATCTACGACTTCTTGCCGGCCGGCGGCATCGTCGCCCAACCGGATGTCGTGGCCAACGCCACCTGCAACAGTTGCCACACCCAGCTGAGCGCCCATGGCACCCGTGTCGACGTGCGGCTCTGCGCCACCTGCCACAATCCCGGCTCGTGGGTGGCGGGCACCGGTGGCGGCGCCAATGTCACGGTCGACCTCAAGGCGATGATCCATCGCATCCACTACAACAACGGCGGCCTGCAGCTGCCGAGCGTGATCGCCGGCACGCCCAATGCGATCGGCAGCCACGATTTTTCGACGGTCGTATTCACGCAGGACGTGCGCAACTGCACCCGCTGCCACGACGGCACCCTGGGCGCGAGCAACTTCACGGCTCTGGGCGACCACTGGAAGACCACGCCCAGCATCACGGCCTGCGGATCGTGCCACGACAACGTGTATTTCGGCACCACGCCTGATGCCACCAAGCCCTACCAGACGATCGCCCACTCGGGCGGGGTCCAGGGCGACGACAGCCGCTGTGCGCTGTGCCATGGTGCCGGCAGGTACACCGACGCCAAGGACATCGCGATCGCCCACAACTTCCCGGCACGGTTGAAGGCCGCTGCGGCCAAATACCGCTTCAACATCATCAGCGCCACGGCAACGGGCGTCGGCGAGTTGCCGGTGGTGACCTTCTCGGTGACCGATCCCACCAACGGCGATGCGCCGTACGACATCGCCAGCGCGGCCGGCTTTACGTCAGCCGGAGCGTCTCTGGGCATCAAGATCGGCTGGAGCACGACCGACATCGGCAACCATGCCAGCGGCGCCAAATATGGCCAGCCGGTGAGCATCAACGCGCTCACCACCGCGGTAGCCGGCGCTGTTCCCGGAACCTACACCGTGGCCGCGGCAGTACCGGTCCCGGCGATGTTGCCCGGCCAGGCAGCTTCGCTGCGGGTGACGATGGACGGCAGGGTCATGGGCGATGTGACCACCGCCGGTACTTTCACCGACCGGCTCGCCGTCAAGAGCGCGTTCAAGGACTTCGCGATCGCCGGCGCCGTGGCGCCGCGGCGCACCGTGGTCGACATGGCCAAGTGCGCGGTGTGCCATGACACGCTTAGCCTGCATGGCGGCAATCGCACCAATGAGCCCGGCGTTTGCGTGGTTTGCCACAACCCCAATGCCACCGATGCGAGCCAGCGGCCAGCAACCGCTGGTGTGCTCACTGGCGGGGTCGACGGCAAGCTCGAGGAGTCGATCGACTTCCGCACCATGATCCATGCGATTCATGCCGGCGAGGCCGCCAACGGTGGCTTCCGCGAGAAGGGGATCACGGTCTATGGTTATGGCGGCAGGGCAGTGTCGTTCGCGGAGGTGGTCTTCCCCGGCAACCTGGCCAACTGCACCGCTTGCCACACCGCCACTTCCTACCAACTCGGCGGCCAGTGGGTTAACACCGGGAGCAGCGGCCTGCTGACCACAACCAGCAGCACCGGCGCGCTCCCGGACGACGCGGCCGATGACCTGAAGACCACCTGGACTGCGGCGGTCTGCGCGTCGTGCCACGATAGCTCTGACGCCGCGCACCACATGGTCATCAACGGCGCGCTGTTCAACCAGACGCTCCCCGTGGCCAGCGCTCAAGTCGAGAAATGTTCGACGTGTCACGGCGTTGGCGGGGACTTCGATGTCAAGAAGGTGCACGGGGTCAAATAGGGCAGATGATGATGAAGATCAAGAAATCATTCGGGGCGGCACTGGTGTTGCTGGCCGGGCTGGCTCTCGCGGGTGCCGTTGCAGCGCAGGACAAGGCCAAGGCCAAGGCCGATGCGCCGGAGAGCGCCAACGGGGGCTACAGCGAGGAGGGTGCCGATACCTGTCTCGGCTGCCACGAGGCTGACCACACCTCCAGGGAAGGGGCGATCTTCCTTTCGCGTCATGCCCGCCCCGACGATGCGCGCACGCCGTTTGGCAAGGGCCAGCTGCAGTGCGAGGCCTGTCATGGGCCGGGCGACGCGCACGTCAACGCCGAGGACGACGAACGCGGCAAGATCATCGCCTTCAATCCGCCGGCGAGCCGCCCGGCTGGGCAACTGAATGCCCCCTGCCTGGTGTGTCACGGGAACAAGGCCCGGATCGCCTGGCAGGGCAGCACCCACGACGTCAACCAGGTCTCGTGCGCGACCTGTCACAGCCTCCACTCCGCCAACGACCCGGTGCTCGCGGCCGCGACCCAGGCTGACGTCTGCGCGAAGTGCCACAAGAAGCAGATGGCCGAGATCCGCAAGCCCTGGTCGCACCCGATCCTCGCCGGCAAGGTGGTCTGCAGCGATTGCCACAACGTCCACGGTTCGAATGTCGACAAGCTGCTGGTCAAGCCGACCGTGAACCAGGTCTGCTATAGCTGTCACGCCGAGAAACGCGGCCCGTTCCTGTGGGAGCATCAGCCGGTAGCCGAGGATTGCGCCAACTGCCACTCGCCGCACGGCTCGACCAATCCGGCGCTGCTCAAGAAGAGCCCGCCGCTGTTGTGCCAGCAGTGCCATGCGGCTGCCGGTCATCCGGCGATCGCCCGCACCGGCGCGGCGCTGCCGGGCGGTACCGGCGGCGGCCAGGGTTTCCTGCTGGCGGGCGGTTGCGTCAATTGCCACAGCCGGGTCCACGGGTCGAATCACCCGGCGGGCGCGAAACTGATGCGCTAGCCTGTCGCTGCTGCTCCGTGCCAGGGCAGGGAGCGGTTGGCGGCATTTCCGAGCATGAACAAGTGAAGCAGCAAAGTCAGAACGGGACCGGATCATGAAGACCTCGAAGCCGCTGTTGTTGATCAGCCTGATTGCCGCCCTGCCCGCCGTTGCGGCTGCCGCAGACGTTGCGGTCGATACTTCCGGGTGGAAGTGCGAATCCTGCGAGTTCGTCTCGGGACGCAGCGGTTCGGTCGACGTCGGTGCCGGCGCGGTGTCGCAGTCGTCTGCCAAATTCGGCCAGTTCAACGGCCTCGGCGACAAGGGCGGGTTCCTGATCGGTGGCGCGAACGTGCGCAGCGACGGCGAGGACGGCGCCTACTGGACACTCAAGGCCGCCGACCTCGGCATCGCCACCCGCTCGCTGGCCCTGGAAGCCGGCAACGCCGCCCGCTATCGGGTATGGCTGCGCTACAACCAGCTGCCAGCGCTCTCGTCCGACAGCGCGAGCACCCCGTTCCTCGGGTCCGGCACCGCAATCCTGACCTTGCCGGCCGGCTATCCGCAGGACACGACCGGGCTGATGCCGCTGGGCGCGACGCTCGTGCCGGTGACCATCGGTACCGAACGCAAGCGGCTCGACGTTGGTGCCCTGCTGCTGGCATCGCCGCAATGGGAATACTCGATCAACGTGCGCCACGAGACCAAGGACGGGACCAAGCGCAGCGCCGGTTCGTTCTTCGTGCAATCGGCGCAGTTCCTCGAGCCGATCGATTACACCACCGACCAGGTCGACGCCTCGGCATCCTACGCGGGCAGCCGTTGGCAACTCAGGTTCGGCTACTACGGCTCGCAGTTCCGCAACGGCAATCCTTCACTGACCTGGGCGAATCCCTACACGCCGGTGATCGCCGGCGCCGATAGCGCCAGCCTGGGGCTGCCGCCGGACAGCCAGTTCCACCAGCTCTCGGCGGCGGTTGGCTATCGCTACAGCGCCACGACGCGCCTGAACGCCGACATCGCGGTCGGCCGGATGACTCAGAACCAGGCCTATCAGGCGCAGACCACCAACGGCCTCCTGGCGGTGGACAGCCTGCCGGCGGCTTCGCTCGATGGCCGGGTGGCCACGCTGGACGCGTCGCTGCGGATGAACACCCAGGTCAGCGACGAGTTGCGCGTTAACGCCGCCTACAGCCACAACGAGCGCGACAACCAGACCGCGAGCTTGCTCTACCCGTCGCTGATCACCGACTTGTTCAATGGCGTTCCGCGCAGCAACATGCCGTTTGGCTTCACCTCGGACAAGCTCAAGTTGCGCGCCGACTACCGCATCGACGACGACACCGCCGCTGCCGCCGGTTACGACCATGACTCGACCAGGCGCACCTACCAGGAAGTGGACCGGACCCGCGACCAGACGATCTGGGGCCGGTTGAGCAGCAAGGGCGCGATCGAGGACGTCGAGCTGAGTGTCAAGGCCAGCCATGGCGACCGGAGCAACAGCGGCTACCAGGCGCTGGCATCAGTGATCCCGCCCGAGAACCCGCTGATGCGCAAGTACAACCTTGCCAACCGCCAGCGCGACACGCTGGGTTTGCGCGCCGACATCGCGGTGAGCGACGATCTGCACTTCGGCCTGGGGCTCGACGCAGCACGCGACGACTACCAGGATTCGACCATTGGCCTCACCGACGGACGCGAACTGATGCTGAGCGGCGATGCCTCCTGGGCGATGTCCAGCAAGACCAGGTTCACCTTCTTCGTCAACCGCCAGCAGATCCGCTCGACCCAGGCCGGCAGTTCGTCGTTCGCAACTCCCGACTGGAGCGCAAAGAACCGCGACACCGTTGACTTCATCGGCGTCGGCATCAAGCACGTCGTGATCGACGACAAGTTCAACGTTGGCGCCGATCTCGGCTTCTCGCGCTCCCGGGGCGACGTCGCGGTGTTAACCGGCGTCAGCACGCCTGCTTTCCCGACGCTGACCTCGAACCTCGACAGCCTGCGCGTCTATGCCGTCTATGCCCTGAGCGACAACATCACCTTGCGCGGCGATTACGGCTACGAGCGCTACCGCAGCAAGAGCTGGCTGCTCGACGGCGTCTTGCCGGGCACTATCGAGAACGTGCTGACCCTGGGCGAGACCGCGCCCGACTATCGGGTCCACGTGCTGCGGGCGTCGCTGCGCTACACGTTCTAGCCGGATTTCCCGCGGCCGGGGCGCAAGCTCCAGGCCGGCGCGTTCAGCTGCCCGGTTCTGGCGCCTTGGCCTGGATCGCGGCCAGGATGCCGCGCATCAGGTCGAGCGGTGGCGGCGGACACCCCGGGATCGCGACGTCTACCGGGAGCACGCTGGCCACTGCGCCCAGCGTCGCGTAGCTGGTGCCGAACACCCCGCCGTTGCAGCCGCAATCGCCGACCGCGACCACCAGTTTGGGCGCGGGGGTGGCGTCGTAGGTCCGGCGCAGCGCGACTTCCATGTTGCGGCTGACCGGGCCGGTCACCAGCAGCATGTCGGCGTGGCGCGGACTGGCCACGAAACGAATGCCCAGTCCTTCGATGTTGTAGCGCGGATTGTTGAGTGCGTTGATTTCCAGTTCGCAGCCGTTGCACGAACCGGCGTCGACTTCCCTGATGGCGAGCGCCCGTCCGAGCACCTGCAGGATCCGCTGCTGGATTTCCTGCGCCTCGGCGGTGCGCCATTCGGGCGCGGGCTCGGGCGCCGGCTCGGTCGGGAAGCCGGTGCGGGCGATGTGTTTCAGCACCTGCCACATTACAGATCCTGCCCTGAATAGCTGAGGTTGAAGGATTTGTTGATCAGCGGGAAGTCGGCCACGATGTTGCCGATGATGGCGTGTTCGAGCACCGGCCAGTTCTGCCACGATGGATCGTGACAATGGCAGCGCTCGATCGCGCCGTCGTTGCCGGTTTCGAGCGCCACCATTACCGGACCCCGCCAGCCTTCGACCCAGCCGAAGCCGCGGCCGCCGCCATTGGCCGCGAGCGGCGCTGCGATCGGTCCCGGCGGCAGGCCGCGCAGCAACCGCAACAACAGGCGCAGCGATTCCGCAATCTCGTCGAAGCGCTGGTTGACGCGGGCGCCGACGTCGCCATTGGTGCGGGTCATGCACTTGAAGTCGACCTGGCGGTAGGGCGCGAACTGGAAGTCGCTGCGCAGGTCGCGGGCGATGCCGCTGGCGCGCAATGCAAAGCCGGTGAGCCCGAGCCGCAACGCCAGCTCCTGGCCGACCTGCCCGGTGGTGACGAAGCGATCCTGCATGCCGGCGTGCTCGTCGAAGATCCTTCGCAGCCGGGCGACCATGTCCCGGACGACGCGGATCTGTTCCAGCTGGGTTGCGATCGCTGCTTGATCGAGATCACGGGCGACGCCGCCGGGAACGACCTGGTCCATCAGTAGGCGATGGCCGAAGACCGCCTGGCTGACGCGCTGCCAATCCTCGCGCAGCAGCGAGAACTGGGTCAGCGCGAAGCCGAACGAAGCGTCGTTGCCCAGCGCGCCGATATCGCCGAGGTGATTGGCGATGCGCTCGCGCTCGAGCAGCACCGCGCGCAGCCAGCCGGCCCGCTCGGGAATCTGTATCCCGGCCAGGGATTCGGCGGCCATCGCATAGCCCCAGGCATAGGCCACGGTGCTGTCGCCGCTGACCCGGCCGGCCAGGCGCGCCCCTGCGGCCAGATCGAGGCCGGTGAAGCGGCGCTCGATGCCCTTGTGGGTGTAGCCCAGCCGCTCCTCGAGCCGCAGCACCTTCTCGCCCACCACCGAAAATCGGAAATGGCCCGGCTCGATGATCCCGGCATGCACCGGTCCGACCGGGATTTCGTGCACGCCATCGCCGGCGACGCGCACGAACTCGTATTCGTCGTTGCCCTGCCCGAAGCTCTCGGCGCCGGTATTGCCGGCTGCCAGCGGCAGGTAGTCTGCCGGCCAGGAGCCGTGGCGCAGCCAGGGACGCTGGTCGCCGGTGCCGGCGGCGCTGACGCCGACCAGGTCGCGGGCGGCGCGCTGCATCCTGATCGCCGCCGGGAAGTGGCCGGCGATGTCGGGGTACGTAGCGGCGGTGCCGAGCGCCAGTTCGGCAACCACCAGGCCCGCAGTGGTCTGGTAGGCCGCGCTGACGGTCTTGCCGGCCGCGCCGTGATCGCTGGCCCACAGGCTCACGATCTGGCCCTGGCCGCCCGCCACTGCCAGCGCCAGCGCCGACCATGCTGGTGGCGCCACGCGCGCGAAATGGATCGGCAATGGCGCCGCGATGAGCTGGAAATCGGTGTCGAGGCCGGGAATCCGCATCGCTCAGCCTCCGATCATCCGCGCGGCCGCTTCGTACCAGCCGTTGAGGTAGGGCGGGATGTAGAGCCCGAGCATCAATCCCAGTCCGAGGTGAATGAACACCGGCACCAGCGCCGGCGGGTGCGGCAGCCGCTCGATGGAGGGCTCGCCGAACACCATCGGCACCACCCGGCTGAAGATCGCGGCAAAGGCGATTCCCAGACCCAGCAGCAGGAAGGGGGTGCTCCAGGGGATCGATTCCATCGCCGAAGTGAGGATCAGGAATTCGCTCGCGAAGACCCCGAACGGCGGCATGCCGAGGATCGCCAGCGAGCCGAGCATCAATCCCCAGCCGACGGTCGGACTGGTCGTCACCAGGCCGCGGATGTCGGCCATGGTCTGGGTCCTGGCCTTCTGCGCAGCGTGGCCGACGGCGAAGAAGATTCCCGACTTGACCAGCGCGTGGACCGTCATGTGGAGCAGTCCCGCAAAGTTGGCGATCGTGCCGCCAATGCCGAAGGCGAAGGTCATCAGGCCCATGTGCTCGATCGACGAGTAGGCGAACATGCGCTTGGCGTCTTTCTGGCGGAACAGGAAGAACGCCGCCACCAGTACGCTGAGCAATCCCAGGCCCACCATCATCCGCCCGGGGAGGCCGTTTTGCATCGCGCCGTCGGCGAGCACCTTGCAGCGCAGTACTGCGTAGAGCGCGACGTTGAGCAGCAAACCGGAGAGCACCGCCGATATCGGCGTCGGCCCCTCGGCATGGGCGTCGGGCAGCCAGTTGTGCACCGGCACCAGGCCGACCTTGGTGCCGTAGCCGAGCAGCAGGAAAGCGAAGGCGATCGCCAGGATGTTCGGGTCGAGCAGGTTGCGGGCCTCGGCCAGCTTGGTCCAGGTCAGGGCGTCGGCGGCGCCGATGGCGTTCTCGGCGGCGAGATAGACCACGATGGTGCCAAAGAGCGCCTGCGCGATACCGACGCCGCAGAGGATGAAGTACTTCCAGGCCGCCTCCAGGCTGGCCGCGCTGCGATACACCGAGACCAGCAGCACGGTGGTGAGCGTGGCAGCTTCCATCGCGACCCACATGATGCCGAGGTTGTTGGTGGTGAGCGCCAGCAGCATCATGCCGTTGAAGAACTGGTACATGCTGTGGTAGAGCCGCATGCGCCGCGGAGTCATCTTGCCGCGCTCGAGTTCGACCTGCATGTAGGGGCGCGAGAACAGCGACGTGGTGAAGCCCACGAAAGCGGTTAGCGTCACCAGGAAGACGTTGAGCGGGTCGACGAAGAACCATTCACCGAGCGCCAGGAAAGGACCGTTCTCGATGACGCCGCTGGTCAGCATGATCGCCGCCAGCAGGGTGGCCAGGCTGAACCCCGCGTTGACGTCGCGCGCCGCTGGCAGGTGGCCGACCATGGCGAGCGTGATCCCGCCCGCAATCGGCAGCGCCAGCACCAGCAGCAGGAACGTCTCCATGCTCATTTTTCCTTGAGCTTCTCGAGGTGGCGGATGTCCAGGCTTTCGAACTGCTCGCGAATCTGGAACATGAACACGCCGAGAATCAGGATCCCGACCAGCACGTCGAAGGCGATGCCCAGTTCGACGACCATCGGCATCCCGCCAGTGGCGGCAGTGGCGGCGAAGAACAGGCCGTTTTCCATCGACAGGAAGCCGATCACCTGCGGCACGGCCTTGGAGCGAACGATCATCATCAGGAACGAGAGCAGCACGCAGGCCATCGCGATGCCCAGCGTGCCGCGCGCGAGTGATTTGGACAGGCTGGCCACCGGGGCCGCCAGGTTGAAGGCAAAAATGACCAGCAGGATGCCGATCAGCATCGTGGTCGGGATGTTGAACAGCGTCTCGACGTCCCAGCGCACGTTCAGGCGGTTGATCAGCCGGGTCAGGATCAGCGGGATGGCTACGACCTTGACGATGAAGGTGATTCCGGCCGAGTAGTACATCTCGTGCTCGCCGGTCAGGTAGGCGACGACCGCGGTCGCCGCCACCAGCGCTGCGCCCTGCAGCGTGAACAGCCGGATCAGCGTCAGCACCCGGCGCTGGGCGATCATCGCGAAGGCCAGCACCAGCAGCATGGCGGCGAAGAAATTGATGCTTTGGGCCAGCAGCGCGTTCATCTCAACCGCCCAGCAGGATGTGGGTCAGCAGCGCGATCACCGCCAGCAGGAAGGCGGTCGCGAGGAACTCCGGAATCCGGAACAGGCGCATCTTGGCGTTGATGGTTTCGATCAGCGCCAGTCCGATTCCGCCCACGCCCAGCTTGACTGCCAGCGCCGGGATCGCCAGCACCAGGTCGATCGCCCGGCCGCTCGAGGCCACCCCCCAGGGGAAGAAGATCGCCAATCCGATGCACGAGTAGGCGTAGAGCTTGAGCGCCGCGGCCCATTCCATCAGCGCCAGGTGGCGGCCGGAATATTCGAGGATCAGGGCCTCGTGGATCATGGTCAGTTCGAGGTGCGTGGCCGGATTGTCGACCGGGATGCGGGCGTTCTCGGCCAGCGACACGAAGGTGAACGCGATCCCGGCGATCGCCAGGCTGGGATGAATCGCAAAAGGCTGGTTGGCGATGTGACCGACGATGGTTGCCAGCGAGGTCGACTGGGAAATCAGCGAGGCCGAGAACAGCACCATCAGCAGCGCCGGTTCGGCCAGGAATCCGACCATCATCTCGCGGCGCGCGCCGAGCGTGCCAAACGAGGTGCCGATATCCATTGCCGCCAGCGAGATGAACACCCGCGCCAGCGCGAACAGCCCCACCAGCGCGATGGCGTCGGCCGCCGAGGCCAGCGCCAGCTCGGTCGAGAGGCTGGGGACGATCGCGCTCACCAGCGCCATGCAGCCGAACACGATGTAGGGCGCGCCCCGGAACAGCCTGGTTGCCGAGTGCGCAGTCACCGATTCCTTCTGGAAGAGCTTGTGCAGTACCCGATAGGGTTGCAGTACGCCCGGACCGCTGCGGTTCTGCAGCCAGGCACGCCACTGGTTGACCCAGCCCAGCAACAGGGGCGCGAAGGCGAGCGCACAGGCCAGTTCGAGCAGTTGCGAGAACACTCCGGCGAACGTGACCATTACATCACCACCACCAGGAGGACGATCAGGGTGACGAAACTGTAGAGCAGGTAGATCGCGATCCGGCCGTGCTGCAGCCGCCCGACCAGGCTGGCAACGAAGTGGCTCGCCGCGGCGATCGGCAGGTAGAGCCAGTGCCAGAAATGGTCGTCGATGCTTACCTGGTAGACCGGATGCTCATCGGTGGCCGCCGGCAACTGGCGCTTCATCCTGAAGACCGGCTCGAACATCTGCCGGATCGGCTGGCCGAAGCCCTCCGAGGTGTCCTGCATGCGCGCGGTCTGCGCCGGGAATCCGCAGTCCCACGGCGGCGAGCGCCGGATTCCGCCGTGATAGAGCCGACGCACGATCAGCGACGCCAGCAGGGTGCAGCCGAGCACCAGCAGCAGGAACAGCAGCGGCGCGTAGCTCGCGCGCTCGACATCGGTCGGCGCCAGCACCAGCCAGCCGTGCGCGCGCACCGCGGTGGCGATCCCGGTGTTGGCCAGGACCTGCGTGACCCGGTCGATCGCCTCGATCACCGGCACCGGCAGCAGGCCCATCAGCACGCAGCCAGCTCCCAGCCAGACCAGGCCGATGCGCTCCAGTCGCGAGGCGTCGTGGGCTTGCTCGAGGTGGGGTTCGCGGTGCTGGCCAAGGAAGATGATGCCGTAGAACTTGACCATCGCGTAGGCAGCGAGTGCGGCGACCAGCGCGATCGCGGCGGCTACGACCGGGACGAGCATGTTGAGGAATGAGTTCGGCAGTCCGGTCGTGAACAGGAAGCTTTGCAGCAGCAGCCATTCGGCAACGAAACCGGAAAACGGCGGCAAGCCCGAGCTGGCCAGCATGCCGATGAGCATCAGCCAGCCGACCCAGGGCATGCGTCGCAACAGCCCGCCCAGTTTCCCGAGGCTGCGTTCGCCGGTGGCGTGCAACACCGATCCGGTACCCAGGAACAGCAGGCTCTTGAAGAAGGCGTGGCTGATCGCGTGATAGAGCGCGGCCGTGAGTGCCAGCGCCGCCAGTCCGAGCATGGCGTAGGCCTTGAACAGCAGGCCCAGCCCGATGCCGACGCAGATCAGCCCGATGTTCTCGATCGATGAATAGGCGAGCAGGCGCTTCATGTCGGTCTGGACCGCGCTATAGACCACGCCGAAGAGTGCGCTCAACAGTCCCACCGCGAGCAGCACCACGCCCCACCACCAGAGTTGTTGCGAGAGCAGATCGAAGCTCACGCGCAGGATGCCGTAGATCGCCGTTTTCAGCATCACGCCGCTCATCAGCGCCGACACCGGGGAGGGCGCGGCCGGATGGGCTTCGGGCAGCCAGACGTGCAGCGGCAAGATCCCCGCCTTGGCGCCAAAGCCGAACAGCGCCAGCAGGAACGCCGCCGAGGCCCAGAACGGCTCGAGCGAATGGCCGCGCATGTTGGCGAAGGTGTAGTCGCCGGTATTGGCGCGCAGGATCGCGAACGACAGCAGGATTCCGATCGCGCCGATGTGGGCGACCAGCAGGTAGAGGAAGCCGGCCTGGCGGATGCTCGCGCTGCGGTGGTTGGCGATCACCAGGAAGAACGATGACAGTGCCATCGTCTCCCACATCACCATGAACGCGTAGGCGTCGTCGGCCAGAACCACCATGGCCATGCTGGCCAGGAACAGGTGGTACTCGAGGCACAACAGGCCCGGCGGCGTGCCTTCGCCCTGGCGGAAATAGCCGGCGGCGAAGATCGAGATGCCGGCGCTGGCCGCGCCGATCAGCAGCAGGAAGAAAGCCGAGAGCGCATCGAGCCGCAGGTGAAACGGCAGGTTCGGCAAGCCGACCGCCAGGACCGCGGTCTCGGGGGTATCGAACAACGCCACGCCCGCGACCAGCGCCAGCAGCGCGGCGAGCGCTGCGCCCAGCGGAAAGAGGATGCGGGCAACGAACTGGGTGTTGTGCGGCGCCGCGATGCCGGCGAGGCCGAGTGCAACCCAGCCGCCAGCGATCAACAGCATCCAGTCTATGAGAAGCACAACGTTATCCCTGGCTCCGCTAAGCCCGCTAGTCTAGACCTCTCGCCCTCGTCTTGCTGGACCGCGTCAGGACTGCATCATGCGGATCAGTTCGCCGCTGCCGATCAGGGCGCTGAGCTCGGCTCCGCCGCCCACCAGCACACCCTTGACGAAGACCATCGGGAAGGTCGGCCAACCGGTCCACATCTTGAGCGAATTGCGCCGCCGCCAGGTATTCAAATAGCTGCCGTACTCGAGGTAGTGGAAGGCGATGCCCTGTGCTTCCAACGCCTGGCGCGCCTTCTTGACCACCGGGTTCTGTCTCATCCCCACGACCACCACCTTGTGCGCGGCCAGGGCCTGCTGCACTTCCTCGACGATGTCGCGGTTGAGGTTGGCGATCCGGTCGCGAATCGCGGGATGAATCTGGCTTTCGTCGAGAATGTTGCGGGTCATGTTTGCTCTCGTTGAGGGAAATTGTCCGGCGTTACAGCGCGCCCACCAGCTCAAGCGCCGCGCGCACCTCGAGCTGTCCTTGCTCCGACAGCGGCGACTGCGGCGGCAGCGGTTCGCCCACTGCGTAGCCTTGCATGATAAGTCCGCCCTTGATGCAGGCCGCCAGGTTGTGGCGCGCGAACGCCTGGTTCAGTGCCCAGAGCCGCGTCTGCAGTGCCATCGCCTGATCCCAGCGCCCGGCGCGACAGTGTTCGTAGAGCGTCACGCTCTGGCGCGGCACCAGGCAAGCCGGGCCGGCCATCCAGCCAACCCCGCCGATCAGCATCACGCAGGCCGGGATATGGGCCGAAGCGGCGCACACCTGCATCCGGTCCCCGACCAGGTTGATGATCGAAAGCAGCCGACCGGTGTTGTTCGACGCGTCCTTGATGGCGCGGATGTTGTTGATGCGGCTGAGCCGGTCGATCACCGGCAGCGAGAGATCGGCGCGCTGGAAATTGGGGTTGGTATAGAGCACCACCGGCAATGGTGTGGCCGCCGCGATGGCGCTGAAATAGGAGTAGACCGCGTCATCGTTGAGCGGGAAATAGGCCTCGAGAATTGCCAGGATGCCATCGCAACCGAGTTGTGCCAGTTCCTGCGCCTGGCGCTCCGCCTCGGCGGTGGTGGTGGCTGCGACCCCGGCGATTACCGGTATGCGACCTTTTGCCGCGGCGATCACCACCTCGACCACGCGCCGGCGCTGCGGCCAAGAGAGGTAGGCGAACTCGCCGGTCGAACCCAGCGGCACCAGCCCGTGTACCCCGGCTGCGATCAGGTCGTTGCACAACCGCGTCAGCACTGGCTCGTCGACCTCGCCGTCGGCGGCGATGGGAGATACCAGGTAGGGGTAAACGCCCGCGAAATCCATCCCTCGTGCTCCGTAGGTCGATTGCTTTGTGCAAGGCGATGATACGCTCCGTCTGCAGCAATGTTTGACTCACACCAACTTTTCCGGAGATCAGGATCATGGACCAGGAACGCTTCAATCAGGGGCTAGCCACGCGCCGCGAGGTGCTCGGTGCCGAGTATGTCGACAAGTCGATTGCCAGCGCTGACGATTTCAACCGCCCGATGCAGGAACTGGTCACCGAATATTGCTGGGGCGAGATCTGGAACCGGCCGGGGCTCGACCGGCGCACCCGCAGCATCATCAACCTGGCGATGCTGACCGCATTGAACCGCCCGCACGAGATCAAGCTGCACGTCGTGGGCGCACTGAACAACGGCCTGAGCAAGGCCGAAATCTCGGAGATCTTCCTGCAGAGCGCGATCTACTGCGGGGTGCCCGCGGCGATCGACAGCTTCCGGGTGGCGCGCGAGGTGTTCAAGGAGCGGGGCGTCTGAGTCCGGGCACCGCCGCTTCCGACTTCTTCCGGCGAGAGTGAGGCATCAGCCCTTCCGTGCCAGGATCGCCTCGACCTCGTCCATGATCCGGTTCATCCGCGCCACCAGTGAGCGGTACGGAGCCGGGCTGGCGAGGTCGACCCCGGCCGCCTTGACCAGTTCGTAGGGGTAGTCCGAGCCGCCGGCGCGCAGCAGCCCGAGGTAGTTGTCGAGCGCACCCGACTCGCCCTGGAGCACGCGTTCCGCGAACAGCGAACTGGCGGCAATGGCGGTGGCGTACTGGTAGACGTAGAAGGAGTTGTAGAAATGGGGGATGTAGGCCCATTCGATGCAGTAACCGTCGTCGATCGCCATCACGCCTTCGGCCACGCCGTGGTAGCGCTTGAGCAGTGCGCAATAGCGCTTCGACAACTGGGCGCCGGTAAGCGACTCGCCGGCGTCGACAGCCGCATGAATCTCGCGCTCGAATTCGGCAAACATCGTCTGCCGGAAGAAGGTGCCCCGCAGGTTCTCCAGCGCGCTGCCGAGGTAGAAGAGGCGCTCGTCGTCGCTGGTTGCGGCCTTGAGCATGCGATCGAGCAGCAGCACTTCATTGAAGGTCGACGCAATCTCGGCGGTGAAGATCGCGTAGTTTGAGGTCACGTAAGGTTGTGCCCGATTGGCAAGGTAGGAATGCATCGCGTGGCCCCATTCATGGGCCAGTGTCGCGACCGACTCGTAGTCGTCGTTGTAGTTCATCAGCACGTAGGGGTGGACGTCGTAGGCGGCGCCGGCCATGTGCGCCCCTGATTGCTTGCGCGCGCGCGGGTAGGTGTCCATCCAGCGACTGTCCAGGCCGGTCGCCATGGCCTGCACGTAGTCGGGGCCCAGCGGGGCAACCGCCTCCTTCACCAGTTGCCGGCCCTGCGCGATCGGGAACCGGTAGTGGCCCGTGACCAGCGGTGGATAGATGTCGTAATAGGCCATGTCGCTGATGCCCAGCATCTTCGCGCGCAGCCGGAAGTAGCGCCACAGCGTCGGCAGTGCGGCGTCGGTCTGCGCGATCAGGGTGTCGACTACCGCAACCGGCACGTGGTTGCGGTCGAGGGCCCGCTCGATCGAGCCCGGATATTTGCGCACCGCGCTGTAGACGGCGTCCTGCTTGAGTTGTGAATAAAGCGTCACGCCGATCGCACGCTCGAAGTTCCGGAAGCCGCCGAAGAAGCTGTCCATGACCCGTTTGCGATCGCCCCGGTCAGGCAGTTCGCGATACTTGGTGTACGCGGCCTGGTCGAGGACGATCTTCTCGCCCGAAGCAAGCGTCAGCGTGGGCCAGGGCATGTCGGCGTTGGTCAGGATCGAATAGGTCGATTCGCCGGTGTCGTTCATGCTGCCGAATTTCGCGACCAGCGCTTCGCCGGCGCTGTCGAGCGTGTGCTCGGCCTGGCGCAATATGCGCTCCAGCGCGAAAGCGTAGATGCGCAGCCCCGGGTCCTGGGCGACCAACTCCCGGATCCGGGGTGCACCGATGCGCAGCACCTCGGGTTCGACGAAGGACGTCGCTTCGCCCAGCCGGTTGCGCAGCACATCGGCCTGCTGGCTCAGCGCCAGGCTCTCGGACGATCCGGTGTCCCCTGACAATTGTTCCGAGGAAAACACCCGCAGCCGCTGGAAGCGCTTGGCGGCGTCGGTGCCCAGATCCAGGCAGGCGCGCAGCCGTGCTGCGCTCGCACCCAGCTGGTCACGGCAACCGGCGATTTCCTCCAGCTGGGCGCCGAGCCGGTTCGCGTCCTCGTGCCACGCCTGTACGGACGGGTACAGGTCGGCAAGATTCCAGCGCTCGGCCACATCTTCAGGCGCGGCGCTGGCGCTCAGGCACAGGCCAGAGCACAGCGCGGCAGCGATCAATCGGTACATGCTCATTCTCCACGTCGCCCAGCGCTGAAGTCTGCCACAGGGCGATGGCGAACGGTGTGTCGTGCTGCCGGACCCAGAGGGCGAACCTGAACGGCCGCCCGCGCGCTCGCGACTAGGAGTCTTTCTGCCGGTCCAGATCGGCGACCATGTCGCTCGCGATCGTGTTCAGCAGCCCTTCGAGTGCGGAGCGCACCCGCTCTCCCTCGTTGGCGCCCCACTCGGCAATCGTGTACTTGGTTTCGCTGCTCGCCTGGTAAATCCTGGCGAAAGACGGTTGGTCGCTGTCCGAGCGATGCAACTCGAGGTTTGCCGATACCCGCAGGGCGTAGGGTTTGTCGGCACCAGTGCCGACCGTGTCGAACCCGCTTACCGTCACCAGCAGGTTCCAGTCGCGCACCGGCGCAGCCGTGACGTCAGCGCTGCCGTTGTCAGCCTGTCTCGCGCGGGCCAACTCCCGCACCCGCTGCGCCAGGCGGCCGTGCGCGGTAGCGGGCGCCATCGCGGCGCGCAGCAGGTCGCGCTTGGCCTGGGTATCTTCGGAGGTGTCGGCCATTATCGCGCCAACCGCAGCGGTGCCGGCCGCTGTGACGGCCGCAACTGGCGCCATTACCGCAAGGCAGACCGGTATGAAGGGTCCGGTGGCGAGGCAGGCCAGCCCACCGCTGGTCAGAACGACAGCCGCCCCGCCCGCGGCGCCGGCGGCAGCCGCAGCGCCCTTGCCGGGCGCGCCCTCGAGGACCAATGGCGAGGCCGAGTCGGCGGCCACGACTTTGGCGCGCGCGAGGCTGAACTCAGCCGGTGGCCCTGGCTTGGAGGTTGCGCAAGCCGCCAGGAACGAGACGGCGACGAGCAACAGCAGGGGAGACCGCATGCGACGCTCCGGGTGGGGACGAGCCCACAGTTTCGATCGCAACGGCAACATCGTCAATACCAGTATCAATGCTCCTGGGCACGCAGGGCCGGCAGCGACACGCCCGGCTCACTGCGCGCGCGTCGCGAGCCAGCCAATCACGCGTTGCGTCAGCTCAGAGAGCGGCAGGGTCGCGTCGAGCGTCAGGACGCCGGGTTCGGCCAGTGGCGGCTCCAGCGCCTCGAACTGGCTGGTGACCAGGTTGGCCTGGAAGAAGTGCTTCTCGGCGCGTATTTCGAGGCGCCGGCGCGCTTCTTCGGGGGTCAGTTCCAGATAGACGAAAAGCAGTCCCGGCGCCGCTGCCCGGAGCTGGTCGCGATAGGCTTTCTTGAGTGCCGAGCAGGCCAGCAGAGCGCCATCCGGGTAACGCCGCAACTCGTAACCCAGCGCGGCGAGCCAGCCGTAGCGGTCGGCGTCGTCGAGCGGAGTTCCAGCGCGCATCTTGGCGACGTTGGCTTGCGGATGGAATTCGTCGCCCTCGATCAGCGGGCGCGCGAGGACGCGAGCGAGCTCGACGCCCAGCGTTGACTTGCCGCAACCGGCGACTCCCATGAGGACGATGGAAATCATGGCATGCTGCTTGCCTGGCGGATGCGGTAGATCAATCCGTGGCACCGCTCTCGGGCGTGGTCACCGGGCCACTGCCGCTGAAGCGGTCAAGCGCAAGATAGAGCACCGGCGTCAGGTAGAGCGTGACGGCCTGGGAGAACACCAGGCCGCCGACCACCGCCAGGCCTAGCGGCTGGCGCAGCTCGGCGCCGACCCCGACCCCGATCGCGATCGGCAGCGCCCCCATCATGGCCGCCAGGGTGGTGATCATGATCGGCCGGAAACGAAGCACGCAAGCCTCGCGGATCGCCGCCACCGGCGCCAGGCCCTGTTCGCGCTGCGCATCGAGCGCGAAGTCGATCATCATGATCGCGTTCTTCTTGACGATCCCGATCAGCAGCAGGATCCCGACCGTGGCGATCAGCGTCAGGTCCTGGCCGAAGATCATCAACGTGGCCAGCGCACCAACCGCCGCCGACGGCAGTCCCGCCAGAATCGTCAGCGGGTGGATGTAGCTCTCGTAGAGCACGCCCAGCAGCACGTAGATCACCAGCAGGGCGCTCACGATCAGCACCGCCTGGCTGCCTTGTGAACTCTGGAACACCGCCGCGTCACCGCCGTAGCTGGCGATGATCGACGACGGCATGCGCAGCGCATCCTTCTCGCGGTCGATCATGGCGGTGGCGTCGCCGAGCGCAACTCCTGGTGCCAGGTTAAACGACACCGTCACCGCCTGGAGCTGGCCGACGTGGTTGATCGAGGTGGGCCCGACGTTGCGTTCGACAGTCGCGAAATTGGTCAGCGGCACCAGTGCGCCGCTCGCCGAGCGCACCGAGATGCGGTTGAACGCTGACTCGTCGCCCTTGTCGTCGGGCGCGACCTCCATGATCACCTGGTAGTTGTCGGTCGGCAGGTAGATGGTCGAGACCTGGCGTTCGCCGAACGCACTGTAGAGGGCCGACCGGACAGCTTCGACCGACACCCCCAAGGTGTTGGCGCGTTCGCGATCGATCTTCAGGTGCGCCTCGAGCGCGCGCATCTGGGCGTCGCTGGTGACGTCGCGGAACATCGGGTCGGCGCGCAGGCGGTCCTGCAGCTTGATGGCCCAGTCGTTGAGTTCGTCGGCGCGCACGCTTTGCAGGATGTACTGGAACTGCGCCTTGCTCGAGCGCCCGCCGAGTTGCAGGTTCTGGATCGGGCGCATGAAAACGGTGATGCCGGCGACTTTGCGCAGGTCGCGGCGCAGCGCTTCGACCACCTGTTTCATCGGCTTGCGTTCGCCGGGCGGTTTGAGCGTGATGAACATGCGGCCGGTGTTCTGGGCGCCGAAGCCGCCGTTGAACGAGCTCACCGCCGCGACGTTCGGGTCAGCGCGCACGATGGCCGCGACGCGATCCTGCAGTCCAACCATTTCGGTGAAAGAGACATCTTCCGCGGCCTCGGTGCTGGCGGTGATTTGCCCAATGTCCTCCTCGGGGAAGAAGCCCTTGGGAATCGTGACGAACAGCCAGGCGGTGGCGACGAATGTCAGCAAGCCGATCATCAGCACGGTCTTGCGGTGCGCCAGCGCGACGTCCAGCGTCCGGGCGTAGACGGCCAGGACGGCATTGAAGACGCGTTCGAACATGCGCACCAGCAGCCCCGGCGGTTTCTTGTGGGCTTCGTCGGTGAGAAAGCGCGAGGACATCATCGGCACAAGTGTCAGCGAGACAAAGGCCGAGACCAGGATCGCCAGCCCGACGACCACCGCGAATTCGTGGAAGAGCAGTCCGATGACTCCCGGCATGAAGAAGATCGGGATGAACACTGCCACCAGCGACGACGAAATCGAGATGATCGTGAAGCCGACTTCGCGCGATCCGCGCAGTGCCGCCTGGAATGGCGGCACACCGTTCTCGACGTGACGGATGATGTTCTCGAGCATCACCACCGCGTCGTCGACCACCAGTCCGACTGCCAGCGTCAGGCCCAGCAGCGAGATGTTGTCCAGGGTGTAGCCCAGCCCCCATAGCAGGGCTACTGCACCCACCAGGGAGACCGGCAAAGACAGCGTCGGGATGACGGTGGCTACCAGGCGGCGCAGGAACAGGAAGATCACCAGCACCACCAGCGCGATGGTGCCGGCCAGAGTCAGCGTCACGTCGTGCAAAGCTGCGCGCACCGATATGGAACGGTCGTTGATCGGGGTCAGTTCGATCGACTGCGGCATCTGGCCCTTGAGCACCGGCAACATCTGCATCACCGTATCGACGACGCTCACCGTATTGGCTCCCGGCTGGCGCAGGACGGCGAGCGTGATCGATGGTTCGCCGTTGAGATTGGCGTAGGACTTGATGTTTTCGAGACTGTCCTCGACGCTGGCGATGTCCTTGAGGCGAACTGTGCCACCGCCGCGGGTACCGATGATCAGCTCGCCGAATTCGGCCGCGTTGGTCAACTGATTGTTGGCCTGCACCGTGAGCATCTGCGCCGGCCCGTCGAGCGTTCCCATCGGGGTGTTGACGTTGGCCGCGCGCAGCGCCGCCGACAGTTCGTCGAGGCTGATGTTGCGCGCGGTCAGCGCCTCCGGCCGTACCCGCACTCGTACCGCGAAGCGCTTGGAGCCGTAGATCCTGACCTCGGCCACGCCCTCGACCGTCGAGAGCGTCGGCGAGATCAGGTGCTCGGCGTAGTCCTGCATGGCCGCCATCGGCATCGATGGCGAGGTCATGGCGATCAGCAGGATCGGGGCATCGGCCGGATTGACCTTGCGATACGTTGGCGGCACCGTCATGTCGGCGGGCAGGCTGCGCTGGGCGCGCAGCAGCGCCGCCTGGACGTCGAGCGAGGCGCCGTCGATGTCGCGGTTGCTGGCGAATTCCAGCGTCAGCGAGGTGCGGCCGAGGGTGCTGGTCGAACTTATTACGTTGAGCCCCGCGATGGTCTGGAACTGGCGTTCCAGCGGCAGCGCGACCGAGCTGGCCATCGTTTCCGGGCCGGCGCCGGGCAGCGCCGCGAAGACGTTGATCACCGGGGTGTCGTAGCTCGGCAATGCGGCGACCGGAATGCTGCGATAGCCGATCACGCCGGCGGCCACGATGGCGACGTTGAGCAGCACCGTCATCACTGGACGGCGGATGAAGATTTCCGAGAGGTTCACGGTTTGGCCGGGGTCTGGGGCTGGGCTTCTGCCGGGGTGGCTGCGGCGCCTGCCGGCTTGCCGGCAGCAACACCCTGGCCCTTGCGCTTGCCGGCGGCCGCGCCACCCGCGCCGGCGCCGCTTGCGGCAGGCCGTTCGACCACGGCCGAGCCCGGACGGAGGTTTTGCCGGCCGTCGACCACGACCCGCTCGCCCGCGCGGATGCCGCTCACCGCGACGTCCCCGCCTTGCGAAGCAAGCACCTGCACCACCCGTTGCTCAGCCTTGCCAGCATCGACGACGTAGAGCACCGTGCCGCGGGTGTTCTGCACGATTGCGGCTTCCGGCACGACCAGCGCATCGCTGATGGTGCGCAAGGTCAGCCGGATCTTGGTGAAACCGCCGGGCCAGAGCTTGTGATCGCGGTTGTCGAACCGGGCCTTGACCTTGATCGCGCCCGAGCTGGCTTCGACGGCGTTGTCGACAAAGCGCAGGTTGCCGGTGAGCGTCGCGTCGCCCTTGGGCAAGGTGGCGCTGACCGGTGCGCCGGCGCCCCCGGTGGCGCTGACTATTTCACCCAGATAGACCTGGGGCACGTTGAAGGCAATGTCGATCGGGTCCAGCCGGGTGACTGTGACCAGCGTCGTCACGTTGGCCTGCACCGCGCTGCCCGCAACGACCGGCACCGCTCCGACCCGGCCGGCGCTCGGTGCGACGATGCGGCCGTAATCGAGCGCAACCCGCGCCGCTTCGAGGGCGGCACGGTCGACCGCCACCAGCGCGGTTTGCGAATCCACCTGTGCCTGGGCGGTGTCGACGCCCGCCTGGCTGACGAAATTCCGGGCCAGCAGGTCCTGGCTGCGCGCCAGCTGGCGGCGGGCGTCGGCCAGCGCGGCCTCGTCGCGAGCGACCTGCGCCCGCAGCTTGGCGACATTGGCCTCTTCGGTACGCACGTCGAGCGTGAACAACGGCTGTCCGGCGCGCACGAATTGACCTTCGTTGACGTGAACCGCCCTGATCACGCTGGTCATCTGCGAGCGCACGTCGACGCTGGCAACGGCTACGATGGTGCCGGTGGCCTCGAGCTGGACCGGGAAGTCGCGCTTGCGTACTTCAGCGGTGGTGACGCTTATCGGCGGCGGGGCTGCCCCGGCGGCGCCCTTCTTGGGCTCGCCGGACTTGCCGCCGCAACCGGCCAGCATCGTGGCCATGACCAGGCCAGCCAACACCGGCCGCAAGCAGGGAACGAAAGTCATCGCGTGATCTCG
>JAHEMI010000110.1 GCA_024643785.1 Burkholderiaceae bacterium
TCAGAACCCGACGTTGCCACCACCCTTCAATTGCAGCATCTCGCGCGCGTCGGCCGGCGTTGCGATCTCGAGCGAGAGCGCTTCGATCACCGTGCGGATGCGCCTGACCTGGGCGGCGTTCGACTTGGCGAGCTGCCCGGGGCCGTCCCACAGCGAGTCCTCGAGCCCCACCCGGACGTTGCCGCCGATTGCGGCCGACACGGTCGCGATCGGAATCTGCGCGCGCCCGGCGCCGAGCACCGACCACAGGTAGTCCTTGCCGAAGAGCCGGTCGGCGGTGCGCTTCATCTGCATCACGTCCTCGACGTGAGTGCCGATCCCGCCACGCAGCCCGAACACCGACTGGATGAAGAACGGCGCCTTGATCAGGCCGCGATCGAAGAAGTGGGCCGCGGTGTAGAGATGCCCGATGTCGTAGCACTCGATCTCGAAGCGGGTGCCATTGTCGCTGCACGACTCGAGGATATAGGCGATGTCCTTGAAGGTATTGCGAAAGATCCGGTCGTCGGAATTCGCCAGGTAGGGCCGCTCCCAGTCGTACTTGAATTCGGTGAAGCGCTCGAGCATCTCGTAGAGGCCGAAGTTCATCGAACCCATGTTGAGCGACGCCACTTCGGGCTTGAGCTGCAGCGCCGGTTGAAGGCGTTCCTCGACCGCCATCGTCGGCGCGCCGCCGGTGGTCAGGTTGATGACCACGTCGGAGGCCGCCTTGATCTTGGGCAGGAACTGCCGGAACAACTCCGGGTCCTGCGACGGGCAGCCGTCTTCGGGCTTGCGGGCGTGGAGGTGCACGATCGCGGCGCCCTCTTCGGCCGCGCCGAGCGCCGCCGCAGCGATCTCGTCGGCACTGACCGGCAGGTAGGGCGACATCGAGGGCGTGTGGATCGCGCCGGTCACGGCACAGGTGATGATTACTTTGCGGTTATCGGCCATGGCTGCCCCTGGGTTGAAGATTGCGCCCCGAAAACTGCGGGCGGTTGCTGTCGGTGGGCCGCGCCCTGCGGCCCTTTGGCGATCATCCCGGCTGGCGAGCGCGCCGCTTCGCCGCCAGCGCCATCAGCTCTGTCTGGGTAGTCCCGCCAACCGCGATGTGGTTGGTCATCGCCAACCGCGCAGCCTCCGGGTCGGAGCGCAATATGGCGGCGAGGATCAGGGCGTGGTCGGCGTTCGATGCCCGCATCCGCTCCGGCTGCGCCAGTGCTACCGGCCGATGGAATGCCAGCCTGCTCCTCAGGTCGAGAACCTGGCGATGGAGGTAGTCGTTGCGCGCGCCGCGGTAGATCAGTTCGTGGAAGCGCTCATTGGCGTCGGCGTATGCCGAACCGTCGCCCTTCGCTGCCGCGGCAGCGCCGGTCGCGTGCGCCGCCTGGAGCTCCGCGCGCCCATCATCGTTCATGCGCTCCGCCGCCAATTGCGCCGCCCGGGCTTCGAGCACCACCAGCACCTCGACCATCGCCAACGCCGCGCCTGGATCGAGGGTGATGACAATCCCGCCGCGGCGCGGCTGGAAATCGATCAGGCCGGCCGCCGCCAGCTGCAGCAAGGCCTCGCGCGCCGGGGTCCGCGACACTCCAAAACGCTCCGCGACCGATTTCACGTCAACCCTGCTGCCCGGCGGCAACTGCCCGGTTGCGATATCGTGTTCGAGCTGGCGCCAGACCTTGGCGCCGACCCCGACCATGGCGGGTGGAGGTTTCACTGAGTTCTCGGTCGATGCAGATGACAAGGTTGCGGAACCGGTATATAAATATATGGCGAATTTATCGCGACCAGCACTGTTAGCGCAACCACGCCTTATCCCAACACCTCAAGCAGCATCAAATACACGAACAGGGGAGAGACAACCGTGAACAAGCGTTTAGTCAAATTAGTGGCATCCGTAGCCGTATGTGCGGCGGCCACCAGCAGCGTTTATGCCGACAACTTCCGGCTCACCATCGGGGCCGGCCATCCGGCCGACGCCGCGGTCTGGATCACCGCCCTGCGCGACTTCTTCGCGCCCGAGGTGAGCAAGCGGGTAGCTGCCAAGACCGGACACACCATCGAATGGGTCGGCGCCTACGGTGGCTCGGTGTGCAAGCTGGGCGAGTGCCTTGAGGCCGTCGAAAGCGGCCTGCTCGACGTCGCCGACCTGCACGTCGCCTTCGAGCCGGCCAAGCTGATGGCGCACAACTTCCCGTACTTCGTTCCGTTTGGCACCCCTGATCCGCGCGTCGCGGCCGCCGCGGCACGCAAGGTCTACGACCGGGTTCCGGAACTCAAGGACATCCTGGAAAAGAAATACAACCAGATCTTCCTGGCGGTCGGGGCGGTGGGCGACTACAACCTGGTCACCACCTTTGCGTGGGACAAGGTCGAGCAGCTCAAGGGCAAGAAGATTGCCGCCGCCGGACCAAACATCCCGTGGCTGCAGGCGGTCGGTGCGGTGCCGGTGCAGTCCAATCTCAACGAGGCCTACACCTCGTTCCAGACCGGGGTCTACGAAGGCTGGATCATGTTCCCCGATGCCACCGTCGGTTTCAAGCTGCATGAAGTCGCCAAGAACTACACTTTCACCGACTTCGGCGCGATCTCGAACGTCGTGATCGCGATCAACAAGGACACCTGGCGCAAGCTGCCCAAGGAAGTCCAGGCGATCATGCTCGAGGTCGGCAAGGAATTCACCACGGTGCAGACCCAGATGGGCTATGACAAGGGCGTCGCCAGCGTCGCCACGATGAAGGCCGCCGGTGGCAACGTCCGCTCGCTGAGCGACGCCGAAAAGGCGAAGTGGGCCAACGCGCTTCCTGACATTCCGAACGAGCGCATCGCCGAAATCAACAAGGCCGGACAACCCGGCAAGGCGATTGCCGAGTACATCAAGGCCTTGCATGAGGCCGGCGTGAAGCTGCCGCGGGACTGGAAAGTCAAGTAAGCTTGTTGTGGCAGTCGGCCCCTCGCACGGTGTGCCGAGGGGCTTTCTTTTTCGGGAAACCAGGCAATGAAAGATCACTCCGGGCTGCGGCTGTTCCATTGGCTGATGGCCGCGCTGAACATGATCGGCGCGGTGTGGGTGGCGCTGATCATGGTCCTGATCACGGTCGACGTGGTGGGCCGCGCCTTCTTCAATTCGCCGCTCTTCGGGGTCCCCGAAATCGTCAAGATCTCGGTGGTTGGGCTGGTGTGGTGCATGATGGCCCACACCCTCAGGGTCGGCGCCCATCTGCGCTCGACGATCCTGCTCTACCGCATGCCTCCCCGGCTCCGGACAGCCGTCGAGATCCTCAGTTGCGTGCTGGGCGTGGCGATATTCGGGCTGATCGTCTACTCGGGCTGGAACAACATGATCGAGTCCTGGGAGATCGGTGAGTTCGAGGGCGAGGATCCGGTCCGGGTACCGACTTATCCGATCCGCAGCCTGGTGATCATCGGCGCCGCCCTGACCTCGCTCCAGTTCCTGGTGATGCTCGTCGAACAGATTCGCGGCAAGCCCTTCATGACCGAATCGGAGCAAGGCTGATGGATCCGGTCTATATCGCGATTCTCACCATCGCCGGGGTCTTCGCGCTGGTCCTGATCGGGGTGCACATCGGCGTCTCGCTGGCACTGCTCAGCGTGATCGGAATCTGGGCAATCACCGGCAAGTTCGCCGTGGCCGTCAGCCTGCTCAACACCACCGCCTACCAGTCGGTGATGGACTATGTCTTCGCGGTGATCCCGTTGTTCGTGCTGATGGGGCTGCTCGCCAACCTGTCGGGCGCGACCCGCGACTTGTTCGACTCGGCGGAGGCCCTCCTCGGGCGGATCCGCGGCGGCCTGGGCATCGCCACGGTGATCGCCAACGCGATCTTCGCGGCCATCACCGGCGTCTCGGTGGCCTCGGCGGCGGTCTTCTCCAAGCTGGCAATCCCGGAGATGCTGCGCATCAAGTACGACCGCAAGTTTGCCTTCGGCATCGTCGCGGGTAGCGCGATCCTCGGCATGCTGATTCCGCCGTCGATCCTGATGATCGTCTACGGCGTGCTCACCGAGCAGTCGATCGGCAAGCTGTTCGCGGCCGGAATCGGGCCGGGCCTGCTGGTCTCGGCGGTGCTCTCCGCCGGCATCTGGCTGCGGGTGCGGCTGAATCCGCAGATTGCGGGCGACATCAACGCGCTCCCGCCACTGACCTTCTCGGGCCTGGTCAAGGCAGCGGTCAAGCCATGGGGCGTGGTGCTGCTGATCGGCCTGGTGCTGGGCGGCCTGTACGGCGGCTTCTTCACGCCGACCGAGGCCGGCGCGATCGGGGCCGCGGGCGCCCTGGTGCTGACGATTGCCGCGCGCCAGCTGAACTGGTCGTCTGGTGTCGAGGTGCTCGCCGAGATCGGACGCTCGACCGCGAGCATTTTCCTGCTGCTGATCGCGGCGCAGATGTACAGCCGGATGTTGACCATCTCCGGGCTGGCCGCGGCGCTGAGCGAATGGGCGGCGACACTGCCGGTGGCGCCGATCGTGCTGATCCTGGCCTTCGTGGTGGTGTTCCTGATGCTGGGGATGATCATCGACTCGGTGTCGATCCTGCTGCTGACGGTGCCGATCATGTATCCGGTGATCATCAAGCTCGGCTACGACCCGATCTGGTTCGGCATGGTCGCCATCATCGCCATCGAGATCGGCCTGCTGACGCCGCCCTTCGGGATGGTCGCGTTCGCGATGCAATCGGCGCTCGGCGACACCGCCAAGCTGGAGGAAATATTCGCCGGCTCGATGCCGTTCACGCTGTTGCTGCTGATCGCGCTGGCGCTGGTCATCGCGTTTCCGGCGATCAGCATCTGGATACCTTCCCTGCTCTGAGGAAATGACGCGACGATGAGCACCGCAAAACAGGTGACAGTAGGGATGCTGGGCCTGGGCATCATGGGCCACGCGATGTCGGTCAACCTGCTGGCGGCCGGTTTCGAGGTGGTCGGATTCGACGTGGCGGCAGCACCGGCCAAGGCCTTGCGCGCCGTCGGCGGCAAGACGGTGGCATCACCACGCGCCGTCGCCGAGGCGGCCGACCTGATCATCAGCGTCCTGCCGAGCGTCAAGGCGCTCGACGACGTCGTCCTCGGCGACGATGGCATCCTCGCTGCCGGCCGCGCAGGCCAGATTCTCATCGAGGCCAGCACCCTGCCGCTCGAGGACAAGCTGCGCGTGCGCGCTGCCGCAGCACCGCAACTGACGATGCTCGACTGCCCGCTCAGTGGCACCGGCGCGCAGGCAGTGACCAGGGACCTGCTGGTATACGCCAGCGGCGAGCACGCTGCCATCGCCAGGTGTGCCGCAGTGTTCGACGGCTTCGCGCGCGCCCACCACGATCTGGGCGAGTTCGGCAACGGCACCAGGATGAAGTTCATCGCCAACCTGCTGGTGGCGATCCACAATGTCGCGGCGGCCGAAGCGTTCGTGCTGGGAATGAAGGCCGGACTCGACCCCGAGACCATCTACCGGGTGGTTGGCGACGGTGCCGGCGGCTCGCGGATGTTCACCGTGCGCGGCCCGCAGATGATTGCCGACCACTACGAGCCGGCCACCATGAAGGTCGAGATCTGGCAGAAGGACATGAAGATCATCTCGGAGTTCGCCGCCGCTCTGAACTGCCCCACCCCGCTGCTCAGTGCTTCGGCAGCGATCTACACCGCCGCGATGGCCCAGGGCCGCGGCGGCCAGGACACCGCCGCGGTCTGCGCAGTGCTGGCCGAGATGGCCCGCCTGGAGCGCGCTCCGGGCAAGGACTGAAACAACTCAATGACGAGAGGAAGAACATGAACCCGATCACCCTGGCGCAAGCCGATGCCATTGCCGACCGGACCCTGCAGAAAGGTCGCGAAATGAAGTTCCACCCGCTTACCGTGGCGATCCTCGACGCTGGCGGCACCCTGAAGGTGCTCAAGCGCTCCGACGGCTCGAGCCTGCTGCGCCCCGACATCGCGATCGGCAAGGCATGGGCGGTACTGGGCATGGGATTCGGCGGCCGCGAACTGGCCCGGCGGGCCGAGAAGATGCCGGCATTCTTCATTGCGATGAACACGATGTCGAGCGGCCGGATGGTACCGCTGCCGGGCGGCGCGCTGATTCGCGACGACAGCGGCGCGATCATCGGTTCGATCGGCGTCACCGGCGACACCTCCGACAACGACGAGATCTGCCTCGTCGACGGCGTCGAGTCGCAGGGCTTGAAGGTCGACACCGGCGACCAGCGATGAGCCAGGTGATGGTGGTGACCGGCGGCGGTCGCGGCATCGGCGCGGCAACCGTCGTGCTGGCCGCCAGGCAGGGCTATGCGGTGTGCTTCAGCTACGTCGGCAACAGCGCCCGCGCCAACGCGGTGGTGGCCGCGGTTGCCGCTGCCGGAGGACGGGCCGTCGCGGTCAAGGCCGACATGGGTAGCGAGGAAGGTGTCACCAGGCTCTTTGAAACCTGTGACCGCGAGTTCGGCGCACCCGACGTGCTGGTCAACAACGCCGGCATCACCGGACCGATCCGCCGCCTGGTCGACATCGACACCGAAACCCTGCGCCAGGTCTTCGACATCAACGTGGTCGGCTACTTCCTGGCCTGCCGCGAGGCGGTGCGCCGGATGTCAACGGTGAGCGGCGGCCGGGGCGGTGCCATCGTCAACGTGTCGTCGCGCGCCGCCGAAATCGGCGGTGCCGGCGAATGGGTGCACTACGCGGCCAGCAAGGGCGCTACCGACACCCTGACCATCGGACTGGCGCGCGAAGTCGCGCGCGAGGGCATCCGCGTCAACGCCGTGCGCCCGGGGCTGATCGAAACCGAACTCCACGCCATGGCCGGCGCCCCGGACCGGCTCGAGCGCCTCGCCCCGGGCGTGCCGATGGGACGAGCCGGCACCGCCGAGGAAGTCGCCGAGACCATTCTCTGGCTCGCTTCGCCCCAGGCCTCCTACGTCAACGCCACGCTGGTCGAGGTTGGCGGCGGGCGCTGATCATTGTCCGGCCGGGGC
>JAHEMI010000031.1:0-3729 GCA_024643785.1 Burkholderiaceae bacterium
TGGCCGACCTTGGCGTGATCCGGGCTCTCGAGCCAGGAGCGCAACCGGCCGAGCACCTGCTCGCGGCCCAGCTGGTCGGGTGCGCCCGCGTAGTGGTGCGCGACCGGAACGTAACAGGCCCGTCCCGGGGCGACCGAGAGCGAGAGCCCGACCAGTTCCGCGCTCATCGGGTCGAGGCTGGTGGTCTCGGTGTCAAAGGAGCTCAGTTCCGCGGCCTCGACCAGCCCGACCCAGTGCTCGAGGCCAGCTTCGTCGAGCACCAGTTCGTAATCCTGTTCGGGCGCCGCGCCGCCGCTCGCGACCGGTTCGGTCGGTTCCTGGCGGGCCGGTGCCGGGGCCGCTGGTTTGGCGCCGGCGCCGCGCTCGGGGTCGTCGAGCTCGGCAAGCCAGGAGCGAAAGCCGCAGCGCTTGAACAGTTCCCGCAGCGCAGCCGGGTCTTCCGCGCCCAGCTCAAGGGCGTCGTTGACCGCTTCGAGTCCGGCACCGAGGTCGCAATCGGTGCGCAGCGCGACCAGTTCGCGGGCGGTCGGCAGCCAGTCGAGCGCCGCGCGCAGGTTATCCCCGACCACCCCGCTGATCGACCCCGCGTTGGCGACGATAGCCTCGAGTCCGCCGTACTGGCTGATCCACTTGACCGCGGTCTTTGGTCCGACCTTGGAGACCCCGGGGACGTTGTCGACCGCATCACCCACCAGCGCAAGGTAGTCGACGATGCGCTCGGGCGGGACGCCGAACTTGCCGATCACGCCGTCGCGGTCGAGCCACTCGGCCGCGACGCCGCCGCGGGTCATGGTGTTGACCAGCGTGACGTGCTCGTCGACCAGCTGGGCGAGGTCCTTGTCGCCGGTCGAGATCACCGTCGCCAGCCCCTGGGCGCTGGCCTGCCGGGCGAGCGTGCCGATCACGTCGTCGGCCTCGACGCCCGCGATCGCCAGCAAGGGCCAGCCCAGCGCCCGCACCAGTTCATGGATCACCGGGATCTGCTGTTGCAGGTCCTCGGGCATCGCGGCACGATTGGCCTTGTAGTCGGCGTACATGGCGTTGCGGAAGGTTCCGCCCGGGGTATCGAAGACCACTGCGCCGTGCGTCGCACCGCGGTTCAATTTGCGGTCATCACGCAGACGCCGTAGCATCGCCACCACACCGTAGACCGCGCCAGTGGGTTCGCCGGCCTCGTTTCTGAAGTCCGGCAAGGCGTGGTACGCACGGTAGAGATAGCCAGATCCGTCAACCAGCAGGAGCGTTTTTTCCGTCATGTCCGCCAGTAAGCAGATGCCGCAGTTACGATCGGTTGCCAATAGCCAGCGCGCTACCTCGGTCAAGGCGCGCGAGTCGTGGCATGTCCTGGGGATTATCTCAGAGTTCGTCGACGCCACCGAAAAACTGGCGTCGGTCCGTCCGGCGGTGTCGATCTTCGGCAGCGCCCGGATCACGCCCGAGCACCGCTGGTACCAGACCACCGTCGACGTTGCACGCCGGCTGTCGGATTCGGGATTCGCGGTAATCTCGGGCGGTGGTCCCGGGGTGATGGAGGCTGCCAATCGCGGCGCCCACGAGGGCAAGTCGCCATCGATCGGACTCAACATTGAACTTCCCAGCGAGCAGCAGAGCAACCCCTACCAGGACATCTCGCTTACATTCCGGCACTTCTTCGCCCGCAAGGTCGCGTTCGCCAAGTACGCCACCGCGTTCATCGCCGTGCCGGGGGGCTTCGGCACCCTCGACGAACTGCTCGAGATGGTCACCCTGATCCAGACCAAGGTCGGGCGCAGGATCCCGGTGATCCTGATCGACTCGACGTTCTGGGGCGGACTGATTGACTGGCTGCGTGCCGGGCCACTGGCGCATGGCCTGATCTCGGAAGACGAGCTCGAGATCATTCGCGTCATCGACGACCCGGAGCAGATCGTCGACGTGATCTTCGACTTCTACCAGGCCCGCGGGTTCGTGCCCACCAAGCACGAACGCGAGATGCTGCTCTACCTGTGAAGGCGCGCTGATGGCGGTCTTCACCCCGGTATCGCGGGCGCAGCTCGAGGCGTGGCTCACGCGCTATCGACTCGGGGAATTGCGCAGCTTCGAGGGCATTGCCGCGGGGATCGAGAACACCAATTATTTCGTCAACACCACGGCTGGGCGCTTCGTGATGACGCTCTTCGAGCGCCTCGCGCACGACCAGCTGCCGTTCTACCTGGGGATGATGCAGCACCTCGCCAAGCAGGGGATACCCTGCCCCGATCCGATTCCCGACGTCGACGGACAGATGCTGGGCGAACTCAACGGCAAGCCGGCAGCACTGGTTACCTGCCTCGCGGGCCGCTCCAATTTTCATCCCGGCCCGGCGCACTGTGCCCAAGTCGGTGACCTGCTCGCGGGCATGCATCTCGCCGCCCGCGACTACCCGGGAGACCTGCCCAACCTGCGCGGGATCGCCTGGTGGCGCGAGACCGCACCCCTGGTCGCGCCGTTCCTGGACCCGGCGGATCGGGCCCTGCTGGCCGACGAACTGGCCGCTCAGGAGCAGTTCCACGCCAGCGCTGCTTATGGCGCGCTGCCGCGCAGCGCCGTCCATGCCGACCTGTTCCGCGATAATGTCCTGTTCGACGAACTCGACGGCAGTCCGCGCATGGGCGGGGCAATCGATTTCTACTTCGCGGGTGTCGACACCTGGATGTTCGACCTGGCGGTCACGGTCAACGACTGGTGCAGCGACGATGCCAGCGGGGCCTTCGACGACGTCCGGCTGAATGCCCTGGTACGCGCCTACGTCGCGCGCCGCGCGCCAGCGCCCGAGGAAGTGCGCTCCTGGCCGCTGATGTTGCGGGCGGGGGCGCTGCGTTTCTGGCTCTCGCGGCTCTTCGACCTGCACTTGCCGCGCGCCGCTGAAATGGTCAATCCCAAGGATCCGGCGCAGTACGCCCGGATCCTGCGGCAGCGCCGTCACGGCGCGCCCCCACTCCAAGGCTGATCGATGCAAGTCCGAGTTCTTCCCTCTCTGAGCGGCTGGCGCTGGGTTGCCAGCGGCTTCGCACTGTTGCGCCGGCAGCCGGTGGCGCTGCTCGCGCTCAATTTCCTCAACCTCGTGCTGCTGACGTTCAGCTCGATGGTGCCGTTGGTCGGCACGCTGCTCCCGATGGCCTTGAGCACGGTGTTCGCCGTCGGCCTGATGACCGGGATGCGCGCCGCGGACAACGGCGTCATGCCAACGCCGTGGATGCTGTTCGCCGGATTCAGCGCCGGCGGCGGCCGCGCCTGGAAGCCATTGCTGGTCCTGGGCGTGATCAACGCCGTTTGCACGCTCGGGGCACTGGTGCTCTCGGCGCTGGCCGATGGCGGCGTACTGCTGCACCTCGCCGCCGGTAGCATTGCAGGACAACCGCCGCGGCCGGCAGAAGGGATGGAGATGGTCGGCGCAATCCTCCTGTTCCTGGTCGCCTACACGCCGGTGCAGACCGCGATGTGGTACGCGCCGCTCTTTGTCGCCTGGCACGGCATGAGCGTGCCCAAGGCGCTCTTCTTCAGCTTCGTGGCAGTGCTGCGCAACCTGCGGGCGTTCTTCGTCTATGCGAGCGGCTGGTTCGCGCTGGTGACGGCCCTGTCGCTGCTGATCCAGATGCTGGTGACCGCCATGGGCGCTTCGGCGCTGCTGCTCTCGTGGGTGCTCTCGCCGCTCTCGCTGATCGTGCTCTCGGCGTTGTATTGCTCGTTCTGGGCGACCTACCGCGACGT
>JAHEMI010000031.1:3829-27268 GCA_024643785.1 Burkholderiaceae bacterium
CGAAAGCGTCCACGCCGCCGCCGAGCTGGCGCTGGCGGCGGACTTCCTGGCACTGGTCCAGGGCACGCTCGCCTACCGCCGCCTGGCGCTGTGGGCCGGGCCGGGCGCCGGCGCCGGTCTCGACCAGGCGCTGACGACCTGCCTTGGCGCGCTGCTCGACATCGCGCGGCTCGGTGCACAGACGGGCTCGCCGGAGGCGGCACGGGCGCTGGCCAACCTGAGTTTCGATGCCACCTGGGACGGCAGCCGCTTGGCGGCTCTGGGCGCCAGTGCGACGCTTGGCGAATTGCCGAGCGCACGCCACGCGCGCCCGATCGAGAAGATCGACCGGCTGCTGCATCCGCGCTCGATCGGCATCGTCGGGGTCTCGGCCGGCGGCATGAACTTCGGCAGGATCATCCTGCGCAACCTGATGGGCAGCGGCTACCAGAGCGAGCGCCTGACCATCATTCGTGCCGGCGAAACCGAGATCGACGGCGTTCGCTGTGTCGCAAGCCTGCAGGAGTTGCCCGGCAAGCTCGACCTGCTGATCGTCGCGGTGGCGGCCGACGCGGTCTACGCTCTGGTCGACGAGATCATCGCCACCGACTCGGTCGAATCGGTGATGCTGATTCCCGGCAGCCTCGGCGAAACCCGCAAGAGCCGCGAACCGGCAGCGGCGCTGGCCCAGCGCATCAACGACGCCCATGCCGGCGGCGCCGGGCCGGTGTTCCTCGGCGCCAATTGCCTCGGCGTGGTGTCGCACCCCGGCTCCTATGATTCCTGGTTCATCCCCCTCGAGCGCCTCCCCAAACCGGCGAAGAAGGCCGCGCGCAACTCGGTGATGCTCAGCCAGAGCGGCGCCTTCATGATCACCAGAATCAGCCAGAATCCCTGGCTCGATCCGCGCTACATGCTGGCGCTCGGCAACCAGACCGACCTCACCCACGGCGATTTCCTGCGTTATTTCTGCGCGCGCCCGGAGATCGAAACCATCGGCATCTACGTCGAAGGCTTCCGCGACCTCGACGGGCTCGATTTCGTGCGCGCCGTGCGCGCTGCGGTGCGCGCCGGCAAGCAGGTAGTGGTCTACAAAGCTGGGCGCACTGCCGCGGGCGCGGGCTCGGTGATGGGCCATACCGCCTCGGTGGCGGGCGATCCCGCCTGCTTCGAAGCGGTCGTCAGCCACGCCGGTGCGATCGTTGCCCACGACCTCAGCGACTTCGACGACCTGTTCTACATTGCCGGGGCACTGCACGACAAGCGCATCGGCGGTGCCCGGCTGGGCGCCATCAGCGGCGCCGGTTTCGAAGCAGTCGCGATGGCCGACTCGATCACTGCCGGGGGCTTCTCGCTGACCATGGGAGTCCTGGCGCCGGAGACAGTCAGCAAGGTCGAGGAGGTGCTGGCGGCGCGGCGGCTGGACGCGCTGGTGGAGGTGCGCAATCCGATCGACATCAACCCGGGAGCCGACGACGAAGCGCACCTGCTCATTGTCGAGGACTTCCTGGAAGATTCCGAAATCGACGCGGTGGTCGTGGGGCTCGATCCCACGGCTCCTTCGGTGCGCGCGCTGACCAGCAGCAAGCTGCGCCCGGGCTACGACATCAGCGATCCCAAGAGCACGGTCAGCCTGATGCCGGCACTGGTGACGCGACACGACAAGCCGGTGATCGGCGTCGTCGACGGCGGCGATCTCTACGATGCGATGGCGGGCGCGCTGATGGACCGCGGCGTGTGCGTGTTCCGCAACAGCGCCCGGGCGACCGCCGCGCTGGCGCGCTACGTCGCCGCCCGCCTGCAGGCCGACGCCATCAGGAAAAACCCGCCGAACCAGTCTCACCAATGACCCGATCAACTTCTACCGCGAGGACCTGACATGAGCGACACGCTCGCCGCCGGACTGACCGCCACCAGGCGCTACGACATCGATCTCCCCCGCACCATCAGCTTCATGGGCGACGACTGCCGGGTCTACTCCACCCCCAGCCTGCTCTACGACGTCGAGATCACCTGCCGCGACCTGCTGCTCGAACACATCGACGCGGGCCGGGACTCGGTCGGTACGCGCGTCGAACTCGACCATCTCGGGGCGACCCTGATCGGCATGTGGGTTGAGATCACCGTGACCCTGGTCGAGGTCAACGGGCCAGCCGTGACCTTCGAGTTCACCGCCCGCGACGCGCTCGAACAGGTGGCGCGCGGCAAGCATAGCCGGTTCATCGTCGGGATCGAGAAGACTGCCCAGCGGCTCAAGGCCAAGCTGGCCAAGGCCCAGGGCTGACGCGCACGGTGCGCGGCGCCGCTGGCGCCGCTCATCAACCAGCGGCCTGCAGCTTGGCCAGCGAGAGCGCCAGCCATTTGGCACCGGCGCGACCGAAATTGACCTGGACGCGCGCGTCCTCGCCGCGTCCCTCGATAGCAAGAATCACGCCCTCGCCGAACTTGGCGTGGGTCACCGACTGCCCGACCCGATAGGCGATGCCGCGGTCGAAATTGCGCGTTGCCGGATCAGCCTGCGCGGCTGGCGGCCGCTGCGGCTGGGCGCCGTAGCGCGCGGTGGTCGACCGACCCGATCCTTCCCAGGCCGCGTCCGCACCGCCCTGCCAGCCGGCAGCCGCGCCGCGTCCCTTGGCGCTGAGCCACTTCAATGCATCAGGGGGCAACTCGCCCACGAAACGCGACTGCAGGCTGTAGCGGGTCTGACCGTGGAGCATCCTGGTCTGCGAGAAGGAGAGGTGCAGGAGCTGGCGCGCGCGGGTGATCGCCACGTACATCAGGCGCCGCTCCTCCTCCAGCCCGTCGTTCTCCGAGAGTGAGTTCTCGTGCGGAAACAGGCCCTCTTCGAGCCCGGTCACGAACACGGCATCGAATTCCAGCCCCTTGGCCGAATGGACTGTCATCAGTTGCAGCGCATCGGCACCGTCGGCGGCCTGGTTGTCGCCGGCTTCGAGCGAAGCGTGCGCCAGGAACTCGGCGAGCTGGCTCAAGGCAGGCGCTGGCGCCGCCTCGTCGGTCTCGGCCCCGGCCCCCGCTCCACCATCTCCTGCCACCTGCCCCGCGCCCCCGGCCAGCGCCGTGAAGTCTTCGCTGCTCAGGCCTCGTCCCGGATCGGCTTCGAAACTGGCCGCCGCGTTGACCAGTTCGCGCAGGTTCTCGAGCCGGTCCTGCCCCTCGCGCTCGGCGCTGTAGTGGGCGTTGAGCCCGCTCGCCGACAGGACCAGTTCGACGCTCGCCGGCAGGTCGAGGTCCGCACTTTCGGCGCGCAGCCGCGCAAGCATTTCGACGAACGCGGCCAGCCTGGCGCCGCCGGCGCCGGCAACCGTCCCGGCGGCATCGTGTAGCCCGCCGCCGGTGCTGCTCGCGGCGTCCTGCAGCGCTTCGATAGTGCGCGCGCCGATACCGCGGGGCGGAAAGTTGACGATCCGCAGGAAGGCGCCGTCGTCGCCGGGATTCTCCATCAGCCGCAGGTAGGCCAGCGCGTGCTTGACCTCGGCGCGTTCGAAGAAGCGCAGGCCACCGTAGACCCGGTAGGCGATTCCGGCCGAGAACAGTGCGTGCTCCAGCACCCGTGACTGGGCATTGGAGCGGTAGAGGATCGCGATGTCGCTGCGCGCATGGCCCTCGTCGATCAGCGCCTGCACCCGGGAGACCAGCCAGCGCGCCTCGTCGATGTCCGATGGCGCCTCGTAGATCCGGACCTGGTCGCCATGCCCGGCGTCGGTCCAGAGCGTCTTGCCGAGCCGGTGGGCATTGTTGGCAATCAGCGCGTTGGCGCAGCGCAGGATGTTGCCGTGCGAACGATAGTTCTGCTCGAGGCGGATCAGGTTGGGCACCTTGAACTCGCGTTCGAAGGCGCTCATGTTGCCGACGTTGGCGCCCCGGAAGGCGTAGATGCTCTGGTCGTCATCGCCCACCGCGAAGAGCGCGCTGCCGGCGCCCGCCAGGCGCTTGAGCAGCCGGTACTGCAGGCGGTTGGTGTCCTGGAACTCGTCGATCAGGATGTGCCGGAAGCGCAACTGGTAGTGTTCGCGCAGCAACTCGTTGCGCGCCAGCAGTTCGTCGACCCGCAACAGCAGTTCGGCGAAATCAACCACGCCCTCGCGCTGGCACTGCTCGTCGTAGAGCCGGTAGAACTCCGCCATCTGCCGGCTGTAATCATCGCCGGTCTCGACCTGCGAGGCGCGCAGCCCCTCCTCCTTGGCACTGTTGATGAAGTGCTGCAGGTTGCGCGGCGGGAAGCGCACGTCGTCGACGCCGAGCCCGCGCAACAGGCGCTTGATGACCGCCAGCTGGTCGGCCGAGTCGAGAATCTGGAACGACTGCACCAGCCCCGCTTCGCGATGATGGGCGCGCAGCATCCGGTTGCACAGACCGTGGAAGGTGCCGATCCACATGCTGCGCGTCTCGAGCGCCAGCAGTGCCCCGAGCCTGGTGGTCATCTCGCGGGCGGCCTTGTTGGTGAAGGTCACCGCGAGCAGTTCGCGCGGGTGCACCTGCCCGGTCGAAATCAGCCAGGCGATGCGGGTGATCAGCACCCTGGTCTTGCCGCTGCCGGCGCCGGCGAGGATCAGCGCGTGCTCGGCGGGCAGCGTGACGGCCGTGCGCTGCGGCTCGTTGAGATGCGCCAGAAGACGTGACATGCTGTAATTTTACACAGTACCGCGGCAGCTCACCGGCAGCCTGCCCGGCAAGCTGGAGAATCGCGCCAGCTCCTAGCCGAGCGCCGCCAGCAGTTGTTCGCGCTCCTCTTCGGTCGCCTTCGCATTGCGCTCGCGCACCGCGCCGAACCCGCGGATCTTGACCGGCAGGCCGGCCAGTTCGATCGCCGCCCGGTGGTTCCCCGCTGCGAGCCGGGCCAGGATCCTGGCGACGTCCTCCTCGTAGCGCACCAGCAGCGCGCGATCGAGCTTGCGCTCGGCGGTATTGCGGAACGGATCGAGCACCGTGTCGCGCAGGAAGCGCAGCCTGGCGAGCACCGTCAGCGCCGGCAGCACCCAGGCGCCGAACTCGCGCTTGCGCACCCGGCCGGTGGCCGGATCGACGCGGCCGAACGGCCAGGCACCGAGGTGGAAGCTGAGCCGCAAGTCGCCTTCGAAGACGCGCTCCAGCTCGGCCTTGAACTCGGGCCGCGCATACAGCCGCGCGACCTCGAACTCATCCTTGGTGGCCAGCACCCGGAAATAGCCCTGCGCCACGGTCCGGGCCAGCTCTTCGCCGCCGACCGCGGCTTCGACGCCAGCCACGCGCTCGAGAAGTTCGCGGTAGCGGCGCGCAGTCGGCTCGCCCCGCGATTCGCGCAGGAACCCGGCGCGCCGCTCGATCAGCGCCGCCAGCGGCTCCTCGGCCTGCTGGCCGGCACCAGACGCGGGTGCGGCGCTATTCTCGCCAGCGAGGCGCTCCACCGCTGCCTGATCGAATGCCAGGCGCCGGCCCCAGAGGAAGGCTTCGCGGTTGAGCCGCAACGCGACCCCGTTGAGTTCGATCGCCCGGTCGATCGCCGCCAGGCTGACCGGGATCATCCCCAGCTGCCACGCGGCGCCGAGCATCAGCATGTTGGCGCCGATTGCGTCGCCGAGCAGCGCAGTCGCGAGCCGCTGGGCGTCGCAGAGCACCGGATCGGTGCCGAGCGCGGTCGCGAGCCGCGTCACCAGCGCCGGCTTGTCGAGCTTCCAGTCGGGGTTGCGGGCGAACTCGGCGGTCGGCAACGGGTCGGCCGCCACCACGCCGCGGCTCCTGCCATGGGCCAGTTTGGCAATCGCTTCGTCGCCGGCAGCGGCGATCAGGTCGCAACCAATCAGCGTGTCGACCTCGCCGGTCGCGATCCTGGTGGCGTGGAGCATCCCCGGCTCGGGGCTGATCCGGACGTGCGAGAGCACCGCCCCGTACTTCTGCGACAGGCCGGTGACATCGAGGTTGGAACTGAACAGTCCCTCGAGGTGCGCGGCCATCGCCAGCACCTGCCCGATCGTGACCACGCCGGTGCCGCCAACTCCCGCTACCAGCACGTTGAACGGCGCCTCGAGTTCCGGGATCACCGGATCGGGCAGCGCCGGGAAGTCGATTTCAGGGTTGCGTTTCGCTTCGCGCACTGCGCGCCGCGGGGCCGCGCCGTGGACCGTGACGAAACTCGGGCAAAAGCCCTCGAGGCAGGTAAGGTCCTGGTTGCACGACGACTGGTTGATGCGCCGCTTGCGTCCCAGGTCGGTTTCGAGCGGTTCGATCGACTGGCAGTTGGAGACGTCGCCGCAGTCGCCGCAGCCTTCGCAGACCGCGCTGTTGATGAACGCGCGCCGCGTCGACACCGGCCACTTGCCGCGCTTGCGCAAGCGCCGCCGCTCGGTCGCGCAAGGCTGCTCGTAGACGATTACCGAGACGTCGGGGAGTTCGCGGAACTGGCGCTGGACGGCGTCGAAATCGCTCCGGTCCCGCACCTGGACGCCGGCGGGCAGGGTCACGCCGCGATATTTCCCGGGATCGTCGCTGACCAGCGCGATGTTGCCGACCCCCTCGGCCGCCAGCTCGTGGATCAGCCGCTCGACCGTGAGTTCGCCGTCAACCGGCTGGCCGCCGGTCATCGAGACGAAACCGTTGAAGAGGATCTTGTAGGTGATGTTGACGTGCGCCGCGACTGCCGCCCGGATCGCCAGGAAACCGGAGTGGAAGTAGGTGCCGTCACCCATGTTGGTGAAGACGTGCTTCTCGTCGGTGAACGGGGCCTGGCCCAGCCACATCGCGCCCTCGCCGCCCATGTGCGACATCGTCGTGGTGCGAACCGGGTCGAGCAGCGCGGCCATCGAATGACACCCGATTCCGGCCAGCGCGCGGCTGCCTTCGGGCAGACGGGTCGAACGGTTGTGCGGACACCCGGAGCAGAAGGTCGGGATCCGCATCGGCCCCGGCGCACCGCGCTGCAGCTGGCGCACGACCGTTGCGCCCGAGGCGTGGGCACTGAGCGAATCGGCCACTTCCTCGGCCCCGCTGGCGACCAGCTCAGGGTTGGTCCGGGCGAGCGTCTTGCCGATCACGTCGATGACCATGGCGGGATTGATCTCGCCCCAGTTCGGGAAGACCACCGCGCCGCGCGCCTTCGAATAGAGGTGCCCGGCGGCGTGCTTGCCGACGATTTCGGGCGGATTGGCGACGCCGTAGAGAATCGAGCGCACCTGCTCCTCGAGCAGCGGACGCTTTTCCTCGACGACCACGATCGTGGTCAGTCCGGCGGCGAATTCACGCACGATTTCCGGGTCGAGCGGCCAGACCATCCCGATCTTGAGCAGGCGCAGCGGCGCCAGCGCCCGGCCGTCCTCGTAGCCGAGCGTGGCCAGGGCCTGGCGCAGGTCCTGGTAGGCCTTGCCGGCGGCCACGACGCCCAGCCGGGCATCGGGCGCGTCGAGCACGACGCGGTTGAGCGAGTTGGCGCGCGCGTAGGCGAGCGCGGCATGCAGCTTGTACTCGTGCAGCCGCTGCTCGAGCGCCAGCGGCGCGTCGAAACGACGGATGTTGCGCCCGCCATCGGGCGCGGTGGCGTTGTCGGGGATCACGATCCGCGGCTCTTCCGGGTCGACCAATACCGAACCGCCGCCCTCGACCACGTCGGTCACGACCTTCATCGCCGTCCAGCAACCCGAGAACCGGCTCATCGCGATCCCGTGCAGGCCGTAGTCGAGCAGTTCCTGGGTGTTTGAGGGGTAGAGCACCGGGACCCCGGTGGCCACGAACATCGTGTCCGAATAGTTGGCGACGGTCGATGACTTGGCGCCGTGGTCGTCGCCGGCGAGTGCCAGCACCCCGCCATTGGGTCCGCTCCCGGCGAGATTCGCGTGACGCATCGGGTCGCCGCTGCGGTCGACGCCCGGCCCCTTGCCGTACCAGATGCCGAAAACACCGTCGACGCGCGCCCCCGGGAACACCCCGACGTACTGGGTACCCCACAGCGCGGTGGCCGCGAGATCCTCGTTGACGCCGGCGCGGAAGACCACGTTGTGCTCGGTGAGGGCCTCGGCCGCGGCGCCGAGTTCGAGGTCGTAGCGACCCAGCGGAGAACCGCGATAGCCCGAGATGTAGCCGCCGGTCTTGAGTCCGGCCGCCTCGTCGCGCATCCGCTGCTGGATCGGCAGGCGCACCAGCGCCTGCATGCCGGTGAGGTACAGCCAGCCGCCGGGAACACGGTACTTGTCCTCCAGCGTGGCCTCGAGACGGGAACTGCGGGCGGCTACGTCCATGGTTGATCCTCCTCCATGGCCGATGCTACCGCAGCTTGCCGCGCTCCGGGCAGCTGACCCCGGCCACAACCCGGCCGCGCTAGAACAGCCCGACGATCTTGCCGTCAGCGTCGATATCGATCTTTTCGGACGACGGGCTGCGCGGCAGGCCCGGCATCGTCATCACGTCGCCGCAGATCATCACCACGAACTCGGCACCGGCCGAGAGCCGGACTTCGCGGATCTTGACCACGTGGCCGCTCGGGGCGCCGCGCAGCAACGGATCGGTCGAGAACGAGTACTGGGTCTTGGCGACACAGACCGGATAGCTGCCGTAGCCGCTTTCCTGGAGCTGGCGAATCTGGGCGCGAACCTTGGTGTCGGCCACGATGTCCGAGGCCCCGTAGATCTTGCAGGCCACGGTCTTCATCTTGTTCCAGAGGGTCTCTTCGTCGGCGTACAGCATCTTGAAGTCGCCCGGCGTGGTTTCGATGACCTTGACCACGGCACGGGCCAGGTCCTCGGCGCCGCGACCGCCTTCGGCCCAGTGGCGGGCCACCACCACGTCGACCCCGTGATGGGCCATCTTTTGCTTGACCAGTGCGATTTCCTCGGCGGTGTCGTGCTCGAAATGGTTGAGCGCGATCACGCAGGGCAGCCCGAAATGGTTGCGGACGTTGTTGACATGACGCTCGAGGTTGACAATGCCCTTGCCGACCGCAGCGACATTTTCCTCGCGCAACGCCGGCACATCGACCCCGCCGTGGTACTTGAGAGCACGCACCGTGGCGACGATCACCACCGCACTTGGTTGCAGTCCGCTCTTGCGGCACTTGATGTCGAAGAATTTCTCCGCGCCAAGATCGGCGCCAAAGCCGGCCTCGGTGACCACGAAGTCGGCCAGGCGCAGCGCGGACTGGGTGGCGATCACCGAATTGCAGCCGTGGGCGATGTTGGCAAACGGCCCGCCATGGATCAGCGCCGGGTTGTTCTCGAGGGTCTGCACCAGGTTGGGCTTGATTGCGTCCTTGAGCAGCACCGCCATCGGACCGTGGGCCCGCAGGTCGCGCGCCAGGATCGGCTTGAGCTCGCGGGTGTAACCCACGACGATCTTGCCGCAACGCTCGCGCAGGTCGGCAAGCGAGGTCGACAGGCACAGGATCGCCATCACCTCGGAGGCAACCACGATGTCGAACCCGTCCTCGCGCGGGAAGCCGTTCGGTGGCCCGCCCATGCCGACGGTGATCTTGCGCAGCGCCCGGTCGTTCATGTCGACCGAACGGCGCCAGGCGATCCGGCGCACGTCGAAACCCAGGGCGTTGCCGTGGTGGATGTGATTGTCGATCAGTGCCGCCAGCAGGTTGTTGGCCAGGCCGATGGCGTTGAAATCGCCCGTGAAGTGGAGGTTGATGTCCTCCATCGGCACGATCTGCGAGTGGCCGCCACCGGCGGCACCACCCTTCATCCCGAACACCGGCCCGAGCGAAGGCTCGCGCAGGGCCACCATCGCCTTCTTGCCGATCCGGCACAGCCCGTCAACGAGACCGACCGAAGTGGTCGTCTTGCCCTCGCCCGCGGGCGTCGGGCTGATGGCGGTCATCAGGATCAGGGCCCCCTGGGGGCGCTCCTTGAGCGACTCGAGGTAGTCGAGCGTGATCTTGGCCTTGTAGTGCCCGTAGGGCTCGATCGCGTCATCGGGAATCCCGAGGCGATCGCGGGCAATGTCGGTGATCCGCTGCATCTTGGCGGCCTGGGCAATTTCGATATCTGATTTCATGGCGGTTTCGCGGGAGGATTTGATCTTGTGGTTGTCGGGGTCCGGCCAGTGCCGGAGAACGTGACCTTTAAGCCACCATTATGTCAAACAACAGCCGGCGACGCCCCGCCGCGGGACTACCGGCCGCCCTGCGCCGTTATAATTTGCGGTTACGTCAACCGTTGGCGCAAGCACCGACCATGCAAGAAAAATACGACCACCAGGCCGTCGAAGCGGCAGCGCAGCGCCACTGGACCGAGGGCGACGTCTATCGCGCCCGCGAGCACGACCCGCGCTTTCCCAAGGGCAAGTACTACGCCTGCTCGATGCTGCCCTACCCCTCGGGCAAGTTGCACATGGGTCACGTGCGCAACTACACCATCAACGACGTCATGTACCGCTACCTGCGCATGAACGGCTACAACGTGCTGATGCCGATGGGCTGGGATGCGTTCGGGCTGCCGGCCGAGAACGCGGCGATGAAGAACCGCGTCGCACCGGCCAAGTGGACCTACGACAACATCGCCTACATGAAGCAGCAGATGCAGTCGATGGGACTCGCCATCGACTGGAGCCGCGAGGTCGCAACCTGCAGCCCCGAGTACTACAAGTGGAACCAGTGGATCTTCCTCAAGATGCTCGAGCGCGGCATCGCCTACCTCAAGACCGGCACGGTCAACTGGGATCCGGTTGACCAGACGGTGCTCGCCAACGAGCAGGTGATCGACGGACGCGGCTGGCGCTCCGGCGCCGAGGTCGAGAAGCGCGAGATCCCGATGTACTACATGGGGATCACCCGCTACGCCGACGAACTGGTCGACTGCCTCGCGGCACTCGAGTGGCCGGAACGGGTCAAGCTGATGCAGGAAAACTGGATCGGGCGTTCGCAGGGCGTGCGTTTCGCGTTCCGCCACCAAATCGCTGACGCTGCCGGCAAGCTGATCGACGACGGCCGGCTCTACGTGTTCACCACCCGTGCCGACACCATCATGGGCGTCACTTTCGTGGCGGTCGCGCCGGAACATCCGCTGGCAACAGTGGCCGCGGCTGGCAACCCGGAACTCGCCGCGTTCATCGAGGAGTGCAAGCGCGGCGGCGTCACCGAAGCCGAACTGGCCTTGCGCGAAAAGGCCGGCATGGCCACCGGGCTCGTGGTTGAACATCCGCTGAGCGGCGCCCAGGTCCCGGTGTGGGTGGGCAACTACGTGCTGATGAGCTACGGCGACGGCGCCGTGATGGGCGTGCCGGGGCACGACGAGCGTGACCTGGAATTCGCCAACAAGTACGGCCTGCAGGTGCTCCAGGTGATCGCACCAGCCCCCGGATCGGGCGAACTGCCGGCCTTCGATCCGAGCTCCTGGCATGACTGGTACGCCGACAAGGTCATCGGGCGCTGCGTCAACTCCGGCGCCTACGACGGCCTCGGCTACGAGGACGCGGTGGCGCGGATCGCCGCCGACCTCGAGGAACTCGGTCTGGGCGAGCTCAAGACCCAGTACCGGCTGCGCGACTGGGGCGTATCACGGCAACGCTACTGGGGCACCCCGATCCCGATCATCCACTGCGCGGATTGCGGCGCGGTGCCGGTGCCCTACGAGGACCTGCCGGTGTTGCTGCCCGAGCACCTGGTGCCGGATGGCAGCGGCAACCCGCTGCGCAAGGACGAGGATTTCCTGCGCTGCAACTGCCCGAAATGCGGCGCGGCCGCGACCCGGGAAACGGACACGATGGACACCTTCGTCGACTCCGCCTGGTACTACATGCGCTACTGCTCGCCGGGCTCGGACGACGCGATCGTCGACAGCCGCAACGATTACTGGATGCCGATGGACCAGTACATCGGCGGCATCGAGCACGCCGTGCTGCACCTCCTGTACGCTCGGTTCTGGACCAAGGTGATGCGCGATATCACCGGCGAATCGCCTGGCGGCACAGCCGATGCACCGGGGCGCGGGCTGGTCGAATTCGATGAACCGTTCACCCGCCTGCTGTGCCAGGGCATGGTGCTCAACCACATTTTCCTGCGCCGCGGCGCACAGGCCAAGGGCGGCGGCGTCGAGTATTTCTGGCCCGACGAAATCGAGTGGGTCCACGACGAGACCGGCAAGCCGGTCAGCGTGCGCTCCAGGCTCGACGGCCTGCCCGTCGAATACGCCGGGATCGGGACGATGTCGAAGTCCAAGAACAACGGCGTCGATCCGCAGGCGATCATCGACCGCAATGGCGCCGATACCGCCCGGCTATTCGTGATGTTCGCCTCGCCACCGGAGCAGACGCTCGAGTGGTCGGGAGCGGGGGTCGAGGGCGCGCAACGTTTCCTGCGCCGGCTGTGGGCGTTCTGCCATGCCAACGAGACCACCCTGCGGCAGTCAATCGCGCGTGGCGCCGACCCCGCTGCAGGCGCATACAACGAGCAGCACAAGGAGCTCCGGCGCGAGTTCCACACCGTGCTGCGCCAGGCCAGCTACGACTACGAGCGCATCCAGTACAACACGGTGGTTTCGGCGGCGATGAAGATGCTCAACGCCCTGGAATCGGCACCAGCCAGCGCCGATGCCAGCGGCGGCACGGCGCTCGCCGAATGTGTCTCGATCCTGTTGCGGGTGCTCTACCCGGTCGTGCCCCACGTGACGCACGCGCTGTGGGTGGAACTGGGCTTCGCGGCCCGCGACGGCGACCTGCTCAACGCGCCCTGGCCACAGGTCGACGAGGGCGCCCTGGTGCAGGAGACGATCGAACTGGTGCTGCAGGTCAACGGCAAGGTGCGCGGCTCGATCCGGGTTGCCGCCGATGCCGATCGCGCCGCCATCGAGCGCGCTGCCCTGGCCAACGACGGTTTCGCCCGCCACAGCGAAGGCCGGACGCTGCGCAAACTGATCATCGTCCCCGGGCGACTGGTCAACGTCGTGCTGTAATGGCCGCCCGCCGCGACTCCGGTCGCCGCCGCCTGCTGCTGGCGGCGCTGGGCGGCACGACCGCCCTGGTGGCCAGCGGTTGCGGCTTCGCGCTGCGCCGGGCCGCGGCGCTGCCATTCGATACGCTCTACCTGAGCGCCCCGGCGCACTCCGAACTCGGTGACGAGATCCGCCGCACGGTGCTCGAAAGCACCGCCACCAGGCTGGTGAGCGACCCGGCCCGGGCTGCCGCGCGACTCGAGATCGTCGCGGAAACCCGTGAAAAGGAAGTGGTCGGTTTCTCAGCCAGCGGCCGGCCCCGTGAGTACCAGCTGCGCTTGCGGGTCGGTTTCCGGATCGCGGCAGGCGCGCCCGGCGAAGTCACTGCGCCCACCGAACTGGTGCTGCACCGTGACATGACCACCACCGACGTCCAGCTGCTGTCCAAGGAGCAGGAAGAAGAACTGCTCTATCACGACATGCAGTCCGATCTCACCGGGCAGTTGCTGCGGCGCCTTGCCGCCCTGCGCCCCTGAGATGACCGCCGCCGCCGCGCTGCGCGCTCGCTGAACCAATGGCCCAGATCAGACCGGAAGCGCTGTCAGGACGGCTCAAGTCGGGCCTGCCGCCGGTGGTGTGGATCCACGGCGACGAACCGTTGTTCGTGCAGGAAGCTGGCGACGCGGTGCGCGCCCGGGCGCGCGAATTGCAGTTCGACGAGCGCCAGGTGCTGCAGGTCGAGCGTGGTTTCAAGGCCGATGAAATCCGCAACGAGGTCGGCTCGGGATCGCTCTTTGCCACCAGCAAGCTCGTCGAAATCCGTTTCCCCGGCAAGCCAGCCAAGGACCTGCTCGAAGCGATCGCGGCGCTGCTCGAGCAGATGCCCGAGGAAGTCAGGCTGCTCGCGACCAGCGCCCGGCTCGACCGCGCGACCACCGAATCGGCCCATTTCGCCCGGATCGAGCGCGCCGGCGTGGTGGTGCCGGTCTACCCGCTCGAGCGCGGTCGCCTGAAGGGCTGGATCGCCGAGCGCCTGCGCCGCCAGGGACAAAGCGCCGATGACGCAACCCTCGAACTGATTGCGGCCCGTGTCGAGGGCAACGCGCTCGCCGCCGACCAGGAAATCCGCAAGCTCGGTCTGCTCTTCGAGGCCGGAGCCTTGCCGGTCGATGAGACCCGTGACGCGGTACTCGACGTCGCCCGCTACGGCGCCTTCGACCTCGTCGATGCCGTGCTCAGCGGCGACCAGCAGCGCAGTTTGCGCACCCTTGCCGGCCTCGAGGCCGAGGGCGAGGCGACGCCACTGGTGCTCTGGGCGCTGGCCGACGCGGTGCGCACCATGGTGCGGCTGCACGAGGGTCGCGCGGGCGGGCGTTCCGAAGCCCAGGTGCTGCGCGAAGCGCGCGTCTTCGGCCCCCGCGAGCAGATCTACCGCAGGGCGCTGCGACGCATCGACCCGGCGCTTGCGCGCCGGACACTGCAGATGGCCGCCCACACCGATACAATCATCAAGGGATTGAACCCCGGGGACGGTTGGCAGGCGCTGGGCATGCTGGCCCTCACAATTGCCGGAGCACCGGTGCTGGAACCGCTATCGACATGACCGAAGCCGCCGACATTGCCAGCTACATCGCCCAGGTGGGAGCGCGTGCGCGTGCCGCCAGCCGGGCAATGGCCGGGGCACCGACGGCGGCCAAGAACGACGCCCTGGTGGCCACTGCAGCTGCGATCCGCCGCGAAAGCGCCGCGCTGCGCGCCGCCAACGAACTCGACCTGGTCGCGGCCCGCGCCGCTGGCCACGATGCCGCCTTTGTCGACCGGCTCGCGCTCAACGCCGCTGGCATCGAGGCGATGGCCGCCGGCCTCGACCAGATCGCGATGCTGCCCGACCCGATTGGCGAGATCAGCGAACTGCGCCCCCGTCCGAGCGGCATCCAGGTCGGGCGGATGCGGGTGGCGCTCGGCGTGATTGGCATCATCTACGAGTCCCGCCCCAACGTGACGATCGACGCTGCCGGGCTGTGCATCAAGTCGGGCAATGCAACCATCCTGCGCGGCGGCAGCGAGGCGATCAACAGCAACCGCGCACTGGCAGAGCTGGTGCGCGAGGGGCTGCGCAGCGCGGCGCTGCCGCAAGACGCGGTGCAGCTGATCGCCACTACCGACCGGGCCGCGGTCGGCGCACTGATCACCAGCCCCCAGTTCGTCGACGTGATCGTGCCGCGCGGCGGCAAGTCGCTGATCGAGCGCATCGCGCGCGAATCCAAGGTGCCGATGATCAAGCACCTCGACGGCATCTGCCACGTCTACATCGACGATGACGCCGACGTCGCCAAGGCGATCAGCATCGCCGACAACGCCAAGACCCAGCGCTATGCGCCGTGCAACACCATGGAGACGCTGCTGGTGGCGCGGGGAATGGCCGCCGCGGTGCTCCCCGAACTGGGCCGGATATATGCTGCCAAGAACGTCGAGTTGCGCGGCGACGAGGCTAGTTGCAAGTTGCTGGCTGCTGCCGGCCTGCCCTGCGTCCCGGCCACCGAGGACGACTGGCGCACCGAATACCTCGCCCCGATCCTTGCCGTCCGGATCGTGGACGGGATCGATGCGGCGATCGAACACATCAACACCTACGGCTCGCAGCATACCGATGCGATCGTCACCGAGCACCACAGCCGCGCCATGCGTTTCCTGCGCGAGGTCGACTCGGCCTCGGTAATGGTCAATGCCTCGACACGCTTCGCCGACGGTTTCGAGTACGGGCTGGGCGCCGAGATCGGAATTTCGACCGACAAGCTCCACGCCCGCGGCCCGGTCGGTCTCGAAGGACTGACCTCGATGAAATACGTGGTATTCGGGTCGGGACAGATCCGCAACTGATGCCGATGGGATCGGCCGCGCGTGCCATTCCTGCGCTCCAGGTTGTCGCCAGGCAGCCGCTTTCTTGAAGGACTCGAGCAGTGAAATTCATTGAATATTTCCTCGCCCCACAATCACCCTGGACCTACCTCGGACACCAGCGCCTGCGCGATATCGCGGCCCGGCAAGGAGCAGCGATCGAGTGCAAGCCGATGGATCTCGGCCTGGTCTTCCCGGTATCGGGCGGCCTGCCGCTGGCCAAGCGGGCGCCGCAGCGCCAGGCCTACCGGCTGCTCGAGCTGGAGCGCTGGAGCCGTCACCTCGGCGTGCCGCTCAAGGTCCATCCCAAATTCTTCCCGGTGCCCGCTGACGACGCCGCGCGCCTGATCGTCATCAGCGGACGCCTGCACGGCCCCGAGGCCGCACTCGACGTCAGCGGCGCGGTCCTGCGTGCGGTCTGGGCCGAGGAGCGCAACATCGGCGACGAAGCCACTCTCGCGGAGATCGCCGATTCCTGCGGCCTGGACGGCAGCGCACTGATGGCGCGGCGCGCCGAAGCCCAGCCGGAATACGAGCGTTATACCCAGGAAGCGATCGACTGCGGGGTGTTCGGCAGTCCCTGGTACCGCTATCGCGGCGAGAATTTCTGGGGTCAGGACCGCCTGCAGCTGCTCGAACTCGCCCTGGAGGCCGCCTGAACCCGGGGGCCACGCGCACGCGGCCTGAGGCGGCGCTGCGCCTGTTCGCGCCCTGCCCGCGCGGGCTGGAGGATGCCCTCGCGGACGAGCTGATCGGCCTCGGCGCCAGCGTCGTCGCCCGGCCCGCAGGTGGCGTCGAGTTCGACGGTGACCGGGCGATAGCCTATCGCGCCAACCTGCACTCGCGGCTGGCGAGCCGGATCCTGCTGCGCATCGCCACTGGCCCGTATGGCGACGAGAGCGATCTCTACCGCATCGCGTCGGCGCACCCCTGGGAGCACGTGTTCCGGCCCGACCAGACGCTGCGCATCGACATCAGCGCGATCCGTTCGCCGCTGACCAGCCTGAATTTTGCAACCCTGCGGGTAAAGGACGCGATCGTCGACCGGATGCGCAACGCGACCGGCGAGCGACCATCGATCGACACCCACCGCCCGGACGTACGCGTCTTCGCGTTTCTCGACGCCAACAATGCGACGCTCTACCTCGATCTTTCCGGTGAGGCGCTCTTCAAGCGCGGTTGGCGCCAGCGTGACGACAAGGGCGAAGCCCCGCTCAAGGAGAACCTCGCTGCCGGCTTGCTTGCGCTCTCGGGCTGGACCCCGGAGGCGCCGCTCTACGACCCGTTCTGCGGCTCGGGCACGATCGTCATCGAAGCGGCGCAACGGGCGCTGGGCATAGCTCCCGGCGTGTCGCGCCACTTCGGCTTCGAGAACCTCGCCGATTTCGATGCCGCGCTCTGGTCGTCGCTGCGCAGCGACGCCCTGCGCCGGATCCGTCCGGCCAGCGCCCCGCTGCCGATCGCCGGCGCCGACATCGACCCGCGCTCGATCGCGCAGGCGCGCATCAATCTGGGCCGCGCCGGCGTCGGCGTCGACGACGTCAGCTTCGAGTGCCGCGATTTCACCGGCTCGACGGCGCCCTTCGAACAACCCGGATTCATCGTCTGCAACCCGCCCTATGGCGAGCGCATCGACTTCGAGGGTGCTGCTCAGGGGGGCGGCTTTGCCGACTTCGGGGCGACACTGCGCGAAGGTTACGCCGGCTGGCGGGCATGCGTGCTGACCAGCGACCGTTCGCTGCCGCGGCAGCTGGGCATGAAGGAGCGGCGCAAGTGGCCGCTCTACAACGGCGCGATCGAGTGCCGGATGTTCGTCTTCGACATCTTCGCCCCGGGTACGGCGCCGCGCCGCAACCGCAACCCGGCGCCCGATGCCGCTGGCGGCTAGACCAGCGGCGATCGATCAGACGATGTCGAGGTGGCTCACGCGCCGGGCGTGATCCTTGGCGTTGCGCTTGCTGTTCAACTTGACGTTGAGCCGCAGGTCGTTGACCGAGTCGGCGTTGCGCAAGGCATCCTCGTAGTCGATCTTGCCGGCTTCGTAGAGCTCGAAGAGGTGCTGGTCGAAGGTCTGCATCCCGAGCTCGCGGCTCTTCTTCATGACCTCCTTGATGCCCGATACTTCGCCCTTGAAGATCATGTCGCTGATCAGCGGCGTATTGAGCATCACCTCGACCGCCGGGACGCGACCGACGCCCTCGGACATCGGGATCAGGCGTTGCGAAACGATGCCCTTGAGATTGAGCGAGAGGTCCATCAGCAGCTGCTGGCGGCGCTCCTCGGGGAAGAAGTTGATGATCCGGTCGAGCGCCTGGTTGGCGCTGTTGGAGTGCAGGGTCGCCAGGCAGAGGTGACCGGTCTCGGCGAATGCCACTGCCGACTCCATCGTTTCGCGGTCGCGAATCTCGCCGATCATGATCACGTCGGGGGCCTGGCGCAGGGTGTTCTTGAGCGCGATGCCCCAGCTCTCGGTGTCGACTCCGACCTCGCGGTGGGTGACGATGCAGTTGCGGTGCGGGTGGACGAACTCGACCGGATCCTCAATGGTGATGATATGACCGTGGGTCATCTCGTTGCGAAAACCGATCATCGCCGCCAGCGAATTCGACTTGCCCGAACCCGTGGCACCGACCATCAGCAGCAACCCGCGCTTGGTCAGCGACAGTTCCGCCATCACCGGCGGAAGTTGCAGCTCATCGAAAGTCGGGATGCCGGTCTTGATGGTCCGCAATACCAGCCCGACGTGGTTCTGCTGCAGGAAGGCGTTGACCCGGAAGCGCCCGATGCCCGCCGGGCTGATCGCAAAGTTCACTTCCTTGTGGGCCTCGAACTCGGCGGCCTGGCGGTCGTTCATCAGGGCCCGCGCCAGCGACAGCGTGTGTCCGGGGCTGAGCACCTGCTCGGAAACCGGATGAATCTGGCCATCGACCTTGAAGGCCGGAGGGAAGTCCACCGTCAGGAAAAGGTCGGACCCATCCTGCGCGACGAGGCGGCGCAACAGGTCATGAAGGAATTTCGATGCGGTTTCGCGTTGCATTGCGTTGACTCCAACTCGCTTGCTTGATCGTCGCTGGCACCGGCGGGCCCGGCCCGCCTGCCAGCCCCGTTAACCTGGGAAGTTCTCCTTGTTGGCCGCGGCAGCGCGCGCTTCCGCCATGCCGATGATGTTCCGCCGCACCAGGTCGGTAAGGCACTGGTCGAGCGTCTGCATGCCGATTGCGGCGCCGGTCTGGATCGAGGCGTTCATCTGGGCGACCTTGGCTTCGCGGATCAGATTGCGGATCGCCGGTGTGGCGATCATGATCTCGTGGGCCGCCACCCGGCCGCTGCCGTCCTTGGTCTTGAGCAAAGTCTGCGAGATGACCGCGCGCAGCGACTCGGAGAGCATGGCGCGAACCATTTCCTTCTCGGCCGCCGGGAAGACGTCGACCACCCGGTCGATGGTCTTGGCCGCCGAAGAAGTGTGCAGGGTGCCGAACACCAGGTGCCCGGTCTCGGCGGCGGTGAGCGCGAGGCGGATGGTCTCGAGGTCACGCAGCTCGCCGACCAGGATCACGTCCGGATCCTCGCGCAAGGCCGAACGCAGCGCGTTGCTGAACGACAGGGTCATTGGCCCCACCTCGCGCTGGTTGATCAGGGAACGCTTGGATTCGTGGACGAACTCGATCGGGTCCTCGACGGTCAGGATGTGGCCGTACTCGTTCTCGTTGACGTGATTGACCATCGCCGCCAGCGTCGTCGACTTGCCCGAGCCGGTCGGGCCGGTGACCAGCACCAGGCCGCGCGGCTGCATCGAGATGTCGGTAAAGATCTTCGGTGCGTTCAGTTCCTCGAGCGTCAGGATCTTAGATGGAATCGTCCTCATCACCGCAGCCGCGCCGCGCTGCTGCAGGAAGGCGTTTACCCGGAATCGTGCCAGGCCGGGAATCGCGAACGAAAAGTCGCATTCGAGGTTTTCCTCATAGTCCTTGCGCTGCGCATCGTTCATGATGTCGTAGATCATCCCGTGCACGTCCTTGTGTTCCATGGGCGGCAGGTTGATCCGGCGCACGTCTCCGTGCACCCTGATCATCGGCGGCAGTCCCGACGAAAGGTGCAGGTCGGATGCCTTGTTCTTGACGGCAAATGCGAGGAGTTCAGCAATATCCATGTCGCATCCCAATTTCTAAGTTTGGCGATTGCCCAATAATCCACAGGCGCGCAACCCTTGCACAGCCCCCAATCTACGAACGGCAACTGAGACGATGAACGGCAGTTACGAGTTGTTCGAACACCACGCGGCCAACCTGGAAGCCGTGCACCGGCGGATCGCCCACGCCTGCACCGCCGCCGGCCGTGCGCCGGAATCGGTAAAGCTGCTGGCGGTATCCAAGACCTTTGGGGCGGATCACGTCATTGCACTGGCCGCAGCTGGCCAACGCGAGTTTGGTGAAAATTATGCCCAGGAAGCAATCGCCAAACTCGAGTTGTGCGCCGAACGGCGTCCAGACCTGTTCGACCGGTCGCCCGGTGCCGGCGCATGCGGCTGGCACTTCATCGGTCCGCTCCAGTCCAACAAGACCCGCGCCATCGCGGAGCACTTCGACTGGGTCCACTCGGTGGACCGCGAAAAGCTCGCCCGCCGGCTCTCGGACCAGCGCCCGGCGGAGCTGCCGCCGCTCCAGATCTGCATCCAGGTGAACGTCAGCGCTGAAGACAGCAAGAGCGGCTGTTCACCCGATGACGCCGCAGCGCTGGCACTGGCCGTTGCGCCGCTGCCACGGTTGCGGCTGCGCGGCGTGATGGCAATTCCCGCTCCGGAAGACGATCCGCAGGCCCAGCGCCGGGCCTTCGCGGCGGTGCGGGCGGTTTTCGGGCGCTGCCGCAGCGCCCTCGACCGGGCTCCCGGCGGCCGGGGGGCGCACTTCGATACGCTGTCGATGGGAATGTCGGCCGACCTGGAGGGCGCAATTGCCGAAGGGGCGACGATCGTCCGGGTGGGCAGCGCACTCTTCGGCGCCCGCCCGCCGGCTGGCCAGCCAGTTGAACGCTAGCGGCGCCGGCCCGGCAGCGCGCGGCGATCGCCGCGGGGCGCTGCCACCGGCCAACGGCGGCAGGGGGCTGCGGAAACAACAAACGCCGGCAGCACCGGCGTTCGAGTCCCGGGGATTTGCCCGCCCGGTCGGGTTTGCTGGCCACGGCCCCGTGCGGGGCCATGGATTCAGGCGACTAGCGTCAGGACATCGCCTTGATCGCGGCCGACAGGCGGCTCTTGTGCCGGCTGGCGGTGTTCTTGTGCATGACTTTCTTGTCGGCGATCCGGTCGATCACTTTCGTCGAATCCTGCAACTGCTGCTGCGCGGCGCTCTTGTCGCCACCCGCAATTGCCTTGCGAACCGCCTTGATAGCGGTGCGCAGGGTCGAGCGCAGGCTGCTGTTGTGGGCGTTGCGCACAATGGTCTGACGGGCGCGCTTGCGCGCGGAAGCAATGTTTGCCATGAGAGAATCTCGCTCGTAGTGCTGGCGGGCCTGGTGTCTGTGCACCACCCGCGCAAATAACCGCGCCAAACGTTGGCATCGGAATGGACAGCCGTGAAATATAACCGATTTGACGCTTCGAAGGCAAGTCTGACCATGGATCTGGCGCCATGAACCTGTTGCGCGCCGCCGCCACGGTCAGTGCCCTGACGCTGCTTTCGCGGGTCCTCGGGCTGCTGCGGGAGAACCTGACCGCCTCGATATTCGGCGCCAATGCCCTTACCGACGCGTTCTTCGTCGCTTTCCGGCTGCCCAACCTGCTGCGCCGCCTGTTCGCCGAGGGTGCCTTCTCCCAGGCATTCGTGCCGATCCTCTCGGAGGCGCGGACCCGCGGCGAGAACTCCGATGACCCGCAGCACACCCAGGCTCTGGTCGACCGGGTCGCGACACTGCTCTTCTGGACCGTGACCCTGGTGTCGCTGCTGGGCGTGGCCGCTGCGCCGCTGCTGGTCTACATGATGGCCTCGGGGCTGAGCCGGGAACCGGCGGCGTTCGACGCGGCGGTGACCATGACCCGCTGGATGTTCCCCTACATCGTCTTCGTGTCGATGGTGGCGCTGAGCGCCGGAATTCTCAATACCTGGCGGCGCTTCACGGTGCCGGCCTTCACCCCGGCGCTGCTCAACCTGTGCTTCATCGGCGCGGCACTGTGGCTCGCGCCGCACTTCGACCCCCCGATCCTGGCGCTGAGCGCCGGGGTGCTGCTCGGCGGGGTGGCGCAACTGGCCATCCAGCTCCCGGCGCTGCGCCGCATCGGCATGCTGCCCCATGTCGGGCTGCGCCTCGGAGCCGCGCTCCGCGACCCCTACACCCGGCGCATTGTCCAGCTGATGGCCCCCGCCGCGCTCGCCGTCTCGGTGGCGCAGGTGAGCCTGATCATCAATACCCACATCGCCTCGCGGCTGGCCGCCGGCAGCGTCTCGTGGATCTCCTACGGTGACCGGCTGATGGAATTTCCCACCGCCCTGCTCGGCGTGGCGCTGGGCACGGTGCTGTTGCCGACCCTGTCGCGGGCCGCCGCTTCGGACCAGCCGGCCGAGTACTCCCAGCTCATCGATTGGGGCCTGCGGCTGGCGGTGGTGTTCGCGATTCCCTGCATGGTGGGCCTGGCCCTGATGGCCGAGCCGCTGACTGCGCTGCTGTTCCACTACGGCCGCTTCACGGGGCACGACGTGGCGATGACCAGCGCCGCGGTCACCGGCTACTCGGCGGGGCTGCTGGGACTGATCGCGATCAAGGTCCTGGCGCCGGGCTTCTATGCCAAGCAGGACGTCCGTACCCCGGTGCGGATCGGGATCGCAGTGCTCGTCGCCACCCAGCTGATGAACCTGATCTTCGTCCCCTGGCTGGCTCACGCCGGGCTGGCCTGGTCGATCTCGGTCGGGGCCAGCGTCAACGCCGGCCTGCTGCTCACCGGGCTGATCCGGCGGGGAAATTACCAGCCGCAACCGGGCTGGCTGCGCTTCGGCGCCCAGGTCGGCGCGGCGGCGGCAGCGATGGCGCTGCTGCTCTGGTTCGTCGTCCCGGCTTTCGACTGGATCGGGATGCGCAGCGTGCCGCTGGAACGGATCGGGCTGACTCTCGGGCTGATCGTCGCGGCCGGACTGCTCTATCTGCTGTCGCTGCTGGCGCTCGGGGTCAGGCCCCGCCAGTTCCTGCGCGCCAAGGCGTGAGCGCCGGGCGGCGGCAGACGATCAAGAACAAGGGGGATCGATGATGAAGGTGGTGTTCGTGGGTGGCGGCAACATGGCTGGGGCGCTGATCGGCGGTCTGATTGCGCAGGGGCACGCAGCGGCCGACATCGCGGTGGTCGATCCCGATGACGGGCAGCGCGCGCGGCTCGCACAACGCTTCCCGGTCGCGGTCCACGCCGATGCCGGCGCCGCGCTGGCCGGGGCCGAGGTCGTCGTCCTGGCGGTCAAGCCGCAGGTGATGGCGGCCGTTGCGATCCCGCTCGCTGCTCTGGTCCGGGACTGCCTGGTAGTCAGCGTCGCGGCCGGGATCAGGGCCAGCGATCTGTCACGCTGGCTCGGCGGCCACCGCCGGATCGTGCGCACCATGCCCAACATGCCGGCGCTGATCGGCAGCGGCATCACCGCGCTCGCGGCGGCGCCGGGGCTGAGCGCTGGGGATCGCAACCACGCCCAGCAAATCCTCGCGGCAGTCGGTGAAACGCTATGGGTCGAAGACG
>JAHEMI010000032.1 GCA_024643785.1 Burkholderiaceae bacterium
GCGGACGCCAGAAATCGGGTAAGATTAACGGCTTTGCTGCATAAATACACGGAAGGAGTCCCACCATGGCACGCGTTTGCCAAGTGACCGGAAAGGCGCCGATGGTCGGCAACAACGTTTCGCACGCCAACAACCGGACCAAGCGCCGGTTCCTGCCCAATCTGCAATCGCGCCGTTTCTGGGTCGAAGAACAGAAGCGCTGGGTGCGTCTGCGGGTGAGCAACTCCGGGCTGCGCCTGATCGACAAGAAGGGCATCGAAGCGGTGCTCGCTGACATAGCCGCCCGCGGCGAGTCGGTCTAGGCCGACAGCGCCTGACGCAGACCAGCACCAAGGAGAGATACGATGCGTGACAAGATCAAGCTCGAGTCGTCGGCCGGAACCGGACATTTCTACACGACTTCGAAGAACAAGCGCACGATGCCCGAGAAGCTCGTGATCAAGAAGTTCGACCCGGTTGCCCGCAAGCACGTCGAATACAAGGAAACCAAGCTCAAGTGAGCTCGCGGTGCGCCGCTGCGCACCGCCCCGGTTAGCAAGCGGGGGCAAAGGAAAACGGACCCAGAGGGTCCGTTTTGCATTGGCGCGGGCGCACTCGCCAGGCTATGCGCCGTTGAGCATCCGCACCTCGCGCTGGGGATAGGGAATCTGGATGCCGTGCTTCTCGAAGGCCCGCAGAATTGAGACGCTGACTTCCGACTGCACCCCCATCAGACCGTTCTCCGGATCAGGCACGAACATGCCCAGTTCAAAGTTCAGGCCGTCCGCCCCGAATCCCGTCAGCAAGGCGCTGGGCCCCGGTTCCTTGAGCACCCTGGGATGGTTGGCTGCCGCTTCGCACAGCAGGCGCTGGACCAAATCCGGGTCGCTGCCATAGGCAACCTGAACCGGCAAGCCGATCCTGGCCGCCCCGTTGGTCGAAACGTTCTGCACCGTGTCGCTGGTGAGAGCCTCGTTGGGGACGATGAAGTGCACGCCGTTGAGGGCGCGAATCACCGTGAACCTGGTCCTGATCTCGGTCACCCGCCCGTAGGTCTGGGCGACGCGCACCATGTCGCCAGGACGAAGCGAACGCTCGAGCAGGATGATGAAACCGCTGACATAGTTGCTGGCTATGCGCTGCAGGCCCAAACCCAGGCCAACGCCGAGCGCGCCGCCGAAGACCGATAGCGCCGTGATGTCGAGGCCGACCAGCGACAACCCGACCAGCAGCGCCACCAGCAGCAGCAAGGCACGCAGGAGCCGCGCCAGCACGACCCGCAGGTTGACGTCGAGCGCCTCGGCGCCGAGCAGGCGCTGCTCCAGCAGCGTGCTGGCCCAGACCGCGCCCAACATGGTCAATCCGATCCAGAACGCGCCGCGCAGGATCTCCCACAGCGAGATCGACTGCCGGCCAACTTCGAACCCGGTTTCCTCGAGCATGCCGATCAGCACACCCAGATAACCGGTGACATGGAGCACTACGCCGACCCACACCAGCAGCCCGACCCAGCGCACGCTCGCCTTCAGCAAGCGGTTGGGCAGCAGGCGCCAGGCGATCTGAACCGATACCCGGATGAGGGTGAGAGCAGCTGCGAATACCACCGCCAGCCGCAGCAAACCGGCCGGCTCCCAGATTTCGACGATCGGCCGGGCAGCCGCCAGCAGCAGGAAGGCGATGATTGCGAAATGTGGCCGCCGCACCGTCGTCAGTGCGTCGACCTCGACCTCGGCGCGGGCGCCACCGCGCCGGCGCCGCGCCTGCGTCACCCAGGCGCGCGCTGCCACCGCCGCTACCAGCACGCAGGCCAGGATCACTATCACCTGCAACCACGGCGCCTGATTGTCGGCTGCGCTCAGGAACTCGGACCACAACGATCCCTTGACGCCAATGTTGTCGAGCCAGTTCATTGCTCCCTCCTTATCCAGCGCGCCGCAAAGAAACAATCGGTATCGTGGCGATGCGCGAGCAGGCGCAGTGCCATGCCCTCGCAGAACTCCGGGTTCACAAGATGGCGCGGGTCGTCGCGTTGCCACCCCGGGTTTTCCGCCTCGAAGCGCGCGGCCACGCCCTCGTTTTCCTCGGCCAGCAGGCTGCAGGTCGCATAGACCAGCACCCCGCCCTTCTTGACCAGCTTAGCAGCCTCGGCAAGGATCGAGTTCTGGGTCGCCACGAGGCGCTCGACATCGGCGGGCTCGAGCCGCCATTTCAGATCGGGGTTGCGGCGCAACGTCCCGGTCCCGCTGCAGGGCGCATCGACCAGCACCGCGTCCGCCCGACCGGCCAACCGACCGAGCTTGGGGTCGCGCTCGGAATCGATGCCGAAGGGCTGGACGTTGGTGGCTCCCGAGCGGGCCAGGCGCGGCTTCATGCGCCGCAGCCGGGCACCCGAGACGTCACAGGCGAATATCTGTCCGCTCGAGCGCATGGCGGCGGCCATTGCCAGCGTCTTGCCGCCGGCGCCGGCACAGAAATCGACCACTGTCTGGCCCCGTCGCGGCGCCACCAGCCTGGTGAGCAGCTGGCTGCCGGCATCCTGCACTTCGAGTTCTCCGCGCATGAACGCAGTGCAGCGCTCCAGCGCCGGCTTGCCGGCGACGCGCAGCGCACTGTCGACCATCGCCAGCGCTTCGGCTTCGATGCCCTCGGCATGCAGCGCGGCGATGGCGGCGTCACGGCTGGTGCGCGCCAGGTTGACGCGCAGGTCGAGCGGGGCCGGCCGCAGCAGCGCTTGCGCGAGGGCCGCCAATTCCTCGCCCGGAAAGTATTCCTCGAGGCGCGCCGCCAGCCAATCGGGCAGGCTGAAGCGCAGTGCCGGGGCGAGTTCGGCGATCGGAACGTTGGCCACCGCTGCCAGCCAGTCCCGCTCCCCGGCGCTGCGCGCCAGCCCGGCAGCTGCCGGCGAGAGCAATGCCAGGCGCCGTTCCATGCGCCCTGTGCCGCCCTGCGCGAGATGGGCGTAGAGGCGGCGATTGCGCAACACGTCGAAGACCGTCTCGGCGATCATGCCGCGATCGCGCCGTCCCAGCGAGTGGTTGCGGCGGAAGAATTCCGACAACGCCCGGTCGGCGGGAAGCTCGAGCCGCAGCACCGCCGCGAGCGCCTGCTCGATGGCAAGCGCGAGATTCATGGGCACCAGAGCAACTGCGCGTCGTCGGTCGGGCTGCAAGCGCCTTCGCCGCCCGCGACTGGAGGCAACCACTCGACCCGATCGGCGCGCAGCTGGGCCCGACCCTCGACCAGCCACCGCACCACCATCGGGTAGAGGCGGTGCTCGGCGGCCAGCACGCGCGCCGCCAGCGTAGTTTCGTCATCGCCGGCATGCACTGGCACCGCGGCCTGGGCGATGATCGGCCCGTCGTCGAGCCCTGGGGTGACGAAGTGCACCGTGGCGCCGTGGATCCTGACGCCTGCGGCCAGCGCCCGACGATGGGTCGCCAGTCCCGGGAAGGACGGCAACAGCGACGGGTGGATGTTGACCATCTTCCCGAGATATCGGGCCACGAACGGCGGCGTGAGAATGCGCATGAAACCAGCCAGCACGACCCAGTCCGGGTCGTAGGCGTCGATGCTGGCGGCGAGTTCGGCTTCGTAGGCCTCGCGCGCAGCGAAGTCCTGGTGCGCCAGCTGCCTGGTGGCTATGCCCTCAGCCGCGGCCAGCGCCAGACCTGGCGTTGCCGCCCGGCCGCCGATCACTGCCGCGATCCGTGCCGGCCAGCGTTGCTGGCGACAGGCCTGGGCGATCGAACCCAGATTGGAACCCCGTCCGGAGATCAGCACGACGATATTCTGCATCGCCGAATTCTAGCACCGGCGTCCCCGAATTGACCCGCAAAGTCTTATAATTCAAGGTTTTGCAAAAACACGCCCAGGCAATTCCGCGACCCAACAAATGGAAGTCTTCCGCCGTCTGCCGCCACCCGCCGATCGCCGCCCCTGCGCGCTGACGATCGGCAACTTCGATGGTGTCCACCGCGGCCACCAGGTGATGCTCGCCGCGCTGCGCGCGCGCGCCGACGAGCTGGGCCTGCCGGCGTGCGTCCTGACCTTCGAACCTCACCCGCGGGAGTTCTTCGCGGCCCAGCGCGCGCAGGCGGCGCCGGCGCGCATCCTGACCGAGCGCGACAAGCTCGACGCGCTGGCGCGCCACCGCATCGACCGGGTTTGCATAGCGCACTTCAACGACTCCCTGGCGGCATTGCCGGCCGATCGCTTCATCTCCGAGATGATCGTCGCCGGGCTTCAGGCCAGGTACCTGCTGGTTGGCGACGACTTTCGCTTCGGCGCGCGGCGGGTCGGCGACTTTGAACTGTTGAGCGCAAGCGCCACCGCGGGCGGATTCGAACTCGCGCGCATGCCCAGCGTCTGCGAGGGCACTGACCGGATCTCGAGTTCGGCGGTGAGAGCCGCGCTCGCCAGCGGCGACTTCGACCGTGTCCGAACCCTGCTGGGCCGACGCTACAGCATCTCAGGACACGTGATCCACGGGCGCCAGCTCGGGCGCGATCTCGGCTTCCCGACGCTCAACCTGCGAATCCCGTTCGAGCGCCCCGCGCTCTCGGGAATCTTCGTGGTCGAGGTCGAGGGACTCGACGGACGCGCGCTGCCGGGGGTAGCCAACCTCGGAACCCGGCCGGCGGTCGAGCGCGACGGCCGGCCGCTGCTCGAGGTCCATCTCTTCGACTTCGACCGCGAAGTCTATGGCGAACTGGTCCGGGTGGTGTTCCTCGCCAAGCTGCGCGAGGAGACCAACTTCTCCGGCCTCGACGCCCTGCGCCAACAGATCGGGCGCGACACCCAGGCGGCCCGTGCCTTCTTCGAACAGAATCCGGAATCCGGCGCGGCCCCGGACCGTCCGGTTTGAGAACCTGACCGAGAGCAACGACATGACGCAAGACACGAACCAGCCGGGACAAGCGTCCGGCCCCAAGGGCAAGGCCGGGGGCAAGGATACCGGTTCGTATCGCGACACCCTGAACCTGCCGGACACCAGCTTCCCGATGCGCGGCGATCTCGCCCGCCGGGAGCCGCTGTGGGCCGCCCAGTGGCAGTCCAAGGGCATCTACGAACGCATCCGCAAGGCCTCGGCAGGGCGGCCGCGCTGGGTCCTTCACGACGGTCCGCCCTACGCCAACGGCGACATTCACCTCGGCCACGCCGTCAACAAGATCCTCAAGGACATCGTCGTCAAGAGCCACAACATGGCCGGCTTCGACGCCCCCTATGTGCCGGGCTGGGACTGCCACGGCATGCCCATCGAGATCCAGATCGAAAAGCGCCACGGCAAGAACCTGCCGCCGGCAGAAGTCCAGGCGCTCTCGCGCGCCTACGCGACCGAGCAGATCGAGCGCCAGAAGCAGGATTTCATCCGCCTTGGCGTGCTCGGCGAATGGAACAATCCCTACCTGACCATGGCCTTCGGCAACGAAGCCGACGAGTTGCGCGCGCTGGGCCGCCTGCTCGAGCGCGGCTTCCTGTTCCGCGGCCTCAAGCCGGTCAACTGGTGCTTCGACTGCGGTTCGGCGCTGGCCGAAGCCGAGGTCGAATACCAGGATCGCAGCGACGAGACCATCGACGTCGGGTTCCCATTCGAGCCCGCCGACCAGTCGCGTCTCGCGCAGGCCTTCGGCATGGAGCGCCTGCCGCTCGAGCGCGGTTTCGCGGTGATCTGGACCACCACTCCGTGGACGATTCCGGCCAACCAGGCGCTCAACGTCCATCCCGAATTCGATTACGCGCTGGTGCGCACCGACTTCGGCGGCGAGCCAACCCTGCTGATCGTGGCCACCGAGCGCGTTGCCGCCTGCCTCGATGCCTGGGGTCTCACCGGGACGGTGCTGGCGACCTGCAAGGGCGCGGCGCTCGAACTGATCCGGTTCCGCCACCCGTTCGCCGATCGCCACGCCCCGGTGTACCTCGGCGATTACGTCACGCTCGACACCGGGACCGGCGTAGTGCACTCGTCGCCGGCGTACGGCGTCGAGGACTTTGCGTCGTGCAAGCGCTACGGCATGACCGACGCCGAGATTCTTCAGCCGGTCATGGGCGACGGCCGCTATGCCGAGTCTTTCCCGCTCTTTGGCGGGCTCACGATCTGGGAAGCGAATCCCAAGGTCACCGCGACCATCAGCGACCACGGCTGCCTGCTGCATCGGGCGCGCGAGGCGCATAGCTACATGCACTGCTGGCGCCACAAGACGCCGATCATCTACCGCGCGTCGAGCCAGTGGTTCGCCGGGATGGACATCACGCCCAAGGACGGCGGGGCGACGCTGCGACAGACCGCTCTGGCCGGGATCGAGGCCACCAGTTTCTACCCTGCGTGGGGCAAGGCGCGCCTGCACGGCATGATCGCCAGCCGCCCGGACTGGACCCTGTCGCGCCAGCGTCAATGGGGCACGCCGATGGCGTTCTTCGTGCACCGCGAAACCGGCGAGCTCCATCCGCGCACTCTCGAACTGATCGAACTGGTGGCGCAGCGCATCGAACGCGAAGGCATCGAGGCCTGGCAACGCCTCGATCCGCGCGATCTGCTGGGCGCCGAGGCCGAGATCTACGAGAAGAACCGCGACACGCTCGACGTCTGGTTTGACTCCGGGACGACCCATCAGACCGTCCTGCGCGGCTCGCACCGCGAGCAGTCGCACTTCCCTGCCGACCTGTATCTCGAGGGCTCGGACCAGCACCGCGGCTGGTTCCATTCGTCGCTGCTGAGTTCATCGATGCTCAACGGCGTCCCGCCCTACAAGGCACTGCTCACCCACGGCTTCACGGTCGATGCCGACGGCCGCAAGATGTCCAAGTCGGTCGGCAATACCATGGCGCCGCAGAAGATCAGCGGCACCCTGGGCGCGGAAATCCTGCGCCTGTGGGTCGCGAGCACCGACTATTCGGGCGAACTCTCGATCTCCGACGAGATCCTCAAGCGCGTCGTCGAGTCCTACCGGCGCATCCGCAACACCTTGCGCTTCCTGCTCGCCAACGTCGCCGACTTCGACCCCGCACAGGACGCCGTGGCGCTCTCCGAGATGCTCGAGATCGACCGCTACGCGCTGGCGCTGACCGCGCAGTGGCAGGCCGGCGTCGAGCTCGACTACGAGCGCTTCGAATACCACCCGGTGGTCGCCAAGCTGCAGAACTTCTGCTCCGAAGACCTCGGCGCCTTCTATCTCGACATCCTCAAGGATCGCCTCTACACCACCGCCGCCGGCAGCCGGGCGCGACGCTCGGCCCAGACGGCGTTGAACCACATCGCCCACGCGCTGCTGCGGGCGATGGCGCCGATCCTGTCGTTCACCGCCGAGGAAGCCTGGCCGCTGCTCGCGCCGCGGCTCTGGTCGGAAGAAGGCGAAACGATCTTCACCCAGACCTTTCACCGGCTGCCGGAAGTCGACGATGCCGCAGCGCTGCTGGCCAAGTGGCAGGGCATCAGGACCTGGCGCGCCGAAGTGCAACGTCGGATCGAGGACCTGCGCACCGCCGGCAAGGTGGGTTCGTCGCTGCAGGCGGAGGTCGAAGTGCGCGCCAGCGGCGCTGGCTTCCAGGCGCTGGCCAGCCTCGGCGACGACCTGCGCTTCGTGCTCATCACCTCGCGGGCGACGGTCACCGAAGTCACCAGCGAGTCGGAGGAGGCGGTCGCGGTAGTCCCCAGCGGCTCCGCCAAGTGCGAGCGCTGCTGGCACTATCGCGACGATGTCGGCAGCGACCCGGAACACCCCGGGATCTGTGCCCGCTGCTGCTCCAACCTGCACGGCGCCGGTGAAACCCGGCGCCTGGCCTGAGCGCCGTCATGGCTAGATCCGGCCGGAGCGGAATCGGGGGCGGACTGCTGCTGGCGCTGGCGATCGTCGGGCTCGACCAGCTGACCAAGGCCATGGCCGTGCGGCTGATTCATCCCGGCAGCCGCATCCCGGTGATCGCCGACTTCTTCGACCTGACGCTGATCTACAACACCGGGGCGGCGTTCAGCTTCCTCGCGGGGGCCTCGGGCTGGCAGCGCTGGTTCTTCGTCGGCCTGGGAATTGCCGCCGCCGCGTTCCTGATCTTCCTGCTGGCACGCCACGCCGGACAGCGGCTGTTCGCCTTAGGTGTCGCCCTGATTCTCGGCGGCGCAGTGGGCAATGTCATCGACCGGATCCACATTGGCAAGGTGGTCGACTTCGTACTCCTCTATCATGATCGTTTCTATTGGCCGGCATTCAATGTCGCCGACTCGGCGATCACGCTCGGGGTCACGCTGCTGATCATCGACGAGATCAGGCGGGTGCGGCGCAGCCGCTAGCCAGACTGGAATCCACGGCGCTGCCGAGGAGAATGCGATGGAACTGGACAAGCGTCACATCGTGTTGGGAGTAACCGGGGGCATCGCTGCCTACAAGGCGGCCGAGCTGGTGCGCGAGCTGCAGCGTGCCGGCGCGACCGTGCAGGTGGTCATGACCCGCGCGGCGACCCATTTCGTCACCCCGGTCACCTTCCAGGCACTCAGCTCCCGCCCGGTGTTCGTCGACCAGTGGGATGAACGGGTCGCCAACAACATGGCCCACATCGAGCTGTCGCGCGCCGCCGATGCGATCCTGATCGCACCAGCCTCGGCCGATTTCATCGGCAAACTGGCCAATGGCCTCGCCGACGACCTCCTGGGCACGCTGTGCGTCGCGCGCGAATGCCCGCTGCTGGTGGCGCCGGCGATGAACCGGCAGATGTGGACCAACCCGGCAGTCCAGCGCAACGCCGCCCAATTGCGTGCGGACGGCGTGACGCTGTTCGGACCCGACAGCGGCGACCAGGCCTGCGGCGAGACCGGTCCGGGGAGAATGCTCGAGCCGGCGGCGATCGTCGAGGAACTGGTGGCATTCTTTGCGCCTCCCCTGCTGGCCGGTCGCCGGGTCGTGATCACTGCTGGCCCGACCTACGAACCGATCGACCCGGTGCGCGGGATCACCAACCGCTCCTCGGGCAAGATGGGATTTGCGCTGGCGCGGGCCTGCCGCCATGCTGGCGCCGAGGTCCAGCTGGTTGCCGGGCCGACGGCCCTGGACACTCCCGCAGGCGTAACGCGGATCGACGTCCAGACCGCGCGCGAGATGTGCGCCGCGGTGCTCGCTGCCTGTGCAGGACATTGCGACCTGTTCATCGCGGTGGCAGCGGTGGCCGACTGGCAAGTCACCAACGCCAGCGCGCGCAAGATCAAGAAGGACGAAGTCGGCACCACGCCGGAACTCGCGTTTGCCGAGAACCCCGACATCCTGCAGACCGTGGCCGCTCTGCCCGGGGCACCTTACTGTGTCGGCTTTGCGGCCGAAAGCGAAGATCTCGCGCGCAACGGCGAGAGCAAGCGCCGCCGCAAGGGGGTACCGTTGCTGGTAGCAAATATCGGGCACGAAACCTTCGGCCGTGACGACAACGAGTTGCTGCTGATCGACGAGCAGGGCATCAAGCCGATCGGCCGCGCCAGCAAGGACGAGCTCGCGCGAGTGCTGGTCGCCGAGATCGCCGGCCGGCTCGGCAAGCCGGCGGCCGGAGACACGCCATGATCCGCGGCGGCGAACCCCCCCACGGCGACTTCATCGCCTATCTCGAGCGGATCGTCGGCACCCCGCCGTCAACGCCCGAGGAGATCGTGCGCATGGCGCGCGCCGTCTCGTCGGGCAAGGCGAGCACCAATACCGGCATGGTCCGCCCAGTCAATGCCGATGACCCGGACCCGGGTGCGGCGCCGCGCGCCAGCCAGGCGCCGCGTACCGTTACCATCGGCGACGCCGACCTCGCGGTGCTCGTGCCGATCGGGCGCGGCCTGACGCTGGCTGGTTTCGCGGTCATTGCCGCGGCGATCTTTCTCGGTCCCTGGCTGCCCCTGCTGCCCTCGCCGCTGGCCGGTGCCGCCCTGATCTTTCTCGGCGTGATCCTGCGCCGCATCGGCCGCGGCGCACTGCGCACCGGCCTCGAACAACTCCTTGCCCGCAAGCCATGATGAAGATCGCCGTTCGCATCCTCGACGAGCGCATGCGCTCGCAACTTCCGGCCTACGCCACCGCCGGGAGCGCCGGGCTCGACCTGCGCGCCTGCATCGACCAGGTGCTCGAGCTCCAGCCCGGGCAGGCCGAGCTGATCCCGACCGGCCTGTCGATCCACGTCAGCGATCCCGGTTATGCGGCGCTGATCCTGCCCCGTTCCGGACTCGGGCATCGTCACGGCATAGTGCTCGGCAACCTCGTCGGGCTGATCGACGCCGACTACCAGGGCCCGCTGATGGTGTCGTGCTGGAATCGCGGCAGCGTTGCCTACCGGATGGAGCCGCTCGAGAGAATCGCGCAGCTCGTCATCGTGCCGGTCCAGCAGGTCGACTTCGAGGTTGTCGATTCGTTCGTCGCCAGCGCGCGTGGCGCCGGCGGCTTCGGGAGCACGGGCAGCACCTGAGCGCCGAGCGCGGCGACCCGCCTGGCGGGCGCCCGCGATCAAGTCGACCGCTGCTTGCTACTGGCTATCGAGCGCGGTGCGGACCAGTTCCTCGAGCCGGCGCCCGTCGGCAACGAACAACCTGATGCCCTCGGCGAGTTTCTCGGTCGCCATCGCGTCCTCGTTGAGCGCAAAGCGGAAGCCCTTCTCGTCGAAACTCTCGCGCGCCAGCTGCGCCGACCGGGCCGCATCCGGGTCGAGACGGCGCGGCACCGCCGACTCGTCCTGGCGCAGTTGCTCCAGCAAGTCAGGACTTATCGTCAACAGGTCGCAGCCGGCCAACGCCTTGATCTGCCCGGTGTTGCGAAAGCTCGCCCCCATCACCTCGGTGGCGTAGCCGTACTTCTTGAAATAAGCGTAGATCCTGCCGACCGACTGCACCCCGGGGTCGTCCTCGGGAGCGAACTCGCCTCCGTCGCGTTTCTTGTACCAGTCGTAGATCCGGCCCACGAATGGTGAAATCAGCGTCACGCCGGCATCCGCGCAGGCGACCGCCTGGGAGAACGAAAACAGGAGCGTGAGATTGCAGTGGATTCCTTCGCGCTCGAGTTGTTCCGCGGCGCGGATTCCCTCCCAGGTCGCGGCGACCTTGATGAGCACCCGCTCGGGTCCGAACCCGGCGGCACCGTAGAGGGCAATCAGCCGGCGCGCACGCGCGATCGTTGCCGCGGTATCGAACGACAGCCGGGCATCGACCTCGGTGGAAACCCGTCCCGGCACGATGCCGAGGATCTCGCAACCGAAACGGACCAGCACCCGGTCGCAAAGTTCGTCGACCGCGGCGCCCGGATGGGCGGCGAGCGTTTCCTGCAGCAGGGCCTGGTATTCGTCCTTCTGGATCGCCTTGAGGATCAGGGTTGGATTGGTAGTGGCGTCGCGGGGTGCGTAGGCACGCATCGAACGGAAATCCCCGGTGTCCGCCACCACCGTCGTGCTCTGGCGCAATTGATCAAGAGCGGACATGTGACAGCCTCCAATGGTTGACGCCGACGATGGGCAGTGCCCGGCGCCGGCCGATGTGCTCAGCGCCGCAGCGCCCTTACGGTGACGACGATCGCTACCACCGACAGCGCCACCGCCCAGAGTGCCGACGGGACACCCAGCACCAGCGCCACCGCGGCATCGCAGCTGGCTCCGACCTTGAAGACCATCGGCAGCAACTGGTCCAGTCCCAGCGACATGACGATCCTGTCGGCCAGCGTGAAATCGCACGATGAACTGTGCGACGCCACCAGGTGCAGGTACAAACCGGTGGCGACACCCGACAAGGCCAGCGCCAGCACCAGCAGCGCCGCGATGACCCGCATCACGCGCTGGCCCTGGACCAGCCAGCCGATTACCCCGACGATGCCGAGCGCGACGAATATCAGCCGCAACAACACGCACCAGGCGCAGGGCTGCACGTCGAAGACGTACTGCAGCACCAGCGCCGAGGCGATCGCTCCGGCGGCCAGCAGCACCACCCAGAGGAAACCACGGTTGCGCTGGGTACGAAAAGTAAGGGGCATGGCGCTGGGGCACTCGCGAGATATGCGTGAAGCCGCAATCTTACCGTAGCGCGGCTGGCGCGCAGCCGCTGCCCAGGCAATAGGGCCAATTGCCCCCGAGGGGGCGCTCAGCCCTGTTCGACCGTCACCGTTTCCTCGCCGTTGGCGGCGCTCGGCGTGTCGTCACCACTGGTGAACGTGAGCACGACCTCGCCCTGTTCGTCGACGTCGATGCGCACCTTGCCGCCGCCGACCAGTTTCCCGAACAGCAGTTCGTCGGCCAGGGCGCGGCGAATGGTGTCCTGGATGAGGCGTTGCATCGGCCGCGCGCCCATGGTCGGGTCGAAACCCTTCTTGGCGAGGTGCGCGCGCAGCGCATCGCTGAACGAAACTTCGACTTTCTTGTCCTGCAACTGGACTTCGAGTTCCATCAGGAACTTGTCGACCACGCGCAGGATCACTTCCTCGTCGAGCGGCGCGAAGCTGATGATGGCGTCGAGCCGGTTGCGGAACTCGGGCGTGAACAGGCGCTTGATCTCCTGCATCTCGTCGCCTTTCTGGCGCGAACTGGAGAAACCGATAGTGTTCTTCTGCAACGCCTCGCCGCCGGCGTTGGTGGTCATGATCAGCACGACATTGCGGAAATCCGCCTTGCGGCCGTTGTTGTCGGTCAGCGCACCGTGGTCCATGACCTGCAACAGGATGTTGAAGATCTCCGGGTGCGCCTTCTCGATCTCGTCGAGCAGCAGCACCGAGTGCGGCTTCTTGGTAATCGCTTCGGTGAGCAGTCCGCCCTGGTCGAATCCGACGTAGCCCGGGGGCGCGCCGATGAGCCGCGAGACTGCGTGCCGCTCCATGTACTCGGACATGTCGAAGCGGATCAGCTCGATGCCCATGGTGAACGCCAGTTGCCGCGCAACCTCGGTCTTGCCGACCCCGGTCGGCCCGGAGAACAGGAAGGATCCGATCGGCTTGTCGGGCTTGCCCAACCCCGAACGCGCCATCTTGATCGCACTGGCCAGCGACTGGATCGCCGGCCCCTGGCCAAACACCACGTTGCCGAGGTCACGATCGAGGTACTGGAGCTTGCTGCGATCGTCCGACGAGACCGACGCCGGGGGGATGCGGGCGATCTTGGCAACGATATCCTCGATCTCGCCCTTGCCCAGCACCTTCTTCTGTTTGCCCTTGGGGAGCACGCGCTGGGCGGCACCAGCCTCGTCGATCACGTCGATCGCCTTGTCCGGCAGGTGGCGGTCAGTGATGTACTTGGCCGAAAGTTCAGCCGCTGCCGACAGCGCCGCCGCCGCATAGCGAATTCCGTGGTGCTCCTCGAAGCGCGACTTCAGCCCGCGCAGGATCTGCACGGTCTGCTCGACCGAAGGCTCGGTGACGTCGATCTTCTGGAAACGCCGGGACAGCGCATGGTCCTTCTCGAAGATCCCGCGGTATTCGGTGTAGGTGGTCGCACCGATGCACTTGATCTGCCCGGTCGAAAGCGCCGGCTTGAGCAGATTCGAGGCGTCGAGTGTTCCGCCCGATGCCGAGCCCGCACCGATGATGGTGTGGATCTCGTCGATGAACAGGATCGCGTTCTCGTTGGCCTTGAGTTCCTTGAGCACCGCCTTGAGCCGCTGCTCGAAGTCTCCCCGGTACTTGGTTCCGGCCAGCAGCGCTCCCATGTCCAGCGAGTAGACCGTCGATTCGCTGAGGATCTCCGGGACGTTGCCCTCGCTGATCCGCCAGGCCAGGCCCTCGGCGATCGCGGTCTTGCCAACGCCGGCTTCCCCGACCAGCAGCGGATTGTTCTTGCGCCGCCGGCACAGCACCTGGACCACCCGTTCGAGTTCGAGTTCACGCCCGATCAGGGGGTCGATCCGGCCCTCGCGGGCCGCTGCGTTGAGATCCTGGGTGTACTGCTCGAGTGCACTCGCCTGTTTGGCACCGCCATCGGCTTCGGTCTCGACCGCCTCTTCGCGCGGCGTCTCCCGGGTTTCCGGGGTCTTGGTGATGCCGTGCGAGATGTAGTTGACCACGTCCAGCCTGGTTATGCCCTGCTGGTGGAGGTAATAGACCGCGTGGGAATCCTTTTCGCCGAAGATCGCCACCAGCACGTTGGCGCCGGTGACTTCCTTCTTGCCGTTGGAGGTCGACTGGACGTGCATGATCGCGCGCTGGATCACGCGCTGGAAACCCAGCGTCGGCTGGGTGTCGATTTCCTCGTTGCCTGGGACCACCGGCGTGTTCTCGCGGATGAATCCGACCAGGTGGCGACGGAGATCGTCGATATTGGCCGCGCAGGCGCGCAGCACCTCGGCCGCCGACGGGTTGTCGAGCAGCGCCAGCAGCAGGTGCTCGACCGTGATGAATTCGTGACGCTGCTGCCGGGCCTCGACAAAGGCCATGTGCAGACTCACTTCCAGTTCCTGGGCGATCATGCTTCCTCCATTACGCACTGCAGCGGGTGTTCATGCTCGCGCGCGTAGCTGGTGACCATTTCAACTTTCGTAGCCGCGGTGTCCCGGGGAAACACGCCGCACACGCCGCGCCCCTCCAGGTGCACGGCCAACATGACTCTTGTTGCCTTCTCACGCCCCATTCCAAAAAACCTTTGCAATACATCGATGACGAAATCCATCGGGGTGTAGTCGTCGTTAAGCAAGACGACCTGATACATCGGCGGCGGCCCGGCAGCCGCGTTCTTGCGCTCGATAATCGGATCAGCGACGGAGGCCGGACTCGATCGTGTCACCATCGGGTCATTCTAGCGAGTCGACTAGCACACGCAAGACTCGTAAGGGTTGCAATACAGGGGATTGTGACACGCGTCACAAATCGTGGCGTCGACGCGCCAAACCCCTTGACTAAGAATGAAATATCCCAAAGAATTCCCACGCTGCCTAGGAAGGTATTACGGATGGGTGGTGTGTCGGCGTGCATTTTTGCCCGCCCACACATTTCCTGGCTCTTCGTCAGGCAGCAATTTCGTGGTCGGTACGAGCCGCGGCAGCCCCACGGGTGCCCGGAGTCTCGCGAGGGAAACTTGGCCGGCTGATGCACTCAATGTTCTTCGGATGGTTACAAGAGATGGCAACTGGCACGGTCAAGTGGTTCAACGATTCCAAAGGTTTCGGCTTCATTACCCCCGATGGCGGCGGTGAAGATCTGTTCGCGCACTTCAGTGCGATTCAAATGAACGGCTTCAAGACCCTCAAGGAAGGGCAAAAAGTTCAGTTCGACGTGGTCCAGGGCCCGAAGGGCAAGCAGGCCTCGAACATTCAAGAAGCTTAAAAGAATATCCGCCGCCGGGTCGCTCCAGCGGCCCGGCGGTGTTGCTTCCGGTTCAAGTTCCCTGAAAGTCGCCGGCCGATGGCCGCCGCGGCCGCTTTTGCAATGGCCGGGCGCAATTGACAGCGCCCGCTCGCTGCGCGGCCAGCATGAATTGCTGCGCCCTGTCCGCGCGGCCGCCGACCAGCCGCCTGGTATGCTGGCGCGCCCAGCCTACTCCCCCACCGAGAAACAGATGAACGCAAGAATTGAATTGCCGCCGGTTCGCGAGGTCTGCCCCACGACCAGCCGCAGGCTGATCGCAGAGGGCGCATTGCTCGTCGACATTCGCGAGCGCACCGAGGTCGAACGCCTGGCCTTTGACGTTTCCGGTGCGATCCTCATGCCGATGAGCGAATTCGAGCGCCGCTTTGGCGAACTGCCGCGCGACCGTCAACTGGTCATCGCCTGCCACATCGGCGAGCGCAGCATGATGGTCACGCGCTTCCTCATGCACCAGGGCTACACTCAGGTGGCCACGATGAAGGGCGGCATTGCGAAGTGGACGCACAAGGGTTTCCCGGTCAGCGGACCGGCTGCTCCGGCCACTCGCCCTGCGGCTCACGGTTGCGGCTGCGCGGGAACTTCCCCGGCGAGCGGTGTGGCAGAACAGCAGACCTCCTGCTGCGCCAACCACGGTTCGGACTAGATCTGCTGCTGAGATCGGGGGCTGCTGCCGCAGGGACTGGCTTAGACCAGCCGCTGCGGGGCAGTCGCAACCGCAAACTCCAACCTGCTCGACACCGGGCATAGCCGGCGTCAGCGACGACCGCATCGCGGCCGTCGCCCGACGATCACATGTGGTCGATCATCACCTGGCCGAATCCGGAGCAGGAGACCTGGGTAGCGCCATCCATCAGGCGCGCGAAGTCGTAGGTCACCTTCTTGCTCAGGATCGACTTGCCCATCGAACTGATGATCAGGTCGGCCGCCTCGGTCCAGCCCATGTGGCGCAGCATCATCTCGGCGGAAAGAATCTCCGAACCAGGGTTGACGTAGTCCTTGCCGGCGTACTTGGGGGCGGTCCCGTGGGTAGCTTCGAACACGGCGATCGAATCCGACATGTTGGCGCCCGGAGCGATGCCGATGCCACCAACCTGCGCGGCCAGCGCGTCCGAAACGTAATCACCGTTGAGGTTGAGCGTGGCGATCACGCTGTACTCGGCCGGGCGCAACAGGATCTGCTGCAGGAAGGCGTCGGCGATAACGTCCTTGACGATGATGTCGCGGCCGGTCTTGGGGTTCTTGAAACTGCACCACGGGCCGCCGTCGACGGGCTTGGCGCCGAATTCCTTTTGCGCCAGTTCATAGCCCCAGTCGCGGAACGCGCCTTCGGTGAACTTCATGATGTTGCCCTTGTGAACCAGGGTCACCGATGGCTTGTCGTTGTCGATCGCGTACTGCAGGGCCTTGCGCACCAGCCGCGTCGTGCCTTCGCGCGACACCGGCTTGACGCCGATTCCCGACGAACCGGGGAACCGGATCTTGCGTACGCCCATCTCCTTGATCAGGAAATCGATCAGTTTCTTGGCGCCTTCCGAACCTTCCTCGAATTCGACGCCGGCGTAGATATCTTCGGAGTTCTCGCGGAAGATCACCATGTCGGTCTTCTGCGGTTCCTTGACCGGAGAGGGCACGCCGCTGAACCAGCGCACCGGGCGCAGGCAGACGTAGAGGTCGAGTTCCTGGCGCAAGGCGACGTTGAGCGAACGGATGCCGCCGCCGACCGGGGTCGTCAGCGGCCCCTTGATCGAGACCACGTACTCGCGCAGCGCGGCCAGCGTCTCGGCGGGCAGCCAGACATCCGGGCCATAGACCTGGGTCGACTTCTCGCCGGCGTAGACCTCCATCCACTGGATCTGCTTCTTGCCGCCATAGGCCTTGGCCACCGCGGCGTCGACGACCTTGATCATTACCGGCGTGATGTCCAGACCGGTGCCATCGCCCTCGATGTACGGAATGATCGGGTTATCCGGAACTTCCAGTGAATAGTCTGCTTTTACCCGGATTTTCTGCCCGTTTGCCGGGACTTTGATGTGTTCGTACATGCTCGGGACTCCTCGATGGGACTGTGATCGGACGCGTCGCCGCAAAAAGCGGAATTATGCCGCAATCGGGCCCGCGACGTTGGCGGGCGACTCGCCGGGACCGCGCAGACGGGCTCGAACGCGGGCCGCGAAGGCGGGCCCGGCGGCCCTCGAGGCTGGACCAGAAAATGTTCTTGCGAAATCTGTCAACCGCCGCCGCGCTGGCGCGTTTAGCTCTCCGATCGCGGAACCGGCGCTAACCACCGGCCCGGGTCAAGAACCCAACTTTCCGTCTCGCACAAGGATCTGAAATGAGCAAACTGTTCGCAACCCTGATCGCCGCCGCGCTGGTTTCCGGCGCCGCCTTCGCCGCCGACGCCCCGAAAGCCAAAGCTCCGGCTGCCGCTACTCCCGCCGCTCCCGCTGCCCCCGCTGCTGCCGCTCCTGCAGCTGCACCGGCTGCCGCCCCTGCCCCGGCTGCCAAGGCTGAAGAAGCCAAGGCTCCGGAAAAGAAAGAAGTCAAGAAGGTCGCCAAGGTGAGCAAGAAGAAAGCCGCCGCCAAGAAAGCCGAAAAACCCGCCGAGAAGAAGGCCGAATAAGCCTGTCAGCGAGCAGATCACGGCGTAGGCCAGCCCCGGATTCGGGTGCATGAATCACGCCGGACCGCGGTGGGCGCAAGCGCACCGCGGTCTTTTTTCGCCCGCCGCCGGCGCTCGTGCCGGCCATGGCTTGCGGACGCGGTGATTGGCGATCGATTGGGCGCCCGGTTTAAGATGACCCAGTGGCCCGAAATAGGCGAAGGGAAGAGCACATGCCGCTTACGGCAAGAAAGCAGATGAAGCTCGGCCACTGGTTGACCGGCTGCGCACTGGCGGTGTACGCCCTTGGCGGCCATTCCCAGGTTTCCAACCCCCGCCTGCCGATGATCGAGCTGGCGGCTGGCATCCACCTGATTCGCGCCGAAGTCGCGGCCGACCCCGGAACCCGGACCATGGGCCTGATGTACCGCGAGTCGCTCGGGCGCAACGAGGGGATGTTGTTCGTCTTCAACGAGCGGGCCAAGGAGTGCTTCTGGATGAAGAACACCCGCATCCCGTTGTCGATCGCCTTCCTGGCCGACGATGGGCTGATCATCAACATCGCCGAAATGACCCCGTATGACGAGAGCAGCCACTGCGCGGCCCAGCCGGTGCGCTTCGCACTCGAAATGGAACGGGGCTGGTTCGTCAGGCACGGTATTGCCGCTGGCCAGCGGCTGCGCAATCCGCAGCTGTTCCCGCCACGGTCCCCGACCCGGCCCTAGAAAGCGCAACGGCGCCCTTTCGGGCGCCGTCTGGCCGAGGCGGTCAGTTGCTAGGCGAAGTTCTGCGCCGCGAATTCCCAGTTGACCAGTTTCCAGAACGCGCCGACGTAATCCGGACGGCGATTGCGGAAGTCGATGTAATAGGCGTGTTCCCAGACGTCGCAGGTCAGCAGCGGCTGGTCGGCGCCGGTCAGCGGCGTGGCGGCATTCGAGGTATTGACGATGTCGACCGCGCCGTCGGGCTTGCGTACCAGCCAGGTCCAGCCGGATCCGAAGTTGCCGACCGCAGACTTGGTGAAAGCCTCCTGGAAGGCTTCGAACGATCCCCACTTGCGCTCGATGGCAGCCGCCAACGCGCCGCTCGGCTTGCCGCCGCCTGCCGGTGACAGCGATTTCCAGTAGAAACTGTGATTCCAGATCTGGGCGGCGTTATTGAAGATCACCCCGGAAGACTTGCGGATGATGTCCTCGAGCGAGAAGTTCTCGAACTCGGTGCCCTTGATCAGGTTGTTGAGGTTGGTCGCATAGGCCTGGTGATGCTTGCCGTAGTGGAACTCCAACGTTTCCCGGGAAATATGCGGGGCCAGGGCGTCGAGGTCGTAGGGCAGAGCGTCGAGTTTGTGTTCCATCTCGCTTCCTTTTCTGGTTGGTGCGGTGACCCCCATTGTATGCCGGCCGGGCGCCACCGGTCGCGCTCAACCGTCGCCGCGAAGTGGTATTGACCCGCCGTCGTGGTCCTCACCGGCGCGCACTTCGCTGACCCTGGCCGCAACCTCGCCAACGGCAAACAGCACCGCGATCGGGTCACCGGCGCGCAGAGCCGCCGCGTCGCGAACGATCCTGCGATCGGCGTCACGCACGATGGCATAGCCACGGCCAAGCACCGCTACCGGGCTGACCAGTTCGAGCTGTTCCGCTCCGGCCGTGGCCCGCTGGACGCACTGCTCGAGGCGCGAGCGCAGGGCCCGGGCACTGCGCTGGGCGAGCGTGTCGAGACGCTGGGCCCGTTCGCGCCATTGCGCGGACGGCGGACGCAACAGGCGCGCGGCACCGTCGAGCGCCTGTTCGCGTGACTGCAGGCTGCGGCCCATGGCTCGCGCCATGGTCTGGGCGCCGGTCCGCAACCGGGCACGCAATTCCGAGCGGTCCGCGACAACTGCGACCGCCGCGCCGGTCGGGGTGGGTGCGCGCAGGTCGGACACAAAGTCAACGATGGTGAAATCGGTTTCGTGGCCGACCCCGCTGACCACCGGAATCGGCGAATTGGCCACCGCCCGGGCAACCCGTTCGTCGTTGAAGGCCCAGAGGTCCTCGATCGACCCGCCGCCCCTGACCATCAGCACCACGTCGCAATGGCCGTGCCGGACGGCGCTGGCAAGGGCGGCCTCAATCGCAGCTGGCGCCTCGGCTCCCTGGACCATGGTCGGATAGACGATCACCGGCACTTGCGGCGAGCGCCGCGCCAGGGTGGTGAGCACGTCGCGCAATGCCGCTGCCTGGGGCGAGGTCACTATGCCGATGCACTGCGGTGGCGCCGGGAGCGCGCGCTTGCGCTGCGGATCGAACAGGCCCTCGAGCTCGAGCTTTTCCTTGAGTTCGAGGAAACGGCGATAGAGGTCGCCGGCGCCCGCCTGGCGCATCGCGTCGACCGTCAGCTGGAACTCGCCGCGCGCCTGGTAGAGCGATGCGCTGCAACTGACCTCGACCTGGTCGCCGTCACGCGGGACAAAGCGCACACCCTGGGCGCGGCCACGGAACATCACTGCCCGCACCTGTGCGGCGGCGTCCTTGAGCGTGAAGTACCAATGGCCGCTGGCAGCCCTGGTCAGGTTGGAAATCTCGCCGCGCACCAGCAGTGGCCCCAGGCCCCGGTCGAGCAGTCCGGCGACACTGCGGTTGAGTTGCGAAACCGTCAGCGCCGCGCTCGCGCCAGCCACACCAGGACCGGGCTGAACGCCTGTCATGGAGCCCTTGAACGGTTCATTTTCCACAAACCACACCTCCTTGCGACCGACTCTCCGGCCCCTGCGGGTCGCCTCTGGGGGACCCTACAAGCCATTGATTTTGCACATATTTTTTCTGTCTATTTTTTGAGCATACCAGTACTGTAACCAAACCATGCCGCCCGCGGGCCCATACTCGACAGATCTTCACAGAGTTGTCCACAGAACCTGTTGATTACTCCGGCAACATCCGACCGACTTGCTGTGGTCGGCCAAAACACCCGACAATCGACCCGTGCCCGACCTCGGTCGAGCCATAAGCACGCGGCAGCGCAGGTTCGCCGCCGCACCAGCCTGGAGGTTCGACTTGTTTGCCTTGATTCACGCTGCCGGATGGCCAATCTGGTTCCTGATCGTAACCTCGGTTGTTGCCGTAACCCTGATCATCGAACGCTTCATATCGCTGCAGCGCATTCGCATCATTCCGCCCGCCCTGCTCGAGGAAGTATTCCTGCTCCACCGCAACCAGCAGATCAGCCCGGCGCTAATCAAGAAGCTCGCCGCCAATTCCCCGCTCGGCGCGGTCCTCGCCAGCGGCCTGCGCTACCGTCAGGCCGGCCGCAATGCGATGAAGGAAGCGATGGAGGAAACCGGCCGCTCGGTTGCCCACCTGCTCGAGAAGTATCTGTCGGCGCTCGGCACGATCGCCGCGACCTCGCCGCTGATGGGCTTGTTCGGCACGGTAATCGGCATGATCGAAATCTTCGGCTCGCAGGTTCCGGGGCAGTCCAACCCCGAGGTGCTCGCCCACGGGATCTCGGTGGCGCTCTACAACACCGCGTTCGGCATCCTGATCGCGATCCCGGCGCTCATCACCTACCGCCACTTCCGGGCGCGGGTCGACAGCTACCTGGTTGAAATGGAGCAGCAGTCGCTGCGGCTGGTCGACACCGTGCTCGGCGACCGCGCATGAATTTCCGGCGGGGGCTGCGCCGCGAGGAACCGGAGATCAACTTCATCCCGTTGATCGACGTCCTGCTGGTAATCCTGATCTTCCTGATGGTCAGCACTACCTATGCCAAGTTCACCGAACTCCAGGTCGACCTGCCTGGCGCCAGCGCCGAGAAACCCGGGACGCGTGCCAGCGAGATCGTGGTGGCAGTCTCGGCCCAGGGCGAGTACCTGCTCGAGGGTTCCGGCGCGCCGATCGCCAGCGTCGCCGCCCTGACCGCCGCACTGAGCCGGCTGGCGATCGGCAACCGCGAGGCCGTGCTGGTCATCCGCGCCGACGCCGCAGCCCGCCACCAGGCGGTTATCGGCGTGCTCGATGCCGCCCGCCAGGCCGGACTTCCCCGGGTCTCGTTCGCTGCGCGTAGCGACCCCGCGGCGACCGGGCGCTGACGGCCGCAGTGGCGGACAGCGCAGCCACCGTCCAGCGCACGCTCGAGCGCGCGCTGACCAGGTTGTGGTTCGGCCGTGAACCAGGCCTGGCCGGCAAGCTGGCCGTGGCGCTGCTGAGCCCTCTCGAACTGGTGACGGCGGCGCTGGCGCGCCGGCAACGCGCCCGGATCGCAGCCCTCCCGCCGCCGCCGGTCCCGCTGATCGTGGTCGGCAACCTGGTAGTGGGCGGCGCCGGCAAGACGCCGCTGGCCGCGGCAATCGCGACCGCGCTGGCCGGCCGCGGGCGCCACCCCGGCCTGCTGGTGCGTGGCCATGGTCGCCAGGCCGGAACCATTACGATGGTCGCGGCTGACACCCCGATCGCGGACGCCGGCGACGAGGCCCTGGTCCTGGCACGCCGCACCGGCCTGCCGGTGGCGGTCGGCGCCGACCGCAGCCAGGCATTGGCGCTACTGCTCGCCCGGCATCCCGAGATCGACGTCGTCATCAGCGACGACGGCCTGCAGCACGACCGGTTGGCCCGCAGCATCGAACTGGCGCTCTTCGATCGGCGCGGGCTGGGCAACGGCCGCCTGCTCCCGGCTGGTCCCTTGCGCGAGCCGGCCGCGCACCTGGCGCAAATGGACGCGCTGGTGCTCACCGATGGTGCCGAGGCGCCAGTGAGGCACCCGCGCAGCTACCGCTCGGGCATCGTGGCGTTGGGCTTCAGCCGCGTCGACGGTTCCGGAAGCAGGGTCACACCGGCGCAATTTGCCCGGCTGGCCGAGCCCGGCAGTGCCATCACTGCCCTCGCCGGAATCGCCAATCCCGAGCGTTTCTTCAAGCTGCTGGCAGCCCAGGGAATCAGCGCCACGGCGCTGGAACTCGGCGATCACGAAGCCCTCGACGAACAGCGACTCGGGCTGATTAAGTCGGGGTTGATCGTGATGACCGAGAAAGACGCAGTAAAATGCCGCTCGTTTGCCGACCGTCGCTGCTGGTTCCTCGAGATCGACGCGATCCCGGAACCTGCACTGATCGGCTGGCTGGAGGAAGTAATTGATGGATAGCCGTCTGCTTGACATTCTGGTCTGCCCGATCTGCAAGGGCGCCCTCAAACCCATGCACACCAGCGGGCAGGACGAACTCGCCTGCCAGCGCGACGGACTCGCGTTCCCGATTCGGGAAGGGATTCCCGTGATGCTGGTCGAAGTGGCCCGCAAGTTCGAACCGGGCACGGCCGCACCTTGAGCGGTGCCGCTCCCGGGCCGGCGTTCGTGGCGCTGATCCCGGCGCGGCTCGCTTCGACCCGACTCCCCGAGAAGGCGCTGGCCGACATCGGCGGTGCGCCGATGGTGGTGCGCGTCGCCCAGCAGGCGGCAGCTGCCGGCGCGCGGCGCGTTGCCGTCGCCACCGATGCCCAGCCCATCGCCAAGGTGGTGCGCGAGGCCGGTTTCGAGGCGGTAATGACCGCTCCCGACCACCCCAGCGGCACCGACCGGCTGGCCGAGGCGGCCAGCATCCTGAAGCTCGACCCGGAGCAGATCGTGGTCAACGTCCAGGGTGACGAACCGCTGATCGATCCGGCATTGATCAGCGCGGTGGCGCAGCGCCTCGCCGTCACGCCCGCGGCAGCGATCGCGACTGCCGCCCACCGCATCGACGCTCTCGCCGACTATCTCAACCCCAATGTGGTCAAGGTAGTCGCCGACGCCAATTCGATGGCGACGATGTTTTCGCGCGCGCCGGTGCCGTTCGACCGCGACCACCTCGCCGGGTTCCCCGCCAGGATCCCCGCGGAGTTGAGTGCGGCACTGCGCAGTCGCGGCCTGCCGTTGCGCCACATCGGGATCTACGCCTACCGGGCCTCGTTCCTGGCGCAGTATCCGCAACTCGAACGCGCCCCCACCGAGGAACTCGAATCGCTCGAACAATTGCGCGCGTTATGGCATGGTTACGGCATCGCGCTGCTGATAACGGCGGCGGCGCCCGCTGCCGGGGTCGACACTGCGGAGGATCTGGCGCGCGTGCGCGCGCTCTTCGCGGCGCGGTCCCGGGAGTGACGAAGCCGTCGGCAACCAACCGACACCCTATCCTTTCAACCACGGAAAACCCATGCGACTGATTCTTCTCGGCCCACCCGGCGCCGGCAAAGGCACCCAAGCCACTTTCCTTTGCCAACGCTTTGGCATCCCGCAGATCTCCACCGGCGACATGCTGCGCGCCGCGGTCAAGGCCGGCACGCCGCTGGGCATCGCCGCCAAGAAGGTGATGGATTCGGGCGGACTGGTCTCGGACGACATCATCATCGGTCTCGTGCGCGAGCGGCTCAAGCAGCCCGATTGCGCCTCCGGCTACCTCTTCGACGGTTTTCCGCGGACCATTCCCCAGGCCGAAGCGCTGCGCTCCGCCGGGGTGGCGCTGGACTTCGTTCTCGAGATCGAGGTGCCGGCCGAGGCGATCATCGAGCGCATGAGCGGGCGCCGCGTCCACGTCGCCAGCGGCCGCACCTATCACGTGCGTTTCAACCCGCCGCGGGTCGCCGGCCAGGACGACGTGAGCGGTGAGGCCCTCATCCAGCGCGACGACGATCGCGAGGAAACGGTCCGCAAACGGCTTGAAGTCTACGAGTCCCAGACCCGTCCGCTGGTGGCCTATTACAGTGAATGGGCCGGGAGCGGTACCACGGAAGCGCCAAGCTACCGTAAAATCTCCGGGGTTGGCACCGTCGAAGAGATAAGCGCACGTGTTTTCGGTGCCCTGAAGTAGAATTCCGCGCCGGCGCGTAAAAAGTACGCGCCCCATCAAGAAAAAACGTCTGGAGGTTTGACAAATGAACGGAGCCACCACGGTGGGACTCTGGCTGGCAATTGCCGCGGGATTGGCAGCGCTGGTCTACGGAGTCGTCTCGACCCGCTGGATCCTGGCACTTGAAGCCGGGAACGAGCGCATGAAGGAGATCGCGGCCGCGATCCAGCAGGGCGCGCAGGCCTACCTGAACCGCCAATACCGCACCGTCGCGATCGTCGGCGTCGTGCTGTTCCTGGTGATCGGGGTGGTCCCGGGCCTGGGCTGGCATACCGCCGCTGGTTTCGCGCTGGGCGCGATCCTCTCCGGGGCGGCTGGCTACATCGGCATGAACGTCTCGGTGCGCGCCAACGTGCGCACCGCGCAGGCGGCGAGCAAGGGCCTCAACGAAGCCCTGGCCGTGGCCTTCCGCGGCGGCGCGATCACCGGCCTGCTGGTCGTCGGCCTGGGACTGCTCGGCGTGGCCGGCTTCTACGCCTGGCTGATGGCTGGCGCAGCCCCCGGAACGACCCTGCACACCGTGCTCAAACCGCTGATCGGGCTGGCCTTCGGTTCGTCGCTGATCTCGATCTTCGCGCGGCTTGGCGGCGGCATCTTCACCAAGGGTGCTGACGTCGGCGCCGACCTGGTCGGCAAGGTCGAGGCCGGTATTCCGGAAGACGACCCGCGCAACCCGGCGGTGATCGCCGACAACGTCGGCGACAACGTCGGCGACTGCGCCGGGATGGCTGCCGACCTGTTCGAGACCTACGCGGTGACGCTGATCGCCACGATGCTGCTCGGCGCGCTGATGATGACCGGGGCCGAAGCGCAGGCCGTGATCTTCCCGCTGGTGCTCGGCGGGGTATCGATCGTGGCCTCGATCGTGGGCGCGTTCTTCGTGCGCGCCGCACCCGGCCAGCAGATCATGACCGCCCTCTACAAGGGCCTCGCGGTCGCCGGCGTGCTGGCGACCGTGGTCGCTTACCCGGTAACGTCGTGGGTGTTCGGCAGCGCCGACGCGGCGATCTGGGGAACCCTCGGCACCTCGATCACCAGCCTGTGGCTGTGCGTGGTGGTCGGGATGGTGCTGACCGGGCTGATCGTCTGGATTACCGAGTACTACACTGGCACCCAGTTCAAGCCGGTGCGCTATGTGGCACAGGCCTCGACCACCGGCCACGGCACCAACATCATCGCTGGTCTCGCCGTCTCGATGAAGTCGACCGCGATCCCGGTGCTGCTGGTTTGCGCGGCGATCATCGTCTCCTTCAAGCTCGGCGGGCTCTTCGGCATCGCCGTGGCGGCCACCTCGATGCTGTCGATGGCCGGCATCATCGTCGCGCTCGACGCCTACGGCCCGATCACCGACAACGCCGGCGGCATCGCCGAAATGGCCGGCATGCCCGAGTCGGTGCGCGCAGTCACCGATCCGCTCGACGCCGTCGGCAACACCACCAAGGCCGTCACCAAGGGCTACGCCATCGGTTCGGCGGGCCTGGCAGCGCTGGTGCTCTTCGCCGACTACACCCATGGCCTGGAGTCCTACGGGATCAAGGCGCAATTCGATCTCTCCAACCACATGGTGATCGTCGGCCTGTTCATCGGCGGCATGATCCCGTTCCTGTTCGCCGCGATGGCGATGGAAGCGGTGGGCCGGGCGGCTGGTTCGGTAGTCGAGGAAGTCCGCCGCCAGTTCCGCGAGATCAAGGGAATCATGGAAGGCACGGGCAAGCCCGACTACTCGAAGGCCGTCGACCTGCTCACCGCCGCCGCTATCAAGGAGATGATCCTGCCGTCGCTGCTGCCAGTGGCGGCGCCGATCCTGGTGGGCGTGTTCCTCGGCCCGGTCGCTCTCGGCGGCCTGCTGATGGGCACCATCGTCACCGGGCTGTTCGTCGCCATCTCGATGTGCACCGGCGGCGGTGCCTGGGACAACGCCAAGAAATACATCGAGGAAGGCAACTTCGGCGGCAAGGGCAGCGAGGCCCACAAGGCCGCGGTTACCGGCGACACCGTTGGCGATCCCTACAAGGACACGGCCGGTCCGGCTGTCAACCCGCTGATCAAGATCATCAACATCGTGGCGCTGCTGCTGGTGCCGGTGCTGGGCATGATGTACGGCAGCGAGACTCCGGCTGCTGCCCAGAGCGCGGCTCCGGCGCTGTCAGCCCCGGCCACCGCGCCCGCGACCGCCCCGGCGGACGCTCCTACGGCGGCCCCGGCGGAAGCGGCGCCAGCGCCCAAGCAGTAACCCATTTGCCGGCCGGTCAGTGCGACCGGCGACCGGCAACATGACCAGGCGCTCCCTCGCGGGAGCGCCTTTTTTTTGCCTGCCTGCCGGGCCCGCCCGGGAACTCCGCCAGCCGGGCCGCGCCGGCGCCACGGCGCGCGCCTCGCGGCGTCATCGTCAGGTGCCTACAATAGCCGCTTGGGGCG
>JAHEMI010000033.1 GCA_024643785.1 Burkholderiaceae bacterium
CGGCGCCAGACCGGCATGCTGCGGCGGGCCGACAGCCCGGTCAGGCGTTCGCTCGCCCGCGCCATGCCGGGCACCCGGTCGCGCAGGTTCAGCAGCCACCCCAGCCTGCTGGCGACTGGCGCGTAGCGCGGCAGTTCGGCAACCAGCCGCTCGCGCAGGGAGAGCGGGTGGGTCTTGCGGCGCTGGTGCAGGACCTCGATCTTCATCCGCGCCATGTCAACGCCGGTCGGGCACTCGCGCTTGCAGCCCTTGCAGCTGACGCACAACTCCATCGCCTCGTACAGCGCCGGCGAAGCTATCCCCTCGGCTCCGAGCTGGCCCGAAAGCGCCAGGCGCAGGGTGTTGGCGCGCCCGCGCGTCAGGTGTTTCTCGTCACGGGTGACGCGGTAGCTGGGGCACATCGCGCCGGCGTCGAACTTGCGGCAGAAGCCGTTGTTGTTGCACATCTCGACGGCCTTGGCGAACCCGCCCGAGGGGTCGCCGCCGCTGCCCGGCGGGCTGATCTGGCCGCTGGCGGGATCGTTGCGCACATTCCACTGCGACCAGTCGAGCCCGGTCTCGAGAGGCGCCACCCGGTACTCGGGGGTGAAGCGGAAGAGACGGGAGTCGTCCATGCGCGTGCCGCGCACGATCTTGCCGGGATTCATCAGGCCCTGGGGGTCGAACAAATCCTTGACGCGCTCGAACGCGCCGGTGAGCCGCTCGCCGAACTGCCACTGGACCCACTCGCTGCGCACCAGCCCGTCGCCATGCTCGCCTGAAAATGCGCCCTTGTACTGGCGCACCATCGCGGCCGCTTCCTCGGCGATCGCGCGCATCTTGCTGGCGCCGCCCGCGCGCAGGTCGATGATCGGGCGCACGTGCAGGGTGCCCACCGAGGCGTGGGCGTACCAGGTGCCGCGGGTACCGTGGCGCTCGAACACCTCGGTCAGTCGCGCGGTGTATTCGGCCAGGTGCTCGAGCGGCACGGCACAGTCCTCGATGAAGCTGACCGGCTTGCCGTCGCCCTTGAGCGACATCATGATGTTCAGGCCGGCCTTGCGCACCTCCCAAAGCGCCTTCTGGGGTGCGTCATCGAGCAGTTCGACCACCGAGCCCGGCAGCCCCAGCTCGCCCATCAGCTCGCCCAGACGCTTGAGCTGCGCGCGCAGCGCGCTGCGGTCCTCGCCGCAGAACTCCACCAGCAACACCGCCTGCGGTTCGCCGATCAGCGCCGCATCGATGGTCCGGCGGAAGACCGGGTTGCTGCGGGCCAGCTCGATCATGGTCCGGTCGACCAGTTCGACTGCCGTGGGCTGCAGCTTCACGATGTGCTGGGCGCTCTCCATCGCGGCATGGAAGCTGGGGTAGTTGACCACCCCGAGTACCTTGCCGCGCGGCAGCGGCGCGAGCTTGAGGTGAAGGCGCCGGAAATAGGCCAGCGTGCCCTCCGAGCCGACCAGCAGGTGCGCCAGGTTTACCGAGCCGTCAGCCGTGTAGGGGCGCTCCGAACGGGGGTGGAAGACGTCGAGGTTGTAGCCGCCGACGCGGCGCATGACCCGGGGCCACTGGCGCTCGATCTCGTCACGTTCGCCGGCCGCCAGTTCGAACAGTGCCGCCACCAGTGCCGACGCCCGCGGCGTGCCCAGCGCCCGATCGGCTGCCTGCCCGAACGGACCGAAGAATTCCCGGGTGCCGTCGGCCAGCATGGCGTCTATGCCGAGCACGTTGTGCACCATGTTGCCGTAGGCGATCGAGCGCGAGCCGCAGGAATTGTTGCCCGCCATGCCGCCGATGCACGCCTGTGCCGAAGTCGACACATCGACCGGGAACCACAGCCCGTGGGGCTTGAGCCAGGCGTTGAGCTGATCGAGTACCACACCCGGCTGGACCTCGACGGTAGCGGCGTCCTGGTCGAATGCAACCACCTGGTTGAGGTACTTGCTGTTGTCGATCACCAGCGCTTCGCCAACCGTCTGGCCGCACTGGCTGGTGCCGCCGCCGCGCGCCAGGATCGGCACCGACATCTCGCTGGCGAGCGCGATCGCGGCGCTGACGTCGGCCTCGTCGACCGGCACCACCACGGCCACCGGATCAACCTGGTAAATCGACGCATCGGTGGCGTAGCGGCCGCGCGCCGCGCGCTCGGTCAGCACCTCGCCGCGGATCACCCGGCGCAAGCGCCTTGCCAGGCGGCTGCGGGTCTCGCCGATGGAGTCAACCCGGGTAATCGGCACCGCTGAACTCATGCTGGCCTCCCGCCGCGACCGGCCGCCACCGCCATCATTGCCCGGCTGCAACCGCGTTGTCGGCACGCAAATCCTGCAGCACCGCGTCACGCTTGTGGCGCAGGTGCTGCTCGAGGATCGCGCGCAGGCCGGGGGCATCTCCCGCGGCCAGCGCGTCGATCATGGCGCTGTGTTCGCGCACCGCCGCGTCCCACTTGCTGCGGTTGAAATTCGAGCGAAAACGCAGGTTCTGGATGCGCAGATTGACGCTGTCGTAGGTCTCGGAGAGCACCGGGTTGCGGGCACAGCGGTTGATCGCTTCGTGGATGCCGCGATTGAACCGGAAATACTGCGGCAAGTCGCGGCGGGCGTGCGCCGCGAGCATTTCGAAATGCAGTGCCCTGATTTCACCTAGTTCGGCATCGGTGCGCCGCTGCGCCGCCAACTCTCCGGACAGCCCTTCGAGCGCGATCATCAATTCGAACAGGTGCTCGACAGCGGCCGCCGACAAGGTCGCGACAATCGCACCGCGGTTCGGGTTCAGTTCCACCAGCCGTTCAGCGGCCAGGACTTTCAGGGCCTCGCGCAACGGTGTCCGGGAAACCTGCAATTGCTCGCACAGCACCCGCTCGTTGAGCCGCACGCCGGGCGCCAGCAGCCCCTCGGTGATCATTTCGCGCAGGCGCTCGGCGACCTCTTCGTGCAGCGGCCGGCGTTCGATCGGGGCGGCGCCGCGAACCATGTCCGAAACCGGATTCATGACCTCATTTTGCATTCAATTTGCCGTAATGGCATAAATTTCCCGTTGCCTTGAGGTTATTTTGCATACAAAATGCTTAACCATCAATTGGGAAATGACGGAGCGATCGATGAAACTAGCGCACGGACTGGCTCTGAACTCGCACCCCAGCGGCCGGCACTTCCTCCAGATTCCCGGGCCGACCAACGTCCCCGACCGGATCCTGCGGGCGATGGATTACCCGACCATCGATCACCGCGGCCCGGAGTTCCAGCGGCTGGGCAAATCGGTTCTCGGCGGAATCCGGCAGATCTTCGCCACCACCGGACCGGTGGTGATCTACCCGGCCTCGGGTACCGGAGCCTGGGAAGCGGCGCTGGTGAACACCCTGTCGCCGGGCGACACGGTGCTGATGTGCGAGACCGGCCAATTCGCGACCCTCTGGCGCCGGCTCGCCCAGCGGCTCGGGCTGGTCGTCGAATTCATTGCCGGAGACTGGCGCCATGGCGTCGATCCAAAGGCGGTCGAGCAGGCGCTGAGGGCAGACTCCGCGAAGAGAATCAAGGCGCTGTGCGTGGTTCACAACGAGACCTCGACCGGCGTGACCAGCCGCATCGACGAAGTGCGGGCCGCGATCGATCGCGCCGGGCACCCCGCGCTGTTCATGGTCGACACCATCTCGTCTCTCGGGTCGATCGATTACCGCCATGACGAATGGGGTGTCGACGTGACGGTCGCCGGATCGCAGAAGGGCTTGATGCTGCCGCCCGGGCTGTCGTTCAACGCGATCAGCGCCAAGGCCCTGGAGGCCTCGAAGACGGCGACCATGCCGCGCTCGTACTGGGACTGGAACGACATGCTCGGCGCCAACGAGAACGGGTTCTTCCCGTACACCCCGGCGACCAACCTGCTCTACGGGCTGCACGAGGCGATCGCCATGCTGCTCGAGCAGGGTCTCGAGAACGTGTTCGCACGCCATCTGCGCCACGCCGAGGCCACGCGGGCTGCAGCCCAGGCCTGGGGCCTCGAAATACTGTGCGCCGAGCCGCGCGAATACAGCCCGGCGCTGACCACGATCATCATGCCGGAGGGCCACAACGCCGACGCCTTCCGCAAGATCGCCCAGGAACGCTTCAACATGTCGCTCGGGCAGGGCCTCGGCAAGGTCGCCGGCAAGGTGTTCCGGATCGGCCACCTTGGCGACTTCAACGACCTGATGCTGCTGGGTACGCTCGGTGGCGTGGAAATGAGCCTGGCCTGCGGCGGCGTGCCGCACCAGGCCGGCGGGGTCCAGGCCGCAATGGCGGTCCTGGCGCGCTGACGACGATTTCGAAGCCGCCCGCTCGTAGCCGGCACGAGCGGGTCGGCCTGCTTCAGGAAGTTGCCGGCACGGCACTAGACCGACCAATCAACGCCAGTAGAGCGAGGAGACACCATGAAACCCTATTCCCAATCAGGGATGCTGCGAACGACGCGCCGCACCGTGTTGCTGACGGCTTGCGCACTGGTCACGAGTGCGTTCATCGCCCCCGTGAGCGCCCAGACAGTCGAGATCAAGCTCGGTCACGTCGGCGAGCCCGGCTCGTTGTTCCAGACGAGCGCCGAGGAGTTTGCGGCGCGCGCCAACGCCAAGCTCGGAACCAGCGCCAAGGTCCTGGTGTTTGGATCCAGCCAGCTCGGCAGTGACAAGGAGATGTTGCAGAAACTCAAGCTGGGCACCGTCGACCTGGCGTTGCCCTCGACCGTGATGTCGTCCGAAGTCGACCTCTTCGGCATCTTCGAGATGCCCTATCTGGTCAAGGACCGTGACCACATGAAGCGCATCGAGAACGACATCGTGTGGCCGGCGCTCGCGCCCGAAGCCGAGAAGAAGGGGCTCAAGGTCATCGCGGTGTGGGAAAACGGTTATCGCCACATCACCAACAACAAGCGTCCGATCAACGGGCCCGATGACCTCAAGGGGATCAAGCTGCGCACACCCAACGGCAAGTGGCGGGTGAAGATGTTCCAGGCCTACGGGGCGAATCCCAGTCCGATGAAGTTCTCGGAAGTGTTCACCGCACTGCAGACCGGCGTAATGGACGGTCAGGAAAACCCGTTCACGCAGATCTACAGCGCCCGCTTCCAGGAAGTGCAGAAGTACCTCTCGCTTACCGGCCACGTCTACACCCCGGCCTATCTGATGGCCGGATCGAAGAAGTGGGCAACGCTGCCGGCCAACGTGCGCAAGATTCTCGAGGACACGGCCAAGGAAACCCAGGCCTTCGTCTACCAGACTGCCATGACACAGGAGGAGGAGCTGCTCGCCAAGCTCAAGGCCGGCGGAATCCAGGTGAACTCCGCCAACAAGGCGGCCTTCATCGCGGCGTCCAAGCCCGTGTATGAGGAATTCGGACAGGAGGTCAAGGGCGCGCAGCAGTTGATCGAACGCGCGATCGCACTGGGCAAGTGATCTCCACCGCGCCGGCCCTGCGGTCGGCGCGGTGCACATCCGCGCTGGCACCTGGCTGCCAGCGCGCCAGCCGGAATTGACTGGAGTTCCCATGCAGACATCGTCGCTTGTGCCCCTGCGTACGGCTTATCAGCGCCTGCTCGAGGGCATTTGTTTCGCCCTGATGGTCGCCCTCGCCGTGATAGTTGTGGTCGGCGTCGGCTACCGCAAGTTCGGAGCCTCGCTGGTCTGGTACGACGAGATCGCCTCGGTGCTGCTCGCCTGGGTCACGTACTACGGTGCCGCGCTCGCGGCACTGCGCGGCGGGCACATCGCGGTGCACTCGCTGGTCGACACCCTGCCGCCACGGTGGCGGCTCGCGATGGCGGTGTTCGCCGAAGTGTGCGTGATCAGCTTCTTCGTGCTGCTCGCCTGGATGGGCTTCGCGGTGCTCGACGTGCTCGCGACCGACACCCTGGTCAGCCTGCCCGAGGTCTCGGTCCTGTATACGCAGTCGGTGATCCCCATCGGCGCGGCGATGTTCATCATCGCCGAGTTGCTCCGCCTGCCTGAGGTGTTCGCGCTCGCCACCACCAAGCGCGTCGCGGGGGACCTGTAATGGCGATCGGCCTGCTATTGCTCGGTGTGCTGGCGCTGGTGCTCCTGAGCGTTCCGATCGCGGTCGCGCTCGGCATCGCGGCAGTGATCGCGATGCTCACCACGCAGGGTACGGACGTGCTGCCGAACCTGCCGCTCGTGATGTACAGCGGCGCGACGAACTTCCCGTTGATCGCGATTCCGCTGTTCATCCTGGCCGGCGCGATCATGAACACCTCGGGCATCTCACGCCGCCTGATCGCGCTCGCTTCCGCGCTGCTGGGCTTCGTGCGCGGTGGTCTGGCGATGGTCAACGTTGGCTCCGCGATGTTCTTCGCCGAGATCTCGGGCTCGGCGGTCGCCGATGTGGCGGCGCTCGGTTCGGTGCTGATGCCGGCGATGAAGAAGAAGGGCTATCCTGGTCCGTTCACCGCCGCCCTGACCTCTTCTGCGGCCTCGCTCGCGATCATCATCCCGCCCTCGATCCCGATGATCCTCTACGCGGTGATGGCCGGCACTTCGGTCGTCCAGCTGTTCGTCGCCGGAATAGTTCCGGGGATTCTCGGCGGCTTCGCGATGATGGGGCTGTGCTACTGGATGGCGGTGCGCTACAAGTATCCGGTCGAGGAGTTGTTCCGGCTGACGCGGGTCTGGGAGACCTTGAAAGAGGCGGCGCTGGCGCTGCTGCTGCCACTGATCATTCTGGGCGGAATCTTCGGCGGGCTGGTCACCGCCACCGAAGGCGCCGGGCTCGCGGTGGTGGCGGCAATCTTCGTTGCCATCTGGTATCGCGAGATGAACTGGCACCTGCTCTGGGAAGCGGTAATCGACGGCGCCGTGCAGACCGCGGTCGTGATGCTGCTGGTCGCCTCGAGTGCGCTGCTCGGTGTCTATCTGACCGAGGCGCAGGTCCCGCAGAAGCTCGCACTCGCGATCACCGGGTTCACGAACGAGCGCTGGGCGATTCTGATGCTGCTCAACGTGTTCCTCCTGGTGATCGGCCTGTTCCTGCACTCGGCGGCGGCGATCATTCTGGTAGTTCCGATCGTGATGCCGGTCGTGATCAGCGCGGGCATCGACCCGGTGCACTTCGGCCTGATCGTGACTCTTAACCTCGCGATCGGCCAGCAGACACCGCCCGTGGCGAGTGTACTCATGACCGCCTGCTCGATCGCGAAGGAGAACGTCTGGGATGTATCACGCGCGAACATCCCGTTCATCGCAGTGTTGGTGGCGATCCTGATGCTGGTCACCTACGTGGAAGCGGTGCCGATGTGGCTGGTCAACGTCTTCTATCGCTGAGAGCATTGTCATGACTGATCTGGTTCTGATCGAGCGCGACGGTCCGATTGCGACCGTGGTGCTCAATCGCCCCGCCAAGCTCAATGCGTTTACCAAGGCGATGTGGGGCGAACTGGGCGCCGCGATCGATACGCTGTCGGCCGACGACGCGATCCGCTGCATCATCGTCCGCGGCGCCGGAGAAAAGGCGTTTTCTCCGGGCAACGACATCGGGGAATTCGCCACCGAGCGCTCGAACCGGTCCCAGGCGATCGAGTACGGCGCGATCATGCACGCCACGGTGGCGGCGTTCGAGCGCTGCCGCCACCCGCTGGTCGCGCAGATCCACGGCATTTGCGTCGGTGGCGGCATGGAGATCGCGGCGCTTTGCGATATCCGGATCTGCGGCACCGGCAGCCGCTTCGGGGCTCCGATCAAGAATCTCGGCCTGGTGATGGCGCACTCCGAGATGGCACCGCTGGTGCGCATCGTGGGTGCCGACGTCGCGCTCGAGCTGCTGCTCGAAGGGCGGATCATCGATGCTGCCGAGGCCCGCGAAAAACGTCTCGTGACGCGGGTCGTGGCCGACGACCAGGTCGGGGCCGAAGCGCTCGCCACGGCCGGCCGCATTGCTTCCGGGGCGCCGCTGGTGGCGCGCTGGCACAAGCGCTTCGCCAACCGGCTGCGGGATTCCCGTCCGCTGAGCGCTGCCGAGCGCCTCGAGGCCTTCGAGTGTTTTGACAGCGAGGACTTCCGGATCGGCTACCGCGCCTTTCTGGCCAAGAAGCGTCCCGACTTCGTCGGCCGCTAGGGAACTGTTGATGGCGCTCCTGAAGGAATCGCACCGATGAGCACGAGCCGCGGGCCCCGGCCACTGGACGGTGTGCGGGTGCTCGAGCTCGCCCAGATCATGTCGGGCCCGACCACCGGGATGATGCTCGCCGATCTGGGCGCCGACGTTATCAAGGTCGAGAAGCTGGGCGGCGACGACTCGCGCGGCTACCGCGAGCCGCGCGTCAATGGGGTCTCCGCTCCGTTCATGGTGCTGAACCGCAACAAGCGCGGCATCGCGCTCGATCTCAAGAACCCCAGGGGTCGCGCGGTGCTGTTGCGGCTGGTCGAGTCAGCCGATGTGCTCACCGAGAATTTTCGCCGCGGCACCCTCGAGAAGCTCGGACTGGGCTACGACGTGCTGGCGGCAGCCAATCCGGGACTGATCTACTGTGCCATCACCGGCTACGGCCACACCGGTCCGCTGGGCGGACACGGCGGATTTGACCTGATCGCCCAGGGCTTCGCCGGGTTGATGAGCATCACCGGCGAGCCCGGGCGGCCGCCGACCAAGGTCGGCCCGCCGGTTTCCGACATCAACGCCGGCATCCTCGCGGCGCTTGGGGTGCTGGCCGCCTACATCGAGCGGCTCAAGACCGGACGGGGGCAAATCGTCGAAACCTCGCTGATGGAGGCGGCGCTGCAGCAGACCTACTGGCACGCCGCGGTCTACTTCGCCACCGGGATCTCGCCCGGGCCGCTGGGATCGGGTCATGTGCTCTCCGCGCCCTACCAGGCCTTTCGCACGGCCGACGGCTACGTCAACATCGGCGGGGCGAACCAGGCCAACTGGGAACGGATCACGGTCGTGCTCGGCCACCCGGAATGGCGCGAGGACCGGCGCTTCATCTCCAATACCGAGCGCATGACCAACCTGCCCGCACTGGTCGCGGCCATCGAGGCGGTGCTGGCGAAGGAGGGTACCGAGCACTGGGTCCAGGCATTCCACGCCGCCGGGGTCCCGGTCGGACCGGTGCATACCCTGGCCGAAGCGCTCGAGCACCCGCAAGTGGCCGCGCGCGACATGGTCGTCACAACCGAGCACCGCGATGCCGGGCCAACCCGCTCGCTGGGCTTTCCGGTCCACCTGTCGCAGACGCCGGCGCGCGTTACCCGCCCGGCGCCGGCACTTGGCGAACACACCCGCGAGGTGCTGCTCGAAGCCGGCTTTGGCGAAGACGAGATTGCGCAGCTGATCGCCGACGGCGTCGTCGCCTGACCGGTTGCAGCCCGCGCCGGCACAAGAGCGCTCCCGGCGGCATAATCGCCCTATGACAACGCCAGCCAGCCCCGCTCCCCGGCTCGCCCGCCGCACCGGCCATATCGAGCCCTTCCACGTGATGGAACTCGCCAAGCGCGCCGTGGCGCTCCAGGCCTCCGGCAAGCCGGTGATCCACATGAGCATCGGCGAGCCTGACTTCACCGCGCCGGCGCCGGTTATCGCCGCGCTCGAGCGCATCGTCCACTCGGGGCGCACCCAGTACACCGCGGCGCTGGGCATCACGCCGCTGCGCCAGGCGATCGCCCGCCACTACGGCGAGCAGTACAACCTCGACATCGCACCCGGGCGGATAGTCGTCACCGCCGGCGCTTCGGCGGCGCTGTCGCTGGCGTGCTGCGCGCTGGTCAACCCCGGCGACGGCGTGCTGATGACCGACCCCTGCTACCCCTGCAACCGGCACTTCGTCGCCGCCTTCGATGGCATCCCGGAACTCGTCCCGGTCGGACCAGGGACGCGTTTCCAGATGACCCGCGAACTGCTCGAGCAGAACTGGACGCCGCGCACGGTGGGCACACTGCTGGCCAGTCCCTCCAACCCGACCGGCACCTCGATCCCCCATGACGAGCTCGGCGCGATCATCGCGGCGGTGCGCGAGCGCGGCGGTTTCTCGATCATCGACGAGATCTACCTGGGACTGACCTACGGCGACGACGATGGGCCCCGCGATGCCCGCTCGGCACTCGAATTCGGCGACGACCTGATCGTCACCAACAGTTTCTCGAAATACTTCAACATGACCGGCTGGCGGCTGGGCTGGCTGGTGGTCCCGGAGGCGCTGACCGCGACCTTCGAGAAACTGGCCCAGAACCTCTATATCTGCCCGTCGACCCTGGCGCAGCATGCCGCGTTGGCCTGCTTCGAGCCCGAAACGCTGGCGATCTTCGAAGAGCGCCGGCTGGCCTTCCGGAGCCGCCGCGACTTCATCGTTCCGGCCCTGCGCGCCGCTGGCCTCGAAGTGCCGGTAACCCCGGACGGCGCGTTCTACGTCTATTGCGATTGCAGCCGGTTCAGCGACGACAGCGCGCGCCTGGCGATCGAATTGCTCGAGCAGGCCTACGTGTCGGTGGTGCCGGGAACGGATTTCGGGCTCAACGCGCCCGAACGCTACCTGCGCCTGTCGTACGCGACCTCGCTCGACCAGCTCGAGGAAGCCGCAACCAGGCTCAGGAAATACTTCGAAGGGCGTTGACCGGGGAACAGACCGCTGCGGTTCCCGGGGCATTGCACCGGGGACCCGTCGCCGAGGGCGTCAGGCCGTGGCGCGACGCGCGGCTTCTGCCAGCCGTTCGCGTTCCTTGAGCACCTTGGCGCCGTAGCCGCCATCGCTCGCCAGGTTGGCTGCTCCGACATATGACTTCAGGGCACCCTCGATGGTGCCTTCACGGCGCAGGTATTCCTTGAGAATCTCGGCGCCGACGCGAATATTCGGCAACGGCTCAAACGCTGCCTCCGGTCCGCCGAAGGGTTCGAACTTGTCGACGTGCACCTTGGTGTGAACCTGCATCAGTCCCTGCGCACCCTGGGAACTGCGCGCCTGCGGGTCGAAGCTGGACTCGACCGACATCACCGCGATCAGCAGCAGCGGGTCGATGCCGGTCTCGCGGCCGGTCCGGAACGCAAAGCCGACCAGTTGCGACACTTCGTCGCGGCCGATCCGGTAGCGGGTGCTGATGAAGCTTGCGATATTGCGCTGCGCCGACAGGCTCGTGAGCGCTGGCGCACTGCCCCACCTGGCAAGCAGTTGCTCGCCGGTCGCGCGCGGGGCTGGGCGGCCCTGAGTATTGTTCGCGACTGGGCAACCGGCTTGCTCGGGGTTGGCGGCACAGGCCTGCCGGGTGTTCATGGCAGCCAGTTGCGCAGTGAGATCGGGGCCAAACGCTACGCCCAGGCCAAGCATGATCACGACGGCGGACAACTGGGCCGCATCACGCCAAGCCGGCCAACTCGGTACGGCGGAAATGAGAAATTTCTTGAACGCTCGGCGCTGATCTTGTTTCAGCATCACGGGCCTCCTTCCGGGAACAGACCGGATCGGCGTGCACTTCGAACGAGTGCTTGAGAGATTGTTGCAGCGCTTATTTTATCCGCGCCTGCGGTGAGGGCCACCGCTACCCCGGTCAACGCCAGGGAAATCTGGAACCGGGCGCATTTTATGGCCGCCTCCCGCCACGGTCAACCGCAGGCGCCCGCGATGTCTTTTCAGTGCGACAATCAAATCCCAGCACCAACTATGTCAGGAGCGACGTGGAATACACCGATCTGCGCGACTTTATCGGCCAACTCGAGTCCATCGGGGAATTGCGCCGCATAGTCCAGCCAGTGTCGCCGCGGCTCGAGATCACCGAAGTCGCCGACCGCGTGCTGCGTGCCGGCGGACCGGCGCTGCTGTTCGAGAATCCGCAGACCGCAGCGCAGCGCTACGCCCCGCCGGTGCTCGCCAACCTGTTCGGCACGCCGCGGCGGGTTGCGCTGGGCATGGGCGCGGATTCGACCACGGCGCTTCGCGAGATCGGCAAATTGCTGGCCTACCTGAAGGAGCCGGAACCGCCGCGCGGGCTGCGCGACGCCTGGGAAAAATTGCCGCTGCTGCGCAAGGTGCTGCAGATGGCGCCCAGCGAGGTGTCATCGGCCCCGTGCCAGGAAGTGGTCAGTGAAGGCGCCGCTGTCGACCTCGGCAGTTTCCCGGTGCAATACTGCTGGCCCGGCGACGGCGGACCGCTCGTAACCTGGGGACTGGTGATCACGCGCGGCCCCGAGAAGACCCGGCAAAATCTCGGCATCTACCGCCAGCAGGTGATCGCTCCCAACAAGACCATCATGCGCTGGCTTGCGCAGCGCGGCGGCGCGCTCGACTTTCGCGACCACGCACTTGCGCAGCGTGCCAGCGGCGGACCGCCCAAGCCATTCCCGATTTCGGTGGCGCTCGGCACCGACCCCGCAACCATCCTCGCCGCCGTGACGCCGGTGCCCGACAGCCTGTCCGAATACCAGTTTGCGGGACTGTTGCGCGGCTCCAAGACGCGTCTGGTCAAATCGCTCGGCAACGACTTGCGCGTGCCGGCCACGGCCGAGATCGTGCTCGAAGGGTCGATCCGCCCCGACCCCGACGCCGCCCTCACGCTGGCCAACGCCCGCGCGCTTGATCCCGCCGGCGCCCCGGCGCACGCCGACGCGCTGCCGGCGCGTGCCCGCACCGGATGGGAGATGGCGCTCGAGGGTCCGTTCGGCGATCACACCGGCTACTACAACGAGCGCGACTGGTTCCCGGTTCTGCACATCGACCGGATCACGACGCGGCGCGATCCCATCTATCACTCCACCTATACCGGCAAGCCGCCTGACGAGCCGGCGATCCTGGGAGTCGCGCTCAACGAGGTCTTCACCCCGATCCTGCAGAAGCAGTTTCCGGAGATCGTCGATTTCTACCTGCCACCCGAAGGCTGCTCCTACCGCATGGCAGTGGTGTCGATGCGCAAGCAGTATCCGGGCCACGCCAAGCGGGTGATGTTCGGTGTCTGGAGTTTCCTGCGCCAGTTCATGTACACCAAGTTCATCGTCGTGACCGACGACGACGTCGACGTGCGGGACTGGAAGGAAGTCATCTGGGCGATCACCACCCGCGTCGACCCGGCGCGCGACACCACCCTGATCGAGAACACGCCGATCGACTACCTCGACTTCGCCTCGCCGGTCTCGGGACTGGGTTCGAAGATGGGCATCGACGCGACCAACAAGTGGCGCGGCGAGACCGATCGGGAATGGGGCACGCCGATCGCGATGACGCCCGAGGTCAAGGCGCGGGTCGATGCGCTGATGGGCGAAATCGGTCTGTAGCGGGCTCGTCTGCCCGGTTGCCGACTAGCCGTTGGCGAACACCCAGCGCAGGAAGCCGTCCTGCGCCGAGCGCGACTGGGCGGCGTTGGCGCTGTTGACCATCATCACCACCACGTAGCGCTGGCCGGAAGCGGCATCGACGTAGCCGGCAATCGCGCGGACCCCCTCCAGGCTGCCGGTCTTGATCCAGGCACGCCCGCTCAGTTCCTCGCCGACCAGGCGGTGTTTCATGGTGCCGTCGACTCCGGCCAGCGGCAGCGTGACACGCATCAGGTCGGCATATGGCCCGTTGGCGGCATGAACCAGCAGCTGCGCCAGGCTGCCCGCGCTGATGCGGGCGTCCCGCGAGAGTCCGGCGCCGTTGTCGAGCACCAGTTCCGGGAAGTGCAGCGCCTGCAGCTCGAGCCAGCCGCGCACCACCTCCCGCGAGCGTGCGACGGTCGCCGGCCGCGGGCCGATTTCCGCGCCGAGCTGCAGCAGCAGCTGGCGCGCCATCACGTTGTTGCTCTGCTTGTGGATGTCCTCGACCACCTGGGCGAGCGAGCGCGGTGATTCCCAAACCAGCCACGGGACTCCGCGCGCCGCACCGCGGGCAAACCGCAACTCGCCTTCCCAGCTGCCGCCGGCGGCCTCCCAGGCAGCCTTGAACAGTGCCTGCACAAACTGCCGGTGGGTCAGGACCGCCGAGAACTGTGACTGCTCGCCACAGCCGGCATGAATCGTGCCGCCAACCCTGATCGCGGGATGGCGCTCGTCGCCCGCATCGCTGACCAGGAAGACCTCGCCCGCGGGGCAAGCCCCCGGCTGGACACGAACCTCATTGATGAGCGCGACTCCTGCCAGCGCGGGATCGAGCGCGATCACGGCACCCGAAGGGCCGGGGCGGACGGTGATCTGCACCGCCTTGAAATTGAACAGCGCGGCGTTGGGGGCGACGTTGTAGGGTTGCGAAGCGTCGCCGTCGAGCGGTCCGAGATTCTCGCCAGCCAGGTCGTAGAGGGAGTCGTCAAGCACCAGATCGCCGTCGATCCGGTGCAGGCCGCTGGCCATCATCCGCCCGACCAGTTCGCTCAGGTCCTCGATCACCAGCTTCGGGTCGCCGCCGCCGCGCAGCACCAGGTCACCGTGCAATCGGCCGGCTTCGAGCTTGCCGCCGAGGTACAGCCCGGTGCGCCAGCGATATTGCGGGCCGAGCAGCGACAACGCCGCGTAGCTGGTGACCAGCTTCATCGTCGATGCCGGGTTGAACACCCGCCCGGCGTTGTGTTCGAACAGCGCCCGGCCGCCGGCGACGGGCAGCGCGATCATCCCGACCTCTCCCGGCGCCAGCGTCGCGACGCCAGTCACGCTGGTGAGCGCTCCGCGCCCCTGCCCCGCCCCATTCGCCGCCCGCACCTGCTCGGGCAGCCCGCCAAGCAGGCTCACCAGGGCGAGCAGCAGCGCGCCGGCCAGCAGGCGGGGCGCCCGCCAAGGGGTGGATCGCAACGGCATCAACGGGGTCGAGAGCACAGGCATCCGGGCCTTCGGTTCAGGGGTCGGGGCGTAGAATTATCCCATTGGAAATCGCTCAGGGGATGTGACATGCAGGATAAGCACGGCAGGCTGGCCGGCAAGGTGGTGCTGGTAACCGGGGCGGCCAATGGCATCGGTGCCGCGATCGCGCGGCGCTTTGTCGCCGAAGGCGCGCTGGTGGCATTGGCCGATCGCGATGCCGAGGCGGGCGCGGCCCTGGCCGCTGAACTGGGCGCCAGCGCGGCGCTGGTGGTCTGCGACGTCGCGGCCGAGGGCGCGGCCGAGCAGGCGCTCGCTGCCACCGTCGAGCGCTTCGGGCGCATCGACGTGCTGGTGAACAACGCCGGGATCACGCACGCGGCCGGCTTTCTGGACGTCGACGTGGCCGACTTCGACCGGGTGCTCGCGGTCAACCTGCGCGCCTACTTCTGCTTCGGCCAGGCGGCAGCGCGCCGGATGGTGGCCCAGGGCGACGGCGGCACGATCGTCAACATGTCGAGCGTCAATGCGGTGCTCGCCATACCCGACCAGGTGCCATACGTGGTCTCCAAGGGCGCGGTCAACCAGTTGACCAAGGTGATGGCCATGTCGCTCGCCGACCACGGCATCCGGGTCAATGCCATCGGGCCCGGCACCATCGCCACCGAGCTTGCGACCAAGGCGGTGCTGGGCTCGGAGGCGGCGCGCCGCAAGATCATGTCCCGCACCCCGTTGCGCCGGCTCGGCGAACCGGCCGAGGTCGCCGATGTGGCGCTGTTCCTGGCCTGTTCCGAATCGTCTTATCTCACCGGCCAGGTTATCTACCCGGACGGAGGGAGATTGGCTCTCAACTACACGATCGCGCTAGACTGAAGGGTTGAACGTGTCCGTAAACGGAAAACTAATGGATTCTGCAACGCAACTGGTCATCGACCCGGATCTTCTTGAACGCTTCGGCGGGCGTGGTCCGCGCTATACCTCCTACCCGACCGCCGACCGGTTCCACCCCGGGTTCACCGACACCGACTACCTCGAAGCGCTCCAGGAGCGGGCCAAGCGGCGCGACCAGCCCCTCGGGCTCTACTTCCACATCCCGTTCTGCCGCACGATCTGCTACTACTGCGGCTGCAACAAGATCGGCACCAAGCACCAGGGCAAATCGGCCGAATACCTCACCGCGCTCGAGCGCGAAATCGAACTGGTCACTGACGCCATCGGCATGGGCCAGACCATCCGCCACCTGCATTTCGGGGGCGGCACGCCGACCTTCATGCTCGACAGCGAGTTCGAACAGCTCTTCGCGGTCGTGCGCAAGCATTTCGTGATGGCTCCCGATGGCGAGTATTCGATCGAGGTCGACCCGCGCACCGTTACTCCGGACCGCCTCAAGGTACTGCGCGGTTTCGGGCTCAACCGCATCAGCCTTGGCATCCAGGACTTCGACGCCGACGTCCAGCGCGCAGTCAACCGGATCCAGTCCTACGAGGAGTCGCGCGCGCTGATCGAAGCCGCCCGTGCGGAAGGGTTCGAGTCGGTCAACGTTGACCTGATCTACGGCTTGCCGCTCCAGACGGTGGAAGGGTTCCGCAAGACCGTCGAACTGACCATCGCCGCCCGCCCCGACCGGGTCGCGCTCTATCACTACGCCCACCTGCCCAAGCTGTTCATGCCGCAACGGCGCATCGACGAGGCGCAGCTGCCCGATGCTGCCACCCGCGGCGCGCTCTTCGAGATGGCCACGGAACTGTTCGGCGAGGCCGGCTACATCCATCTCGGGCTGGACCACTTTGCGCTCGCCGATGACGAACTGGCCGTGGCGCAGCGCGAGAACCGCCTGCATCGCAACTTCCAGGGCTATTGCTCGCACGATGCCGGCGACATCATCGCGCTGGGCGTTTCGTCGATCTCGCAGGTCGGCGCGGTCTACGCCCAGAATGACAAGACGCTCAGTGGCTACTATCAGCGCCTCGCCGAGAACCGGTTGCCGACCGTACGTGGCATCAAGCTCTCGGAGGATGACTTCCTGCGCCGCGACGCGATCCAGGCGCTGATGTGCGGTTTCGGACTCGACTGGGCGAACTTCGACTCGCACCACCAGGTCAGGGGCCGGGAATACTTTGCCGACGCGCTCGCCAGCCTCGAGGCGATGCACGAGGCCGGGGCGATCACCATCGACGATGCCGGCATCGAGGTCGAACCCCGCGGCCGCTTGCTGGTGCGGGCCGTCGCGATGGCCTTCGACCGCTACCTGCGTGAATCGCCGCCGAGCGGAACCTACTCGAAGATCGCCTGAGCACCGGTAGCGGCAGCGCCATCACGGCACTGCCGCCGCCCGCCCGGACATGGGCGGGCAGTTCCGTCCTAGCGGTAAACCAGCGCCGGCACCTTGCAGTGCGTCAGCACCTTGTTGGTCTCGCTGCCCAGGACCATGCCGGCAATGCCCCGGCGCCCATGCGATGCCATGAAGATCAGATCACACTGGCGCTTTTCGGCTTCCTTGATGATCGCTTCGTAGACCTGGTCGCTGATCTTGATGACCGCCTCGGTGGTGACCGAAAGGGGCTTCGCCTTGTCCACGACCGCAGCGATGACGTCATTGGCATAGCCGCGCACCGCCTCGAGATACTTCTCCTCGGAGTAGTAGTTGGCCTGTGGCACCAAGGCACCCGGGGGCGTGCGAAACGGCGGCTGGACGTTGAGCACCACCAGTACCGCCCCTTGTTCGGCGGCGAACTTCACGGCGGCGTCGACCGCGGCCAGGGAGGGTTCGGAGGCGTCAGTGGGAAAGAGGATTCGCTTGAACATGTCGGCTTCCTTGTCTGTTCGAAAACCACTTGCGCGGGAGCTGGGTGCGGACATTGTTTTAATCAGTCCTGCATTTCCATTTAAGCACATTTCAGCAAAAAAATCCTTGTCCGCTGCCCTTGAAATATACGCCCTCCGCCCTTATTATTAGCACTCGCCGGCGTTGAGTGCTAACAGGGTTTCCGGGTGACCTTTCTTGGGCCCCGGGGGATCGGTTAGTGCCAGCGCCAACGACGTACCGGGGAATCCCGGACCCGATTTCCATCTCTCTGCATCGGCAGAACAAGACTTCAGGAGCAAGCGAATGAAACTGCGTCCCCTGCATGACCGAGTGATCGTCAAGCGCCTCGACAACGAACGCAAGACGGCCTCGGGCATCGTTATCCCCGACAACGTCGCCGAGAAACCCGACCAGGGCGAAGTGCTCGCCGTGGGCAACGGCAAGATCCTGGAAGACGGCACGGTGCGCAAGCTCGACGTCAAAGTCGGCAACAAGGTCCTCTTTGGCAAGTACAGCGGCCAGGCCGTCAAGGTCGAGGGCGAGGAACTGCTCGTGATGCGTGAAGACGACATCATGGCGATCGTCGAGTAAAGACGGCCCACCCAATTCCACCAAGAACACAGGAGTTAACCGAACATGGCAGCAAAACAAGTACTTTTCGGCGATGATGCACGCCACAAGATGGTTGCTGGCGTCAACCTGATCGCCAACGCAGTCAAGGTCACCCTGGGCCCCAAGGGTCGCAACGTCGTGCTTGAGCGCAGCTACGGCTCGCCGACCGTGACCAAGGACGGCGTCTCGGTCGCCAAGGAAGTCGAACTGAAGGACCGGTTCGAGAACATGGGCGCGCAAATGGTCAAGGAAGTCGCCTCACGGACCTCCGACGACGCCGGTGACGGCACCACGACCGCCACCGTTCTGGCGCAGGCCATTGTCCGCGAGGGGATGAAGTACGTCGCCGCGGGCATGAACCCGATGGACCTCAAGCGCGGCATCGACAAGGCTGTCGGCGCGCTCAACGAGGAACTCCGGAAGATCAGCAAGCCCTGCAGCACCCACAAGGAAATCGCCCAGGTGGGCGCGATCTCGGCCAACTCCGACGAAGAAATCGGCAACATCATCTCGCAGGCGATGGAAAAAGTCGGCAAGGAAGGCGTGATCTCGGTCGAGGACGGCAAGTCGCTGAACAATGAACTCGACGTTGTCGAAGGCATGCAGTTCGACCGCGGCTACCTGTCGCCCTACTTCATCAACAACGCCGAGAAGCAGTCGGCGCTGCTCGAAGACCCGTTCGTCCTGCTGCACGACAAGAAGATCTCGAACATCCGCGAGCTGCTGCCGCTGCTCGAGCAGGTTGCCAAGGCCGGCCGGCCGTTGCTGATCGTCGCCGAGGAAGTCGACGGCGAAGCGCTTGCGACCCTGGTCGTCAACAACATCCGCGGCATCCTCAAGACCGTCGCCGTCAAGGCCCCGGGCTTTGGCGATCGTCGCAAGGCGATGCTCGAGGATCTCGCGATCCTGACCGGTGGCGTGGTGATCTCGGAAGAGACCGGCATGAACCTCGAGAAGGCCACCCTGAAGGAACTCGGCAACTGCAAGCGCGCCGAGATCGGCAAGGAAAACACCACCATTATCGACGGTGCCGGTGATACCGCAGCGATCGAAGCCCGGGTCAAGGCGATCCGCGCCCAGATCGAGGAAGCCACCAGCGACTACGACCGCGAAAAACTCCAGGAACGGGTTGCCAAGCTGGCCGGCGGCGTTGCCGTGATCAAGGTCGGGGCCGCAACCGAAGTCGAAATGAAGGAGAAGAAGGCCCGGGTCGAGGACGCTCTGCACGCCACCCGTGCGGCGGTCGAGGAAGGCATCGTGCCTGGCGGCGGCGTCGCGCTGCTGCGGGCCCGTGCCAAGACCAAGGTCGCTGGCGACAACGCTGACCAGGAAGCCGGCATCAAGATCGTCCTGCGGGCGGTCGAAGAGCCCCTGCGCCAGATCGTGTCCAACGCCGGTGACGAGCCCAGCGTGGTCGTCGCCAAGGTACTGGCCGGCAAGGACAACTACGGCTACAACGCCGCGACCTCGGAATTCGGCGACATGCTCGAGATGGGCGTGGTCGATCCGACCAAGGTCTGCCGCACCGCGCTGCAGAACGCGGCTTCGGTCGCCGGCCTGATGCTCACCACCGACGCCATGATCGCTGAACTGCCGGAAGACAAGCCGGCCGGCGGCATGCCCGGCGGCATGGGCGGCATGGGTGGCATGGGCGGTATGGGCGGCATGGACATGTAAGTCCAGCTGTCAAAGCAATACGGACTGCGGCCCAGGCCGCGGTCCGCCAAGGCCCCGCCGCAAGGTTGGGGCCTTTCTTTTTTCAGGCGCTGGTTCGGCTCATGCGCCAGTCGTGAAGCTGCGCCACTACCTCGTCGTCCTCGACCTGCGGGAAGTCGCGGTAGAACTGCGACACCGCGAAAAACGGCTCGGGGGTGGCAAGGCAGACCAGCGCATCGGCTTCGCTGCGAACCCGGGCCACGCTGTCGACAGCGCCAACCGGCACGGCCGCGACGATTTCGCTGGCGCCAAGCGCGCGCAGGCTGCGCAGGGCAGAAACCATCGTTGAGCCGGTGGCCAGCCCGTCGTCGACCACGATCACCAGCCTCCCGGCCGGATTGATCCGGGCTTCATCGCCACCGTAGCGCGCCCGTCGTTCGTGGATTCGCTCGGCCTGGGCGCGCGCCTCGTCCGCGACATAGCTTTCATCGACGCCCAGGCGGGCGGCGCTGTCGGACATCACGACGGCCCCGGCCTCGTCGACCGCCCCCAGCGCCAGTTCCCGGTTGAACGGTGCGCGCAGCTTGCGCACCAGCACCACATCGAGGTCACCGTCGAGTTCCTCGGCAATCACCCGGCCCATGCCGATCGCACCCCGCGGGATCGCCAGCACCAGCGGATTGCGCCCGCGGTAGCTGGCCAGCGCTGCCGCCAGTTGCCGCGCGGCGTCAATCCGATCCCCGAAGGGCAACCCGCCGCCACTCTTGACTTCGCTCATTGCTCATCCTCTCCGGTCGCTGCGGGAGCGACATTCTGGCCACCGATCCATTCCAGCAGTTGCGTGAGCGCATCGTGACGCCAGGGCGCCGACTCATGAAACAGTTCATGGTACGCCGCTTCGAATTCACGCGTAGTGAGCATCCCTGGCGCCGCATCGCGGGCAAAGTGACGCGCGCCATCGGGGTCGACCAGACGGTCGGCCCCGCCGAAAAGCAGCAGGGTTGGCACGCCCAGCGTGGGCGCCTGCTGTCGCGCCAGCGTCCCCGCCGCGACCATCCATTGCAGCAGCCGTGCCGAAATCCGATCATGCACCAAGGCATCGGCGCTATATGCCTGCACCTCTGCGATCTCGTGCGAAAGCCATTCCGGTTTCAGGCCATTGGCGATGGCGAGGTCCGGCGCCGCGCGCACCAGCAACCAGAGCAGCGCCCTTTGCGCCGCCGAGAGCCGCAGGGCCAGCGCGGGCGATGAAAGCACCAGCCCCCGGACCGGAAACGCCCCGGTGAGCACCAGTTCCGCGGCCAGCGCGCCCCCCAAGCTGTGACCAAGCAGCAGCGGCGCACTGGCGCACTCCTTGGCAAAACCTGAGACCAGCCCGACGGCGTCGCGCCGCAGGTCGCCGGCCGACGCCAGCACGCCGCGGGTGCCGCCCGAGCGCCCGTGGCCCCGGTGATCGTGGGCGCGGACACGCCACCCGGCCGCGCACAGCTCGTGGGCCAGGGCGTCATAGCGCCCGACATGCTCGCCGAGTCCGTGCAAGAGGTAGATTCCGCCCCGCGCCGCGGTGGCATCAGGCAGCCAGTCGCGACAGAAGAGCGCGACGCCGTCGGCGCCGGAGAAGGTGAAATCGTTGACGCGCATCGCCCTATCCTCCCATCGTCCAGATCAGCTGGGCCGCCCTGGCCGGAGCACGGCAACGATGGCCATCAGGATGCTCACCAGGGCCGCGTAGTCCTGCCAAGCTGGCCGTTCGCCAAGGATCATCATGCCCGAAAATACCCCGATGACCGGGATGAACATCACCGACAGGCTGCTGACCACCGGCGGCAGGATCGTCGCGAGCCGGAACCACATCACCTGCGCGAAGCCGAAGATGACCACCGCGTTGTAGCCGATCGCCAGCCAGCCGGCGCGATCCGGCAGGTGCGTCCAGCTGCCGCGCTCGAGCAACAGGGCCAGCGTCGCGCACACCACGAGCGAGATCAGCAGCGACCAGAAGACGATCACGATCACCGGGGTGCTCTGGCGGCGGCGCCTCATGAACTGGGTTCCCAGGCCCCATATGGCGGCACCGCCGAGCATGAACATGGTTCCCGCCGGACTGCCAGCAATGGCGCCGATCTCGCGCCAGAGGAGCAGTGCAACCCCGGTGGCGGCGGCAACGATCCCCAGCCACAAACGGGTCGATGCGCGATCGCCAAAGAATATGAAACCGATCAGCGCCGTGAAGATTGGCATGGTGTAGCCGAGGATCGCCGCACGCCCCGACGAGAGCAACTTCACGCCGTACATGATCAGCACGAACCAGCACACCATGTTGGTCAGCGCGAGCAAGCCGAGCTCGCGCCAATGCTCGCGCGGCACCGCGATGCGCAGCCCCTGCGCCCGCATGACCACGAACAGCACCGGCAGGCCCAGCACCATGCAGATCGCGCGGAAAGTCATCGGCTCGAGTTCGCTGACGCCGATCTTCATGATCGGCCAGTTGATGCCCCAGGTCAGCGTGAGCAGCGCCAGAAACCACAGGTCGCGGGTCGAGAGTATTCTGGAATTGGTCGCGGTCATCGGCATCAACTTGGTGACCGCGAATCGTCGCCCCATTACAATCGGCGCGCAACCCCCATGAGGAGCAACAGGTGAATTTTCGCGATCGTCTGCGCGCGCGCTGGTTGCGCACGGAGTCAATGCTGTGTGTCGGCCTCGACCCCGATGAGCAGCGGCTGCCGCCCCATCTGGCCGGCAGAAGCGACGCGATCGCGCGCTTCTGCATCGAGATCGTCGACGCCACAGCGCCCTGGGCGTGCGCTTTCAAGCCGCAGATCGCCTACTTCGCGGCGGCCGGCGCCGAGGATCAGCTCGAACAGGTGATCGCACACATCAGGGAACACCATTCCGACATCCCGGTGGTGCTCGACGCCAAACGCGGCGACATCGGTTCCACGGCGGCGCTCTATGCCCGCGAGGCCTTCGAGCGCTACGGCGCCGATGCCGTCACGGTCAACCCCTACCTGGGTTTCGATTCGATCGAACCGTTCCTGGCCTGGTCGCAGCGCGGCGTGATCCTGCTCTGCCGGACCTCGAATGCCGGTGGCACGGATCTCCAGGGCCAGCGCCTGGCCGACGGCGAGATGGTCTATGAACGAATCGCGCGGCTCGCCGCAGGACCCTGGAACACGTCCGGCCAGCTTGGCCTGGTGGTGGGCGCGACCTTCCCTGCCGAACTGGCGCGGGTGCGCGAGCTGGTCGGGGACCTGCCGCTGCTCGTGCCGGGGATCGGGGCACAGGGCGGGGACGTCGACGCCACGGTCGCGGCCGGGATTGCCGCCGATGGATTCGGGATGATGATCAATTCCTCACGCGCCATTCTCTACGCGGGCAGCGGGGAGGACTTCGCGATTGCCGCTGGTGCAGCGGCCCGCGCCACCCTGAGCGCGATCCGCACCGCCCGGCAGCGCGCCCGGCCCGAGGCGCCCTGATCCCGGGCGCCGGCCGCCGGCTTTTGACGACGCGGCGCCAAACCCCTACAATCGGCGCCTCTGGCGGATTAGCTCAGTCGGTTAGAGCGACGGAATCATAATCCGCAGGTCCGGGGTTCGAGTCCCTGATCCGCCACCAGATCCGCACTTCGTCCGGCGCGTCCGGGTACGCAGTGCACGACAGGCCCGCCCAAAGCGGGCCTTGTCGTTTCAGGGCCAGGCCGTCATCTGGCTGGGGCCGCCACTCCATTTCTGGTGAACGCCAGCAGTAGTGGCTGCACCGCGACGCCGCTCGGTGCAAAATGATGGCCATCGGGCGCACGGCAGTGTGGGGGTGAGTCCGGCCATCGAAAGGGAGGTTCGGCGCAGTGAAGACGTCCTCGAGAGTGCTCGTAATGCTCGCAGCCCTGGCGCTCAGCACGAGTGTCTGGGCGCAGGCACGCAAGTTCCCGGAGCAGAGCAAACTCGGCTCGCTCCAGGTGACGGTGTTCCCGCTCGCCAGCATCGACGGCAACCCGGCACGTTTTGCTGCCGGCGGCCGGATCTTTGACACCAACAACCGGCTGGTGATCCCGGCCACCCTGAGCGGCAGCGTCGCGGTGCGCTACGAACTCGACCAGGCTGGCCAGATTCGCCGCGCCTGGATCCTGCTGCCGGCCGAGATAGAAGCCGCGCAACGTTGAACACCGTGATGAAGAAGCTCTACGTCAAGACCTTCGGTTGCCAGATGAACGAGTACGACTCGGACAAGATTGCCGATGTGCTCGAGCGTTCCCATGGCGCGACGCTCACCGAAGATCCGGCGGCGGCCGACATCATCGTCTTCAACACCTGCTCGGTGCGCGAAAAAGCCCAGGAGAAGGTCTTCTCCGATCTCGGCCGGGTCCGCAAACTCAAGAGTTCCCGGCCCGACCTGCTGATTGCAGTCGGCGGCTGCGTCGCCAGCCAGGAAGGCGACGCGATCGTGAACCGCGCACCATATGTCGACCTGGTCTTCGGCCCGCAGACCCTGCATCGTCTGCCCGAGATGATCAGGGAACGCCAGGCGAGCGGCGTGGCGCAGGTCGACATCAGCTTTCCCAAGATCGAGAAGTTCGACAACCTGCCGCCGGCGCGTGTCGACGGCGCCAGCGCCTTCGTCTCGATCATGGAAGGGTGCAGCAAGTTCTGCAGCTACTGCATCGTCCCCTACACCCGCGGACTCGAAGTGTCGCGCCCGCTGGACGACGTGCTCGCCGAGGTCGAAGGGTTGGCACAACAGGGCGTACGCGAGGTCACGCTGCTGGGCCAGAACGTCAACGCCTATCGCAGCAAGCTCGACGACCAGAAAATCGACCTCGCCGCCTTGCTCGCGCGCATCGCCGAGATTCCGGGGATCGAGCGCATCCGCTACATGACCTCGCATCCGCGCGAGTTCACTCCGGCACTGGTCGAGGCGCACCGCAACATCGACAAGCTTGCCGGGCACGTCCACCTGCCGGTGCAATCGGGCTCCGACCGGGTGCTGGCGGCCATGAAGCGCCGCTACACGACGCTCGAGTTCAAGTCTATCGTGCGCCGGCTGCGCGAGGCGCGTCCGGGAATCGCGATCAGCTCGGATTTCATCGTCGGTTTCCCGGGCGAAACCGACGAGGATTTCGAACGCACCATGCAGCTGATCGAAGATGTCGGCTTCGACTCCTCGTTCAGTTTCATATACAGCCGGCGTCCCGGAACACCGGCCGCCGAGCTCGAGGACACGACTCCCGCTGAACTCAAGCTGGCACGCCTGCAACGATTGCAGGAAGCGATCGATGCCAGCGCACGCACGATCAGCGCCGCGATGCTCGGTTCGCGCCAGCTGGTGCTGGTCGAGGGCGCGGCGCGGCACGACGAGCAGGAACTCAGCGGTCGCACCGACAACAACCGGGTGGTCAATTTCGCCGGCCCGCGCAGCGCGATCGGTTCGCTGGTCGAGGTCGAGATCACCGCCGTGCGCGCGCATACCCTGCGCGGCAGCATGGCAGCGCTGATGCTCGCCGCGGCTTCGGCCCTGTTCGCCGGTTTGCTGGGATATACCGAACCGGCACAGGCGCAGTGGCGCATGCCCAGCCTGGCTGCCGGCGCCAGTTCCTATCCGACGGTCGAGGAAGTGAGCCCGCTGGCTCGCCTGTTGCGCGACGCCCGCGCGCTCCTGAGCGAAGGCCGGTCCGGCGACGCCTACATCCTGTTGAAGCCGGCTGAACAGCGCTACGCCGGCAGCGCCGAGTTCGATTACCTGCTCGGCGTCGCGGCGCTCGATTCCGGACGTCCGGCCGAAGCGGTGATCGTTCTTGAACGGGTCCTGATCGAGCGCCCCGATCACCTTCCGGCCCGCGCCGAGCTCGCCCGGGCTTACCTGCGCGTCCACGAGACCGAAGCAGCCCGCCAGAGCTTCGAGACGGTAGCGGCCCGTGAACTGCCCCCGGAAGTACGCGCCACGATCGAGCGCTACCTCAACGCCATCGAGCGGATCAAGGACGCGCTGCGCGTCAAGCGCGTCGCAACCATCGAGGCCGAGATCGGCTACGACGACAACGTGAACTTCGGCACTGCCAGCGGCCAATGGCTGCTTGCCGACGGCACGGCGGTACTGCCGCTGCCGGTGAGCAAGCCCTCTGCGAGCGCGGCCCAGGCGATCGGCGGGTCGGTTTACTGGGTAATACCGACCAATGGCGGCTGGCGAGCGACAGTAGGCGGGCGCTTTGCGGTCCGCGGCTACCCCTCGGCGCGTACACTCGATCAGGAACAATTTGAACTCTCAGGTGGAATCGCCCGGCGGTTCGCCTGCCATGAGGTCGGCATGCAAGTACAGGCCCAAACTCTGCGGTTGGATGGGGCGCGACTGCGCGACGGCACCGGTGTGCTCGCGCAATGGCAATGCGACACCGAACGCGCTGGCCGACTGGGTGCATATCTGCAGCACTACCGTTTCGATTTCCCTGACCAGAGAGTTCGCGATGCCGATCGGACCGCGCTCGGATTCACCTGGGCGCGCCAGATCGAAGCCCTGCCCAGCGCCACGCTGATCGCCGGCCTGAACGCCGGCAGCGAACGGTCGCGCGCTTCCTATGACAACCTCAGCTACGACTTCTGGGGGCTGCGTGCGGTACTGGTGGTCGGGCTTGGTTCGGGCTGGCAGGCAGTTGGCGCGCTGGGCTGGGAGTCACGCAATTTCAGCGGCCTGGAGCCTGAGTTCGGCTTGACCCGGGCAGACCGGCAGACCGAAGCCCAGATCTCCGCCGAGAAGAGCCTCGGCAATGGTTTGACGGTCGGGCCAGCGCTCACCTACACCCGCAACCGCTCGACGATCGGCCCCAACGACTTCCGTCGGGGCCAGGCGATGCTGCGGGCACGTTACCGCTTCTGACCATGAACGCGACCGGACATCACACCGTCAAGGCAGGCTGGCGCCACGCGCTCGCCGGCATGGCGTTGTTGGTTGCCATCAGCAGCGCGGCAAGCGCGGCGCTGGCGGCCGACGCCACTGTGCTGGTTGCCGGTGGCGAGGTCGTGGTAGTACGGGCCGCGCCCGCCGGGCCGGCGATGCCGGTACACGCCGGCACCGAACTCGCGTCCGGCGACCTGCTGCGCACCGGCGCCGATGGACGGGTCCAGTTCCGCTTCAGCGACGGTGGACTGGTTTCACTGCAGCCGCGCAGCGAGTTCCGGATCGACGATTACAGTTTTGGCGACAATACCCAGCGCGGCTTCTTCTCGCTGCTGCGCGGCACGCTGCGCACCTCGTCTGGGGCCATCGGCAAGCGCAACCACGACGACTATCGGCTGCGCACGCCCACGGCAGTGGTCGGCATTCGCGGCACCAA
>JAHEMI010000111.1 GCA_024643785.1 Burkholderiaceae bacterium
CCCGAGTACGCCGAACTGGCGCGCGCCTGCGGCCGCGCGATCGCGCTGCGCGGTTGGCAGCTGGTCTACGGCGGCGGCAGCATCGGGCTGATGGGCGAAGTGGCGGCCGCGGCGCTCGCTGCCGGCGGCGAGGTCGTCGGCGTGATCCCCGAGTTGCTGATGCGCCGCGAACTCGGCAAGCACGATGTCACCCGCCTGGAAGTGGTGCCCGACATGGCGACCCGCAAGGAACGCATGGTCGAGATCTCGGATGCCTTCATCGCGCTGCCGGGCGGGCTGGGCACGCTCGACGAACTCTTCGAGGTGCTGACCTTGCGCCAGATCGGATTCCATCACAAGCCCGTCGGGCTGCTCAACCACGACGGCTACTTCGAGCAACTGCTGGCGATGTGCGCCGGTTTCGTCGCCGCTGGCTTCGTCCACCCGGGCGACCTCGACTACATCGTCGTCGAAGCTGAAGTAGACCAGCTGCTGGCGCGTCTCGAGTCCTGACGCGCGCGCCGCGCAGCCTTCCCGCCGCCCTCAGGCGCCTCCGGCGAAGCCGTTCTGGCGCCAGGCTTCGTAGACCACCACGGCCACGGCGTTGGACAGGTTGACGCTGCGATTGCCCGGGACCATCGGCAGGCGCAGCCGGTGCCCGTCATCGAATCCCGCCATGACCGACTCCGGCAGGCCGGCGGTCTCGCAGCCGAACACGAACCAGTCGCCGGGCCGCAATTCGACCGCGCTCGGGGAGATCCGGCCGGAGGTGGTGAGCGCGAACATCCGTCCCGGGGCTTCGGCGGCGATCAGCTCGGGCCACCCCCGATGGACTTTCATGGTCGCGAACTCGTGGTAGTCAAGGCCGGCGCGGCGCATCTTGGCGTGATCGAGCGGGAAACCGAGCGGCTCGACCAGGTGGAGATGGGCGCCGGTATTGGCGCAAAGCCGGATCACGTTGCCGGTGTTGGGCGGGATTTCCGGGTGGACCAGGACCACGTTGAACATCGGCAAACGACCTCCAGGGGCGGGTTGACAGGCTGCGGCGCATTCACGCGCGGGGCGTGCGGGCAGCCACGATGTTAGCGACAAATGCGGCTCCGGCGCTGCGCGCCGCAGCGGCCGCGGCTGCGAGGGTGGCGCCGGAAGTCATCACGTCGTCGACGATCGCCACCCGCAGGCCGGCGAGATTGCGCTGGCAGCTGAAGGCGTCGCGCAGGTTGGCGGCGCGGGTGCGCAGCGGCTGCAGCGACTGGGGCGGGTCGTGGCGCGGCCGGGAGAGCACCCGCGCATCGGCAGTGGGCCACTTGCCCGGCGGGACTGCGTCACGGCGGGCGGCGACCAGTGCGCGCGCGATCAGCCACGCCTGGTTGAAGCCGCGCTCGGCCAGGCGTGGCGCTGACAGCGGGACCGGCAGCACGAGGTCGAGCGGAAAGTCGATCCGGGCCGCCAGCGCCGTGCCGAGCGGGCCGGCCAGCGCCACGGCATGGCCGAATTTGAGCGCCAGGATCATCCGGTCCAGGGGCGGGGCGTAGTCGGCCAGTGCGACGGTGCGCTCGAAGGGCGGTGGCGAATTGCGGCACGCCCGGCAGGGTGGCTCCGGGGCAGGTGCCAGCGCCGCACCCGGGGGCAGTGGCCCATTCGTGACGCGTTCGGCGCATATCGGGCAGCGTGCGGCGTCCGCACCCGGCAGGCTGGCCGCGCAATGGTGGCACCAGCCGAGGCGCCGCTCGGCCGGACTGTCGAGCGGCAGCGAACAGAGCGCACAGCAGCGGGGCAACAGGCCGTGGGCCAGGCTGGCGCCGCGCCGGCGCAACGGGTCGAAAGCGCGGCTCACGATTCGGGCGCGCGCCAACGAATGCCATGGCTGCGGGTAGTCCATGCACCATTGGACCCGCCACTTCGTATACTTCCAAGCCATGGATCCAGCGAACCTCCTAGACCCGTCGGCAGTGCGCCGCCAATTCGCGCGCCGGGCGCTGCGCGCGGGGCAGGACGATTTCATCCTGCGCGAGGTCGAGCGGCGCATGCTCGAACACCTGGAGCTGACCCGCATCGACCCCGGCGCCATCGCCGACCTGGGTTGCGGACAGGGTCACGGGCTGCTCGCGCTGCGCAGCCGATATCCGGCGGCGAGCCTGATCGGCATCGACCTGATCGCGGCCAACGCGCGCGCGGCGCAGGCTGCGGTGGCGCCACCGCGCGGCCTGCTGGCGCGACTGCGCAAAGCGGCGTCGCCTGCGGCCGGGGCGATCGTCGCCGACATCAACCAGCTGCCGCTGGCCACCTCCAGCCTGGGGCTGGCTTGGTCGAATCTCGCGCTGCACTGGTGCGCGGACGTTCCCGGGGTCATGGGCGAGTGTCATCGGGTGCTGCGCCCAGGCGGCCTGGTGATGTTCAGCGTTTTCGGCGTCGACACTCTCAGCCAGCTGCGCGCCGCCGGCGCGGTGATGATGCCGTTTCCCGACATGCACGACCTCGGCGACGCGTTGGTGGGCGCCGGCTTCGCCGACCCGGTAATGGACATGGAACGGATCGAGCTCACCTACGCGAGCGCCGGGGCGCTGATCGACGAGGTCCGCGCGCTGGGCGGCAACGCGCTGCGCACGCGCGCTCGCGGCCTGCAATCGCCGCGCCGCCGCCGCCAGTGGGAGGAGCGGATCGGTGCCGGCGCTGGCGCCGATGGCCGCGTCAGCCTGAGCTTCGAAGTGATCTACGGCCACGCCTGGGTGCCGGCGGTGAAGCGCCGGGCTGACGGTGCGGCGACCGTGGAGTTCCGCCGCCCGCCCGCTCGCGGCTAGCGTCTTGCCGGCGCGATAGCCGGCCGGCCGATTGCCTGCCGAGGGGGCCGCCAGACCCTCCGGCGAGAAAACTTAAAGCCCATGACGACGTTATTGTTGCCCAGAATAATGTCCTTGTTGGTGATATGGTGGCCGCCCAATTGCGCCAAGCGACCTCACGCTCGGCAGGAGCCCGCAGGATGAAACCACCAAAGTACCTGGCACGCCGTGCCATGGCCGCGCTCGGCGCGTTCTACGGCGCAGTGGCGACCGCGACCGACATGCCCGGCGGCCCCCGCGTCAACCAGATCAATCTGGGCGAGGGGGTGACCAGCATCGCGCGTGACCAGCAATGGATCCACAGCTTCCTGCTGCTGATCAGCCTGGCGATCTTCGTCGCGGTATTCGGGGTGATGTTCTATGCGATCTGGAAGCACCGCAAGTCGCGCGGTCACCAGTCGGCCACTTTCCATGAGAGCACCGCGGTCGAGATCGCCTGGACGGTGGTGCCGTTCCTGATCATCATCGCGATGGCTATACCGGCGACCCGGATGGTGCTGGAACAAAAGGACACCTCCAGTTCCGACCTGACGGTGAAAGCCACCGGTTACCAGTGGAAATGGGGCTACGAGTACATCAAGGGCGAAGGCGAGGGGATTTCCTTCCTGTCGGCGCTGGCTACGCCCCGCGCCCAGATCGAGAACCGCGAAACGAAATCGGAGACCTACCTCTCCGAGGTCGACAACCCCCTCGTGGTGCCGGTCAACAAGAAGGTTCGCGTAATCACCACCGCCAACGACGTGATCCACTCCTGGTATGTGCCGCCGCTCGGGGTCAAGCAGGATGCGATCCCCGGGTTTGTCCGCGACACCTGGTTCCGGGCGGAGAAGGTCGGCACCTACCACGGCTACTGCGCCGAACTGTGCGGCAAGGATCACGCATTCATGCCGATCGTCGTCGAGGTCAAGTCGGCCGAGGACTACTCGCGCTGGGTCGAGGAAAAGCACAAGGCGATGCTCGCTGCGGCCGACGACCCGAACAAGGAATGGACCAAGGACGAGCTGATCGCCCGCGGCGAGCAGGTTTACGCCGCCAACTGTGCAGCGTGTCACCAGGCCAACGGCAAGGGCATCCCGGGCGCATTCCCGGCGCTTGACGGTTCCAAGGTGGTGCTGGGTCCGGCGGCTGGCCAGATGACGGTGTTGCTCAAGGGCCGCGCCGGCACCGCGATGGCGTCTTTCAGCCGGCTGAGCGACGTCGAACTGGCCGCGGTGACCACCTATACCCGCAACGCCTGGAGCAACCAGGCCGAGCAGGGGCTGGTGCTGCCCAAGGAATATGCCGCGGCACGCAAGTGATCGCCGCGCGCGCAAGTTTTTTCTGACTGACCGAGTTCGAGCAGGAGTCAAGGCATGAGTGCAGCAACCGACTTGCATCCGGCGTCCGCCGCCCACGTGGGGAGCGAGGCCGATCATCACGGACCGCCGCACGGCTGGCGCCGCTGGGTCTACGCGACCAATCACAAGGACATCGGCACGATGTACCTGCTGTTCTCGCTGGTGATGTTCTTCGTCGGCGGGCTCAATGCGCTGCTCTTGCGCAGCGAGCTGTTCCAGCCCGGCCTGCAGATCGTCCAGCCGGAGTTCTTCAACCAGCTTACGACCATGCACGGCCTGATCATGGTTTTCGGCGCGATCATGCCGGCCTGGGTCGGATTCGCGAACTGGCAGCTCCCGCTGATGATCGGCGCCTCCGACATGGCGTTCGCGCGGATGAACAACTTCAGCTTCTGGCTGCTGCCGCCGGCGGCGCTGTTGCTGGTCGCCTCGTACTTCGTGCCGGGCGGAGCGGCCGCAGCTGGCTGGACGATCTACGCCCCGCTGTCGATCCAGATGGGCCCGGGCATGGACTTCGGGATCTTCGCGCTGCACATCCTGGGCGCGAGTTCGATCATGGGCTCGATCAACATCATCACCACGATCCTGAACATGCGCGCACCGGGCATGACGCTGATGCGCATGCCGCTGTTCGTCTGGACCTGGCTGATCACCGCCTACCTGCTGATCGCGGTGATGCCGGTGCTCGCCGGCGCGATCACGATGCTGCTCACCGACCGCCACTTCGGCACCTCGTTCTTCAACGCTGCCGGCGGCGGCGACCCGGTGATGTTCCAGCACATCTTCTGGTTCTTCGGGCACCCCGAGGTCTACATCCTGATCCTGCCCGGTTTCGGCATCGTTTCCGAGATCATCCCGACCTTCGCGCGCAAGCGCCTGTTCGGCTACAGCTCGATGGTCTACGCCACCGCCTCGATCGCGATCCTCTCGTTCATCGTCTGGGCGCACCACATGTTCGCGACCGGGATGCCGGCCGCAGGACAGCTGTTCTTCATGTATGCGACGATGCTGATCGCGGTCCCGACCGGGGTGAAGGTATTCAACTGGGTGGCCACGATGTGGCGCGGCTCGATGACCTTCGAGACGCCGATGCTGTTCGCCGTGGGCTTCGTGTTCGTGTTCACCATCGGCGGACTCACCGGGATCATCCTGTCGATCGCACCGCTCGACATCGCGTTGCACGACACCTACTACGTGGTGGCGCATTTCCACTACACGATGGTGGCCGGTTCGCTGTTCTCGCTGTTCGCAGGCGCCTACTACTGGCTGCCCAAGTGGACCGGGCACTACTACAACGAGAAGCTCGGCAAGCTGCATTTCTGGCTCTCGATGATCTTCTTCAACGTGACCTTCTTCCCGCAGCACTTCCTCGGCCTGGCCGGGATGCCGCGGCGCTACGCCGATTACCCGATGCAGTTCGCCGACTTCAATGCGATCTCGACGATCGGCGCGTTCGGCTTCGGCCTCTCGCAGCTGCTCTTCGTCTACGTCGTCTACAAGTGCGTGAAGGGCGGGGCGCAGGCTCCGGCCAAGGTCTGGGAGGGCGCCACCGGGCTCGAGTGGACAGTGCCGAGTCCGGCGCCGTTCCACACCTTCGAGAAGCCGCCGGTGGTGGAGCAATAATGTCCGCCAAGGGACAGGAACTGACGATGTCGATCGAACACCAGCAGCAGGGACGTGATTCCGATTCTCGCCAGCGCAATCGGCGCACGGCCTGGATCGTGCTGTCGATCGCGGCCGCGTTCTTCGTCGGCGTCATCCTCAAGCGGATCCTGCTGGGATAGGGCGCGCGATGGCTCATGATCACGGTCAAGGCAGACGCGGCAATCTTGTGATGGTGGGCAAGCTTGCGGTCGTGGCCGTGCTCATGTTTGGTTTCGGTTTTGCGATGGTGCCGATCTATCAGAAGATCTGCGACGTGACCGGGGTCAATTTCCTGACCCGGGCCGACGAGCAGGAAGCGCAGGTCGTGAAGCTCGGCACGGTCGACCAGAATCGCCTGATCACGATCGAATTCGACGCCAATTCGCGGGGCGCCTGGAGCTTCAAGCCCGAGATCCGCAGCCTGAGCGCCCATCCGGGCGAACTGGTGACGGTGACCTACGAGATTGCCAACAACCTGCCGCGCGCACTCAGCGGGCAGGCGATACCGAGTTACGCGCCGCTGCAGGCGGCCAAGTACTTCCGCAAGATCGAGTGCTTCTGCTTTGCGCAGCAGGATTTTGCCGCCCAGGAAAGGCGCCGCTTCCCGGTGGTGTTCGTGATCGACCCGGAGCTGCCCCGGGACGTCAACACCATCACGCTGTCGTACACGTTTTTCGAGATTGGCGGCAAGAAGACGGTTAAAGAGTTGCGGGGATGAGCGAGCACGATTCGCAACCCGCATCGAAGGCGAGCTTCGGGCAGACCATGCGGGCCGTGGGAGCGTCGTTCTTCGGGGTGCGCGGCCGTGCCGCCCACGCCAGCGATGCCCGGCGGCTCAACCCGGTGCACGTGATCGTGGCCGGGATCGTGCTCGCGATTTGTTTTGTGCTGGTGCTGGTCGCGATCGTTCGCGCCGTCACCGGCGCGTAGTCCCCAACAGCTGCACGCACTAGCAGGAACCATGAAATGAAGGAGACGGACATGGCAACCCCAGGCGCCCACTATTACGTTCCCGGCCCGTCGAAGTGGCCGATGGTCGGCGCGCTGGCGCTGACCTGCTTCGGCTTCGGCATGGCGACCTCGGTCAACGGCATGGCGATAGGCCCGTGGCT
>JAHEMI010000112.1 GCA_024643785.1 Burkholderiaceae bacterium
ACGTTGGTGTTTGATCGAACCGACGAGAAAGAGGGACAGCCCTTGAACGGCAAGGAGCCCGAAGCTCCGAAGTGATCGTTGGCCGCGGGTCTCGCGACCCGCGGGCAGCGCAGCAGGTGGCCGTAGACCATCAGGGCCTCGATCAGGCTGACGTTGCTCGCGATGCGATGGTCAGTCATTTGTGGTCTTGGCACGCCGGCCAGAAACTGGCGGGAAGTACCACCAGGCCGCCGCAACAGCGACTCCGAACGCCGTGTATGCCAGCGCAAATACCCAGGGTGGCGCTGAGTAGAACAGGATGGTCTGGAACCAGTGCTCGATGAAACTGCCGGCGTAGGTTGTGGTCTGTGCTTTTGCCCTGAGCCACATTTCAATAGTCGTCAGCGGGCAGACGTAATCCAACCACGACTCCATGACCACCGCGCAGATTGCGGCAATGTGCGTGGCCCTGAACCAGTATGAGTTGACCCATCTCCAGCCCCGCAGGTTGCCGGCCACGATCGCGACGAGGCCCAGCACAACGAATGCGACGAACGCGAGGTGCAGGCAGAGCACAATGTCGGCGAGGAGCTGGTAGGGCAAGGCGACGTTCATGCGCGATTCTCAGTCCGGCTGCCTGCGCAATTTCGCACTGTTCGCTATCGCGGCCCCACCGTTAGGGCAGGCCGAACAGTCTGGCGGCATTTTCCCAGGCGATCTTGCGGGCGATGGCAACCGGGAGATCTCCAAGCCAGACCCGGTAACCGGCCATGATTTCAGCGTAGGCAGCCCAGCGCCCATTGGTCCAGGTGTCCGAGCCCAGGCAAAAGCGCTCCGGATGGGATAGCAAGAGCTGTTTCCACTCGGGACTGAGGAGGCCGTTGCCGCCGGTCAAGCCCGGGCGATAGGACAACTCTCCGACCAGTGTCGGGTACTTGACCAGCAGTTCCGCCACTCGACTGGCCGAAACTCCGGATATCCCGCTGTGTGCCCAGATGATCCGGGCCTTCGGCGCGTGAGCGTAGAGCATCTCGATAGCGGCATCGTCAACGTGGGCCAATATAACCAGGTTTCTTGCCTGCGCCAGCTGCATGATCTGCCTGGCGATTGGTCCGTTGGCGTCCTGGCTTTGATAGAGATGAAACTCACCGACGCCCCGGTATTCTCCGGCCGCCGTTCCCGCCGCCAGCTCACTCTCGAGCATTTGATAGATGGTTGGATCGCGAAACCAGTTCGTGTAGTCGTCCCGGTTCCGGTAGAGGCGAACGAACGGGATTACCTGAACGCCAGATTTCGCCAGTGTGTCATCAGACTCGGCAAGTGCCTTGGTGCCGTCGTTCGGGCGCGAGTTCGCCAGGACCGCAGCCACGCCGGCCTCCTTCATCATGCCCAGGACCTTGGCGACCGGGTAGGGCTCAACGGCCTCGACGTTGTAGTGAAGGTGGGCGTCGAAAATTGGACCCGGATAAGGTCTTGCATGCTGCGCAGCCAGCGGGCCGGACAACATGAGGAACACCAGCAGAGCCAGGATGCCGAGACATCCCTGCAACTTGCCCGGAAAAATTATGGTCCGGCCTGTCTCCATTGAGCCTCCATGATCGCCAAGAACACCTAGGATAAGCCACGCTGTTCTACATCGCCGCCGGCCCGCGTCGCCCGGGGCACACCTGCTGAACTCTGTTCGCCATGCCTTGGCGGGCAGTTCGACGTCAGTCCCGGGGGGCAGCACGCCCTCGCAGCGCATCGGTAACGCTGAGTTCGGCGGCGGCCGGTGAGGTCGCGGGGACGTCGACGAAAGTCACGTGCTCGTCGATCGGGGCCGGCGATCGCACCGACATCCGGTGCACCACATACAGCGCGAAAGCGAGCGCGACGACAGCGAGGTACATGAAGAGCCCTCTGGGGCCGACAGTGTCCATGACCGCCGCGGCCACGGCCGGACCTATGGCAGCCCCGATGCCCCAGGAAAGAAGCAGGCCGCTTAGCAGCGAGACCATTTGGTCGGGCGACGCGTGGTCACCCGCGTGGGCAACGCAAATGGCGTAGATTGAGAGCGCTGCGCCGCCGAGCAGGAACAGCAGTGGCAACAGCAGCCATTGCGGCGGGGCGTCGAGAAACGCGATGGGCAGCGACAGTATCGCGACCGCGATGTGCAGACCACAAATGATTCGCCGCCGGTCGCCGCGGTCCGACCATCGACCCAGCGGCCACTGGAGGACCAGGCTGCCGAGTTGCAGCACCGGGAACAACACCACGACCCTTGCCAGATCGAGGCCGGTGGCCCCGCCGTAGACGGGGATCAGCGAAAGTAGCGGCGCATTGATCAAGCCGATTGAAAAGCAGCCCAGGACACCGACCGGCGCCAGTCGGTAGAGTTCGCCGATGCCCAACGCGTTCTGGGTTGGCGGTGCCGGGTTCGCGCTTCTGGTCGTCGTGACTGGAAGGAGGGCAAGCGAGCACAAGGCGCTGACCAGCATGAAGGCCCATGGCCCTTCCAGTGCCAACGCGGTAAGTGACAGCGGCGCAGTAACGAGTGCCACTTTGGTGCAGACCGTGTAGAAGCCCAGCACGCGGCCGCGCAGCGCCCTCGGAGTGCGCTCGGCGATCCAGCTTTCAGCGACAGCGTACAGCCCCGCAAAACTCACGCCGCCCGTAAACCGAAGCGCGACCCAGGCCGCGGGCGAATCGAAGGTCGCGAAGGACAGCGCTATTGCCGACAAAGCGGCTGCAAGCGCGGCAAATGCGCGCACGTGCCCGATCGCCGAAACCAGGCGATTGGTGATCAGGCAGCCGGCCAGAAAGCCCGCACCATGGGCGGCGGCGACCCAGCCCATCGACTGAACGGAAAAACCTTCGGCCGTCATGCGCAGCGGCAGGAGTACCAGCAGCAAGCCGCTTGCCGCTTGAAGGATAGTTACCCCGGCAATGACCGCGGCAACGGTGAAATAGGGGCTGTACATCGGGTTTCTGGCTGTGGGCGCCCAATCAGTTGCATGTGTCCATTCGGACTGGATCCGGGAGGCCGGAGGTTGCGGCTCGTCGGTAACCCCCGTGAGGTCCTGGCGGACCAACAGGCACAAGCATGCCGGACTTCCGTTCGCCCGTCGAACTGGGACGTGCGGGCTGCAACGGCGGGCGGTTCGGAACGTCCCTAAGCTAGCGCAACGCCAGCCACAGCCCCAGCGGGAGGAACGCCACGCTGGCGACGTGCCCGACGATCACCATCGAAGCCACCTTGCTCGGTTCGAGGTCAAAGCGGTCTGCCAGCAGAAAGTTGAAAACTGCTGAAGGCAGGCAGGCGAAGAGAATGAAGGCGCCGCGTTCGATCCCTTCGAGCGGTACGATCTGCAGGATCAGGTAACAGGCAAGTAGCCGGATCAGCAACGTCATGATCGAGACTGTCAGTCCGACCCTGGCGTCGCTGACCTTGCTGGTCGAGAGCCTGGCGCCGAGGGAAAGCAGCATCATCGGCACCAGGACGTTGCCGATCATGGTGAGCGGCGTGCCGATCCATCCTGGCATGCTCCACTCCAACCGGGCAAACGAGAGCCCCAGCACTGTCGCCCAGACGAGTGGGTTGGCGTAAACCGTGCGCCAATCGATTCTCCCGCTCATCAGGCCGACGCCGATGGTGAAGTGCAGGATGTTGGACAGCACCAGGAGCACTACCGCCGGCGCCAGACCGTTGGAGCCATATGCCAGTACGACGAGCGGGATGCCGACCGGCCCGACGTTGGTGAACATCACGCACGGCAGGAAGGCGCGCCATTGGGCGCCAGACAAGCGCCTCAGCGGCAGGGCGATCAGGCCGCTCAGTACGATCAGCGACGCGGCCGCCGCAGTGAACAGAATCGCCGCCCGCGGGTCGAACTGCTTGGTCGACAACGAGGTGAAGATCAGGATCGGCAACGCGATGTCGATAACCAGCTTGTTCGCGCCGGCCAGGTCGGGTTTGGCCGCACGGGCGTAGAAAAAGCCGATCAGGGCGATTATGAAGATCGGCAGGGTTATTTCAGCGATTCTGATGAGCATGGTCACGTGGCACGCGGGTGGTCGTCGCAGGTTATCGGCAGATGGGCGCGAGCAGCGGTATCGAATCGTGCTGCCTGCGCCTTCCGGATCAAGAATCCAACGCAGTATTGTGCCGCCAGTTCGTCGGCGAGGTCATTGCGCCTGATGCCTGGCTCCATGGTCACGCTGCACTCCTCCGCGCGCAGCGTGCCAGTCGCAGGTTAGTGAAGTTCGGCGATGATCAGACCTCTTTGACAATCCTGTTATGGCCTGATTCGGTAGTCGACTGCTGTACGGTTGCTCATTTCCATCTGCGAGAAGCGCGGTAGGTTACCGGACCTAGTGCACCAGGTCACTGTTGGCCCTTCGCGCCACGAGCGGGATCGCCACTGCAATGCGTTCTTGGAGTTGCCACATGAAAGCAAGCGATGACCGGAGCGTTACGTTTCGCCAACTGCACGCCGCGGGATGTTTCGTGATGCCGAATCCGTGGGATGTCGGGAGCGCGCGAGCTCTGGAGCAGATGGGCTTCAAGGCATTGGCGAGCACCAGTGCCGGTCTTGCCTGGACGTTGGGCCGCGCGGACAATCAGGTCACTCTTGATCAGGCGCTGGAGCATCTCAGCGACATCGTTGCCGCCGTGAAGGTGCCCGTGAATGCAGATTTCGAGGGCGGTTTCGCAGCCGATCCGAAGCACGTCGCCGCGAACGTCAAGCTCGCAGTGGCCACGGGGATTTCCGGGCTTTCTATAGAGGACGCCACCGGCGATGAGGCCAGTCCGCTTTATGACTTCGATCTGGCGGTGGCGCGGGTAAGGGCTGCGCGGCGGGCAATCGACGAGAGTGGCGCTGGCGTTGTGCTAACCGGTCGCTCCGAGGGATTCTTGTGCGGTCGCCCTGATATCGATGAGACCATTCGGCGGTTGTGTGCGTATTCGGAAGCTGGCGCAGACTGCCTGTACGCTCCGCGGATTGTCAGGGCAGAACACATTTCTGCCATTGTCACCGCGGTGTCTCCCAAGCCAGTCAACCTCTTGATTAACGCACCGTTCATGACGGTTGCGGAGGCGGCTAGACTGGGCGTGCGTCGGATCAGTGTTGGCGGCACGCTCGCGCGCACAGCGTGGGCTGGTTTCCTGAATGCCGCGAAAGAAATTGCTGATGCCGGGACGTTTTTCGGGTTCGACGGGTTGCCCAATGTGGATGCACTGTTTCGCGAGCGCTAGTTTTCGCAGGGCGCGCAATCGTGGCTCGCTTCGCAATTACGACCTCAAGAACGAAACAGGCCAGCAACTATGGCCACCCCTCGTCAGGACCGCCAACCGGCCTTATGTCAACTGGATCCCGAAATGACGTACCGCCAACGCAAAGATCCCAAAGCAGACAATCGTGATGATTATTCCGGCCAGCAGGGCTAGCCAAAAACCCAAGCGTGTAAGCAAGACCGGAAAGGCCAGGAACATTGGCAGGGTAGGGACCACGTACCAGAACGTATACCAGGCGTGATTTGCGATCTTCTCGTTCGGCTGCCTCTCCACGTAGAGCCAGATTAGGGTAAGAATCGTGACGAGCGGCAGCGCGGCCAGAAAACCGCCAAGTCTGTCACTGTGCCTGGCAGCCTCGGAGACGATTACAACCACCGCAGCGGTGAGAAAGTATTTTGTGATTATCCAGGCCAATTTGTAACTCCTAGCGCCGTCTTGTCCGTCACGCGATTATGCCTTCCAGCGACTCTGGCAGCAGTCGTCGACGACTTCGCCGAGGTTGTGCAAGGATAGGCGGGCGTTGATTGGCGGTTGTTTGCTCTGGGCAGGTACCCGCGCGCTCGGCCGCAAGCACTAGTCGGACAGGCTGATCTCGATCCGGCCGAACGAGCCGTAGTCCGCGACTACTCGATCCCCCGGCAGGATCTCCAGCGGGACCATGCACGTGCCACACGAGGCCCAGTCGCCATCGCGCAATCCAGTGCCCAGCGATGACAATTCGTTTGCGAGCCAGGTCAGTGCGAAGAGCGGGTCGCCAAGCAGCGCGCTCCCTTCACCCTCGCGGGTGTAGCGCACGCTTCCATCGGCGCCGTGAACGGTTGCATGCACCGGGTGTGCCGCAAGATTGGCCGTGCGCCACGCTTCCGGCGCAGCGGGGCCAAAGGAAAATCGGCCACAGCAGGCATCGTCGGCGATCAACTGGGCCATCCCGGCTCGGGTAAAGTTCGCAAAGCGCGAATCTGGCAACTCGAAGGCCGGGTGAAGCGACGCGACGGCCGCCGACACCTCATCGGCGGCGTAAGGCGTGGATCGCGGCGGCAGGGCTGCGCCCATCCGGAACGCGAACTCGGGTTCAACCACCCGCATGCGGTTGCCGGCAAGCGATAAGGTAGCGCCGATCGGGTGCACGAAGTCATCAAGGATGCGTCCCGCTAGCGGTCCGTCGACCTGGATGTGCGCCTGCCCCGCGGCGCTAGTGGCAGCGATCTTCCAGCCAACGACCGGGCGGTCGGCGACAGCTGGCAGCGCGGCCTGGATCGCGTGGCCGGCAATGGCGTCGCGCGGACGAATCGCTTCGGGCAATGCGGTGATGACGGTACCTGACTGTCGGCACGTCCAGAGCACGCGGGCGGCGTCGGCGGCGTTTCGTTCCATTCTGGCTCCTCGCGTCGCGTCAGTCGTTCACGTTTCGAGTTGGCCCTGGACTTGCAGCATGATGGACCAAATCCGGTCCAGCCACTGGTTATGTTCGGGCTTCATCAGGCAAGAACGCAGACAAGTGGTCACGTCACTGTCAACCACCACCTGGGGGTAGGCACGCTGAATCAAGGCAGACGGGTACCTGAACGTGGCCAGGTACAAC
>JAHEMI010000113.1:0-6332 GCA_024643785.1 Burkholderiaceae bacterium
CTGCTGGCTGGCTTTGCGGTCTGGGCCTACACGCTGCTGCTGCCCTCGTTCGCCAAGTCGGGCTGGCTGCCGGGGCAGTTCCTCGACACCGGGCTCTTTGGCATCGAACTGCTGCGCCCGCAGCAGCTCTTCGGTCTCAGCGGACTGGACGAGATCAGCCACAGCCTGTTCTGGAGCATGCTGGCCAACGTCGGCTGCTACCTCGGGGTATCGCTGGCCCGCGGCCCCGGTGTTGCCGAAGCCAGCCAGGCGACGCTCTTCGTCGACGCCTTAGCGAGCTCATCCCAGGCCGGCGGATCGCGTTTCTGGCGGGGCAGCGCATCGGTCAGCGAGCTGCTGCCCCTGCTCGGACGCTTCCTCGGTCCGGCGCGCGCCCGCCGGGCCTTCGCGCGCTACGCCCGTTTGCGCGGGGTCGCGGGAGTCGAGGAGCTGGAAGCCGACGCCGACCTGGTGGTGTTCGCCGAGTCGTTGCTGGCCGGTGCCATCGGTTCGGCGTCAGCGCGGGTAATGGTCGCTTCGGTCGTCAAGGAGGAGCCGCTCGGGCTCGACGAGGTGATGAACATCCTTGACGAGGCTTCGCAGGTGCGGGCCTACAGTCGCCAGCTCGAACAGAAATCGCGCGAACTACAGGCCGCCACCGGCGAACTGCGCGCGGCCAACCTGCGGCTCAAGGAACTCGACCTGCTCAAGGACGATTTCATGTCCTCGATCACCCATGAGCTGCGCACCCCGCTGACCTCGATCCGGGCATTTTCCGAAATCCTCCACGACAACCCCGGGATCGATGTCGAGCAGCGCCAGGAGTTCCTCGCGATCATCACCAAGGAAACCGAGCGCCTGACCCGCCAGGTCAACCAGGTGCTGGACATGGCCAAGATCGAGTCGGGCGGCGCCGAGTGGCACAACGCCGAACTCGACCTGCACGACATCATCGAGCACACCGTCGAGTTGACCGGACCGCTGTTTCGCGATCGCCAGGTCGCCGTCGAGTGCCAGCTTGCCGCCAATGTGCCGCCGATCCAGGCCGATCGCGACCGGCTGATCCAGGTGATGCTCAACCTGCTCTCCAACGCGGTCAAGTTTGTGGCCCCGGGCACTGGCCGGGTCGTGGTCAGGCTGATGAGCGAGCCCGGTGCATTGCGGGTCGATGTGCAGGATAACGGCTGCGGGATCGCGGCAGCCGAGCAACAGGTGATTTTCGAAAAATTTCGCCAGGCCGGCGACGCCCTGACCGACAAGCCGCAGGGCACGGGACTGGGCTTGCCGATCAGCCGCCAGATCATCGAGCATTTCGGCGGCCGGCTCTGGGTGGAAAGCAAGGCTGGCGCAGGTGCAACGTTTTCGTTTACGCTGCCGCTATCAGTGCCAGAAAAGAACTAACAGGGGCCGTCCGGCAGCAGCCGGCGAGCGCTTGTGGAGGAGACGGGCGTGAAGAAGAAGGTGTTGATCGTCGACGACGAGCCCAACAGCGTGATCTCGCTGGAGTTCCTGATGAAACGCGAGGATTTCGAGGTCTTCGTGGCCACCGATGGCGAGGCCGCCCTGGCCCAGGTCGCCGCGCACGATCCCGACCTGATCCTGCTCGACGTCATGCTGCCCAAGAAGAATGGTTTCGAGGTCTGCCAGGAGCTGCGCGCCGACCCGGCGCACGCCAACACCAAGGTGATCATGCTGACCGCCAAGGGCCGCGACACCGAGGTTGCCAAGGGCCTGGCGCTGGGCGCCGACGCCTACATGACCAAACCGTTTTCGACCCGTGACCTGGTCGCGCGAGTCAAGACCCTGCTCGGCGTGGCGGCGTGACGTTGTTCGGGGCGGCTGGAATGGCAACAGGACTGCGGCCGTGAGCCAGCGGGTCAAGTACCTGTTGGCGCTGGCGGCTTTCCTGCTGGTCGTCGGGGTCGGGCTGGCGCTCCCGGGGGCATTGTTCTGGGCCGATCTGAAGGCGCACGAGCAGAAACTGCTCAGCGACATCATGACCGCGCACGGCGGGCTGCTGATGCTCGCGGCGCTGCTTGCGGTGGTGGCGCTGGGCGTCGCGCTGCAGTCGGTTTTTCGCGCCTATGTCACCGCGCCGCTGCGCATGACCGAGGCCACGCGCACGATGCTCGAGGCCAACCCCGACTACCGTCTGCCGGAGAGCGGCACCGCCGAATTGCGGATGCTGGCGCGCACCATCAACCAGCTGGCCGACGAGCGCAATGCTCTGCACCACGACGTCGAGGAGCGCGTCCGCGAAGGCCGGCGCTCGGTCGAGGCCGAACGCAACCGGCTGGCGGCGCTGATGTCGGAACTCACCCAGAGCGTGGTGGTGTGCAATCTCGACGGCCGCATCCTGCTCTACAACCACCGCGCCCGGCTGCAGTTCCAGGCGATGGCCGACGCCGCGACTGGAGCCGGCTCGCTCATCGGCCTGGGGCGCTCGATCTTCGCGGTGTTCGAGCACAACCTGATCGCGCACGCTCTCGAACAACTGCACCACCGGCTGAGCCGGGCCGGTGCCGCGCCCGTGGCCCATTTCGTCACCGTCACCGGCGCCGGCCAGCTGTTGCGGGTGCAGATGGCGCCGGTGCTGGCCGGTGCCGACGAGGGTGACGCTGCCCCGGAACAGCCGGCCGTGAGCGGCTACGTGCTGACTATCGACAACATCACCCGCGGCTTCGAAACCGACAGCGCGCGCGACCAGCTGCTGCAGTCGCTCACCGAGGGCAGCCGCGCGCCGCTCGCCAACATCCGCGCCGCGGTCGAGAACCTGGTCGCCTATCCCGACATGGGCAGCGATGAGCGCGAGCGCTTCATGAACATCGTGGTCGAGGAAGTCGGGGTGCTGAGCCACAAGATCGATCGTGCCGCCAGCGACCACGCCGGCACGCTCAAGGCGCGCTGGCCGCTGGAGGAAATGCTCGGCACCGACCTGGTGGCAGCGCTGCAGCGGCGCATCGAGAAGCGGCTCGAGCTGCCGTGCAAGATCGAAGAGGCCGACCCCGATGCCTGGGTCAACGTCGACAGCTTCTCGCTGTTGCAGGGACTGACCTACCTGGCGGCGCGCCTGCAGGAAGGCTACGAGGTCCGCGAGGTTCGCCTGCGGCTGATTCCGGCCGGGCGGATGGTCTATCTCGACCTGATCTGGTCGGGGGCAATCGTCGCCACCGAAACCCAGATGAACTGGGAACTGGAGCCGATGACCAGTGGCGGCGAAGCGACGCCGCTGACGCTGCGCGAAGTGGTCGAGCGCCACGGCGGGGAAATCTGGCTGCAGCGCGACCGTACCGCGCACCGCGCGTTCTTCCGCTTCCTGATCCCGGCAGCTTCCCCGCAGGAAGCGCTCGAGACCGGCTGGCCGGTGCACGGCGAGAGCCGGCCCGAATATTATGACTTCGACCTCTTTGCCCAGACCGACGAGCGCCGCGACCTCGATGATCGCCTGCTCAGCGAGCTCACCTACACCGTCTTCGACACCGAGACCACCGGGCTCGAACCATCCAAGGGCGACGAGATCATCCAGATCGGCGCGGTGCGCATCGTCAACGGCCGGCGCCTGCGCCATGAGAACTTCGACCAGCTCGTCGATCCGCGCCGGCGGATGGCCAAGGAATCGGTGGAGATCCACGGCATCACGGCTGAGATGCTCGCCGGCCAGCCGACGATCGACCGGGTCCTGCCCGGTTTCCACGCCTTCTGCGCCGACACCGTACTGGTGGCCCACAACGCCGCCTTCGACATGCGTTTCCTGCAGCTCAAGGAGGAAGCCACCGGGGTGCATTTCACCAACCCGGTGCTCGACACCATGCTGCTCTCGCTGGTGGTCCAGCCCAACCAGGAATCACACCGGCTTGAAGCCATCGCCGAACGTCTCGGGGTGAACGTGATCGGGCGCCATACCGCGCTCGGCGACGCGATCGTGACCGGCGAGGTGCTGCTCAAGCTGATCACGCTGCTCAACGAGCGCGGCATCAGGACGCTGCGCGAAGCGCGCGACGCCGCCCAGAAGTCGTACCTCGCCCGCGTGCGCTACTGACCAGCAGGCCGGGCCGCGGCAGCGGCCGGATCAGCGTTGTTCGAGCTGGTAGCCGATGCCGTGGTGGGTGCGGATCTCGTACGGGGAAGCAGACAGCTTCTTGCGCAACCGGTGCACGAAGACCTCGATCGCGTTGGGGCCGGGCGCTTCCTCGGCCGAATAGATGTCCCCGATCAGGCGGTCCTTGGTGACCACGCGCCCGAACTCCTTGAGCAACAGGCTCATGATCGCCACTTCGCGCACCGACAGGGCGATTACCTTGTTGTCGATGCTGATGGTCCGCGTGTCCGGGTCAAAGGCGAGCCCGGCGCCTTGGTTGCTGGCCACCGTGCCGGTACTGCGGCGGAGCAGGGCGCCAACCCTGGCTTCGAGCTCGCGCACCGCGAAGGGCTTGGCGAGGTAGTCGTCGGCGCCCAGGTTCAGTCCCTTGACCTTGTCGTCGGAAGAGTCGCGGCCGGACATGATCAGCACCGGCAGCGTGAGGCCGCTGGCGCGAATGCGGCGCAGCACCTCGAAGCCGTCAAGCCCCGGCAACCCGACATCGAGGATCAGCAGGTCGTAGGGTTCGCTCTCGAGCAGCGCCTGGACTTCGTCGCCGCTCCGGACGCAGCCGACGAAATAGTTGTTGAGCGTCCGGAGCGCGAATTCGACCGCCGCCGTCAGGCTGGGATCGTCTTCCGCCACCAGTATCCGCATCGTGTCTCCATCAGATCCGGCCCAAGGCCAGGATCGGCGCGAAACGGCGCCGCGCCCCGTTGCCCGCTGAGCGGGTCTGTCTGAAAGGTTTTTGTAAGCTTGGGGCAATGGTATAGGAGGCAGCCGACCCTGGGAACCCCGGGCGGGCGCGGAAATGACGACGGGGACCGAAGTCCCCGCCGGCTTTTCTTTGGTAACAAGGCTCAAGCAGCCTCGGCATAGGCCTTAAGCGGCCAGTGCGAAACGCTCATCGTTGGCGTTTATGGATTTGCGCGGATTACGTCCGTCGCCTCTCGGGTTGCCTGCTCACCTTCGTCCGCCCTGTCGAAACCAGTGCACCCCCACCTAAACGCACACTGATGCCCTTAGGTGGAGGTGAGGGGAATCGAACCCCTGTCCAAGACGCCTCCAGATTGCCGGAGTTACAACCATGTCTCCCATTATGGGGGGGCATACCGGGCTTTTCAAGGGCGACCCGACGCCCGGCGCTTGCGGCGCCGGGGCGGTCATCGGTGGCGGGCTGCGATCAGCGCGCCAGGGACGCAACGATCGCGGTGTCGTCGCGGTAGGTCGGGCAGCGGCTGGTACAGGCAAGTTCGCTGCGGATGTCGTGTCCGAGCACTACCCGGACGTCGAACGGATAGCTCTCGCGCAGGCCGTGCTCGATGGCGGCGCCACCGGGCAGTTTGTGCGAGAGGGCGATCGCCGCACCGGCAAAGCCATCGCGGTATTGCACCGTGGTGGTGGCGGTGTTGTACGGGCGGGCATTCTGCAGCCGCATCGGCTGCTTGAGCCCTTGCGCCTTCAGGTAGCCGCGCACCCAGGCCGCCATGCCGGTGACGCCGTTGCCGTTGGCGATCTCGACCCGTGCCCGGGCCGCGACCTTCATCGTCCCCGCAGGGGCGGCGTTGGCGAGCTGGGTTGGGGCCGGGATTGGTGCGGTGCGCACCGGCGGGGAAATCTCGGCGCGGGCAAACAGCTCGAGCTGAGTTCCCGGAGCAACCTCTGCCACCGGGGCAGGAATCGGCGCGGTGCGCAGTTGCGGCTCGATGATGGCCAGGCGCAGCGGGGCGTCGTACTTCGCGATTGCCGGCGGCGCGGCCGGCGGTTCGGCCGCGATCATTTGCGGCGGCGGGGTGACGACTGCCACCGGAGCGGGCCGGGTAACGGCGACCATCCGCGTCGGCTCAGCCGGCGGCACGATCGGCGCGGTGCTGACGCTCGGCTCGAAAGTGACCGCCGGGGCCGGCGCGCGCGGCGCGATCACCAGGATCATCGGCTTGACGTTCGGCGTCGTCTGCACTTCCGGTTTCGGGGCGATGACCGGTGCCGGGGCAGTGGGCGCGGCGGAGGCTACGGGTTCGACGGCCACTGGGGCGACCGTGACCTCGACGGCAGGCGGTGGCGTGATGACGGCCGGAGGAGTTGGCGGTGGAGCCACCGCTACCGGAGCAGCGACTGGTGCCGCTGCTACGGCTGGTGCCGGTGCGGCAGGCGCTAACGCGACGGGCGCTGGCGCAACTGCCACCGGCGCAGCTGCCACCACGGGAGCCACTGTCACCGGCGGCGGAGCTACCGCTACCTGGACGGGCGGCTGCGCAACCGGTGGTTCGACCTT
>JAHEMI010000113.1:6342-6709 GCA_024643785.1 Burkholderiaceae bacterium
CGGGTTGGACGGCCACTGGGGCGACTACCACCGGCGCGGGTGCCGGCGGAGCAGCTACCGGGGCGACGGTCACCTCGACGGCAGGCGGTGGCGTGACGACGGCCGGAGGAGTTGGTGGTGGAGCCACCGCTACCGGAGCAGCGACCGGTGCCGCTGCGGCAGGCGCTAACGCGACGGGCGCTGGCGCAGCTGCCACCGGCGTAACTGCCACTACGGGAGCCACTGTCACCGGCGGCGGAGCTACCGCTACCTGGACGGGCGGCTGCGCAACCGGTGGTTCGACCTTGGCAACCGGTGTCGCGACCGGTGTCACGACTAGCGGTGCTTCAACCTTCAAAGCAGGCGCCTCAACCTTCGCCACTGGCGC
>JAHEMI010000114.1 GCA_024643785.1 Burkholderiaceae bacterium
TCCGCAAGGCGTTGTCACCGGCGTTCAGGCTCGAAACCACGACTGACGGTTTCCTCTATCGGGAGAATCGCGATCTCACCGGCTACGAGGATGGCACCGAGAACCCGACCGATGATGCCGCTGTAGCCGCAGCGCTGGTCAGTGGCGGTGGACCAGGAATCGATGGCTCAAGCTTTGTCGCAGTCCAGAAATGGGTCCACGACCTCGACGTCTTCGGCGCGATGGGCGCGACCGAGCGCGACCACACGATCGGCCGCAGCATCAGCGAAAACGAGGAACTCGACGATGCGCCGGCGTCGGCGCACGTCAAGCGCACCGCCCAGGAAAGCTTCGATCCGGAAGCGTTCGTGGTGCGGCGCTCGGTACCCTGGGCCGATGCCGGCTCCGAGGGCCTGGTGTTTGTCGCCTTCGGCAAGAGCTTCGACGCCTTCGAGGCGCTGCTCGCGCGCATGGTCGGCGCCGAGGACGGCGTCGTCGATGCCCTGTTTCGCTTCACCCGCCCGGTCTCGGGCAGCTACTATTGGTGCCCGCCGATGGTGTCGGGACGACTGAACCTGAGCGCACTCGCCATCTGAGTGGCCGACGGGCCGCAGCGGTCCTGGGCGCGAGCAACGGAGCAAGTGATGACCACAGCCAAGATCAAGGTCGCCGTCGTACAGGCCGGCGCAATTCCTTTCGACACCGCCGCCTGCGTTGCCAAGGCGGTGCGCCTGACTGCCGAAGCGGCGGCCACCGGCGCCGAGCTGGTGGTCTTTCCGGAGGCTTTCATCCCCGGCTATCCCAAGGGCATGAACTACGGCCTGGTCGTGGGTGCACGCGACCCGCTCGGTCGCGAGGAGTTCCGCGCCTATCTCGAGGCGGCGATAACCGTGCCCGGACCGGAAACCGAACAGCTCGGCGAAGCCGCGGCAGCGGCCGGCGCCTTCGTCGTGATCGGTGTGATCGAACGCGAGGGCGGCACTTGCTACTGCACCGCGCTGTTCTTCGGCCCCGACGGCAGCCTGCTGGGCAAGCACCGCAAGCTGATGCCGACGGTGATGGAGCGAGTGATCTGGGGCTTCGGTGATGGTTCGACCCTGACCGTGGTCGACGCCCCCTTCGGGCGGATCGGTTCGGTGATTTGCTGGGAAAACTACATGCCGATGCTGCGCATGGCGATGTACGCCAAGGGTGTGCAGTTCTACTGCGCGCCGACCGCGGACGACCGCGACACCTGGCTGCCGAGCATGAGACACATTGCACTCGAGGGGCGCTGCTTCGTGCTCACGGCCTGCCAGTACCTGCGCCGTGGCGACTTCGTCGGCACCGAACGGATCTCCCTTGGTGATGCCCCCGAAGCAGTGCTGATGCGCGGCGGCAGCGCGATCATCGATCCGCTCGGCAACGTGCTCGCCGGCCCGGATTTCAGTGGTGAAACAATCCTGACCGCAGTACTCGATCCCGGCGACATCGGCCGCGGCAAGTTCGATTTCGATGTCTCCGGCCACTACAGCCGCCCCGATGTCTTCCAGCTGTCGGTCAACGAGGAGCCGATGCCGGCAGTCGTGACCCGCAAGCCGCCAGCCTGAATCTGCGCCTGCGATGAGCCTTTATGAACGGCACGTGCTGCCGCATATCGTCAACTGCGTCTGTGGATCCAGTTCGATGCGCCGGCAGCGCGAGAAAGTCGTGCCGGCCGCGCACGGCAAGGTGCTCGAGGTCGGGTTTGGCACTGGCCACAACCTTGCCCACTACGACCGCCGCCGGGTCGCCAGTGTCTGGGCGCTGGAACCTTCCCGCGAGAGCTGGGAACTGGCGCGTTCGCGGGTGATCAGTGTGCCGTTTCCGGTCGAATACCTGCCCAGTGGCGCCGAGGAGATTCCGCTCGCCGATGACGCTGCCGACACCGTGGTCGTGACCTTTGCGTTGTGCACCATCCCGGACATAGCGGCGGCGCTTGCCGAAATTCGCCGCGTCCTGCGCCCCGGCGGCGAGCTGGTTTTTTGCGAGCATGGCGCCGCGCCCGAGGCGGGCGTGACCCGCTGGCAGGACCGGATCGACCCGTTCTGGTCCAGGGTGGCCGGCGGCTGTCATCTCAACCGGCCGATCGCGGCGCTGATCGCCGGCGCCGGATTCCGGATCGAGCGCCTCGAAGAGGGTTACGTATCCGGGCCCCGGATCGCCAGCTATCACAGCTGGGGGGCGGCGACCTGAGCGCTGCCGGCGCTTGCGCGAGCCCGCCCCGCTGAGGCACTGTCGCGATCATGGCACGACTGGCATCGATAGTTCCGGGCGGCAGCGATCGCGTGACGCGGCGACTGGTGATGGCGTTCGCGGTCACCCAGATAGTCGCCTGGGGGTCGCTCTACTACTCGATCGCCGTGCTCGGCCCGAGCATCGGTGCCGAACTGGGGCTGTCGCGCGCCGGAATCTTCGGCATCGTGTCGCTCACTCTGCTCGTGCTCGGCACGGCAGCGCCTGCGGTGGGGCGCATGATCGACGCCACCGGCGGGAGACTGGTGATGTGCGCCGGGTCGCTACTGGGCGCACTGGCGTGTGCGACCCTGGCGCTGGCGCCCAACGTCTGGGTCTACGTGATCGGCTGGGCAATTGGCGGCCTCGCCATGGCGATGGGCCTTTACGACCCCGCGTTCGCGACCCTCAATCGCCACACCGGCGCGCATTACCGTCGTGCGCTGACCATGGTGACGCTGGCGGGCGGCTTTGCCAGCACTGTCTTCTGGCCGCTGACAATGCAGCTGCTCAACACGATTGGCTGGCGCGGCGCCTTCGGCGTGTTCGCCCTGTTGCACCTGTTCGTCTGCCTGCCGCTGCACTGGCGGGCAATACCCGCTGGTGGCGGCGAGCAGGCCGCCACGCCATCGCCAGCGGCGGCAGCGGTCTCGCCTGCGGTCGCGGCGAGCGCCACCAGTGCGGCGGCACAGCCGACTCCAGCCGCGGCGCCGCCGCGCACCCGGGCGCTGCTCACCTGGCTCACGATCTCGTTCGCGATTGCGGTCTTCATCGGTTCCACAATGTCGATGCATCTGCTCGGCCTGTTGCAGGCCACCGGGATGACGCTCGGCGCCGCGGTCACTGTCGGGACTGTGATCGGACCGATGCAGGTCGCCGGGCGGCTGGGTGAATTCATACTCGGAGGGCGCGTGCGGCCGCAAGCCGTGGGTGCGGCAGCCGTCGTCCTGCTCGTGGCCGCGATGGCTGCGCTCACCCAGGTCGACGGTTCGCTCCACGCCGGAATCCTGTTTGCGATGCTCTATGGCCTGGGTAACGGCCTGATGACGATCGCCCGCGGGATGGTGCCGGCGGTGCTCTTTGGCCGGATCGGGTACGGTGCGCGCATCGGCCGGATCGCGCGCTGGGTGTTCTTCGCCAATGCGGCCGCGCCGGCAACCTATGCCGCGCTGTTGGGCGCCGGAGTGAGCTACCGCAACTCGGTCCTGGTGCTGCTGGCGCTCGCCGTGTTCGGCGTACTGGCCTACCGCCGCGCGATGCTGCTGGCGCGCGCCCTGCCATCGCCCTGAGGTTGCGACCCTAGGACGTCCAGGCCGCGTCGCCGATGCCCACCCGGCCGGTGACCAGTTCGCCGGCGCGCTGCCCGGTCGGCTTGCCGCCGGCCACTGCGATCGTGCCCGCGACGATCACGGTATCGATGCCGCTGGCAGGGCGCGTCGGATGCTCGAAGGTCGCGTTGTCACGCACCGCCGCGGGATCGAACAGGACCAGGTCGGCGATCGCCCCGGGGCGAATGATGCCGCGCCCGGCAAGACCGAAACGCGCCGCACTCAGACCGCTCATCTTGTGGATCGCGGTCTCGAGCGGGAAGAGCGCGAGGTCGCGGGCGTAGTGACCGAGGACCCGCGCGAAGCTGCCCCACAGCCGCGGATGGGGATGGGGGTCGTGGGGCAGTCCGTCACTGCCGATCATCGTCGCGCCGAAGGCGAGGATACGCTGGACGTCGGCCTCGTCCATGATGAAATAGACTGCACCGGCGGGCTGGAGCGCTGCGATCGCCCGCTCCACCGGGAGCCCGAGGCGCCCGGCAGCCACGCCGAGCTCAAGCCCTGCCAGCTCGGGGTGCGGCCGGCTCCAGGTCAGCAACACCTTCGAAGCGTAGCGCACGGCATCGGCGATCAACACCGTCGATGAAGCGCAGTACGGATAGCAGTCGAGCCCCACCGCCTGGGTGCGGCTGGCTGACTCAATGCGCGCTAGCGTCTGGACCGACATGCCGTGGCACTGCGCTCCGGCCACCTTGTGGTGCGATATCACCACCGGCACGCCCAGTGCGCGACCGATCGCGAGTGTCTCTTCGATCGACTCGAGCACGCCGTCGTGCTCGTTGCGCATGTGGATGGTGAAGATACCCCCGTGCGCCGCAAGGGGCTGCCCGACGGCAATCAACTCCGCGGTGCTGGCCGCGGCCGCTGGCGCGTAGGCGGGGCCCGCCGACAGTCCGGTGGCGCCGGCGGCCAGCGCGGCGTCGAGTTCGGCGCGCATCACCGCGACCTGCGCGGGCGTGGCTTCCCGATCGAGCCGCTCGAGCGTCCGCACCCGCAGGCTGGTGTGCCCCACCAGCGCGACACAGTTGGTGGCTGGCCGGGCGTCGGCCAGGGCAGCCACATAGGCCTCAAAGCTCGGGAAGCGATACCAGGTGCCGCCGTCGTCGAGCAGGTCAAGCGGCGGCGGCGCACTCGGCGGCGACGGCGCCAGGCTGATTCCGCAATTGCCGGTGACCACCGTAGTCACTCCCTGGAGCAGCTTGGGCAGCATCGCCGGGTCGGAGAGCAGCAGCCGGTCGTCGTGGGTGTGGACATCGATGAAACCGGGCGCGAGCACCTTGCCGGCGGCGTCGATCTCGATCCGGCCGCGTTGGTCACCACCGGCGCCGACTGACTCGATCCGCTTGCCGGTGACCGCGACATCACCCTGGAAGCGCGGTGCGTTGGTGCCGTCGATCACGGTCGCGTTGCGGATTAACAGGTCTGGGGGCATGGGCAATTATCGCGTCATTGCAGCCCGGTGAGACTATTCCAGCGATCCTGCGCAGCGCCGGGGCATTATTCGTCGCGCTTCTTGCGTGGCTGCGACAATTGGGGTCAAGATAGCGCGCTTGGACCCGACACCGATGATCCTCAATCGCTCCACTTCCCTGCTGCTCAATCTCGGCCACGCGTTTGATCACATGTTCCTGCTGATCTTCGCCACCGCGGTCTCGGCAATCGCCGCCGACTTCGGCTTCGCGCGCTGGGAAGACCTGATGCCCTATAGCGTCGGCGCGTTCCTGCTCTTTGGCGTCGGCTCGCTCCCTGCCGGCCGGCTTGGTGATCTCTGGGGGCGGCGCGCGATGATGATCGTGTTTTTCGTCGGCATCGGTTGCGCCTCGCTGCTCGCCGCGTGTGCCCAGAACGCCTGGCAGATGGCCGCCGCGCTGACCCTGGTGGGCGCCTTTTCGGCGATCTATCACCCGGTCGGAATTCCGATGCTGCTGGCCGCCACCACGCGGCCCGGGATCACGATCGGCATCAACGGACTGGCCGGCAACCTCGGGCTGGCGGCGGCAGCGCTCATCACCGGTTTCTTCGTGCAGCTGGGTGGCTGGCGGATGGCCTTTGCCGCGCCCGGCGTGGTATCGATCGCCCTCGGCTGGTATTTCTCGCGGGTTGCGCCCGTGGAGGTCGAGGCACCAGGTCGCCGTCCGGTCGTCGCCGGCGGGCTGTCGCGCGCTACCCTGGTCAGGGTCTTCGTGGTCATGACGCTGACCGCAATCACCGGCTCGCTGCTGTTCAACCTGACCACCAACGGTAATGCCGAACTGCTGCGCGAACGGATGCGCGGCGTGGTCGAGGAGCCAGCCTTGCTGGGCGCGTTGCTCGCCAGCGTCTACGTGGTGGCGGCATGTTCGCAGATCGTGGTCGGGCGCCTGATCGATCGCTTCGCGATCAAGCCCCTGTACTTCTGGATCGTGCTGTGCCAGGCGCCGCTGCTGGCGCTCGCCGCCCATCTCGAGGGTTGGTCCTTCTACGCCTTGACCATCGCCTACATGGTGGTGATCTTTGGCTCGATTCCCTTTGTCGAGGGAGTCTCGGTACGCTACGTCGACGACCGGATCCGCTCCCGGGTTTCAGGTATGCGGCTGGCCGTGTCTTTCGGCGTCAGCTCGCTGGCGGTCTGGCTGCTTGGTCCGTTGGTCAAGGCCGCCGGCTTCGACGCCCTGTTGCTGGCGATGGCGGCGGTATCGTTGTGCACCGCTGTATTCGTCACCATGTTGCCGCCAGCGCCGCCGCCGATGCGCGTCACACCAGCGGACAACAAACCCGGCTGAAACCGACCGCGGCTAGCGCGCCGCGCCGACCATGTATTCGACCACGGCCTTGATATCGGCGTCGCTGGCGTCGGCGCGACCGCCGCGCGGCGGCATCGCGCCCTTGCCCTTGATGGCGGTGGTCACCATGGTATTTATGCCGGCGGCGATCCGCGGCGCCCATGCCGCCTTGTCGCCGAGCTTTGGCGCGCCGGCGACGCCGGCCCCGTGGCAGCCGGCGCAGACCGTGTCGTAGAGTGCCTTGCCGGGCGCGGCCGCCGCGGCCTGGCCGCCAGCTGCCGGCGCTGTCGCCGAGGCCAGCTCGA
>JAHEMI010000115.1 GCA_024643785.1 Burkholderiaceae bacterium
GACTCGACGAAGATCGACAGCAGCGACTGCACCACCCGTTGCGCACTGGCGCTGCTGACGTTGCGGTAGTTGATCTGGTAGAGGTTCGAGGCGCCGCGCACCGCCTGGAACTCGATGTCCTTGCTCAAACCGTCGATCATCGCGCCGCGTTCGACATCGTTGCGCGCCTTGAGGTCGAGGTCGGCCATCCGTGCCACCCGCTCCAGGTTAGGACGGGAGAGCAGGGTGCGGCTCATCATCGCCACCTGTTGCTCGATGTTGGGTTGGACCACCATCCCGGCCATCAGCGGCTTGAGGATCGATTGGGTGTCGACGTAGACTCGCGCACTGGCCTCGTACTTGTTGGGGATCAGCACGACGACCGCCGCGCCGACGATCGCCACGGCGAACGCTGCCCACACCCCCCACCAGCGGTAGAACCAGATGCCGCGCAGTGCGCTGCGCAGTTGTTCGATGAATTCCTGCATGTCTATAGGGCTCGCGTAATGATCGGGTTCAGAACCAGCTCTCGGGGATGATGATCACGTCGCCCGGCATCATCTCGACGTTGGCGCTGACGTCGCCGTTCTTGAGCAGGTCGCGCAGCCGGACGTTGTACTGTTTGTCGCCTTCGGCGCGGCGCACCAGCACCGCGCGGTTGCCGGCGGCGAATTCGGTAATCCCGCCGACCGCGATCATCACGTCGAGCAGCGTCATCTTCTGGCGGTAGGCGAGCGCCTGCGGCTTGGCGGCCTGGCCGACGACCCGGATCTGCTCGGCGCTCGGGCCAACGAAATTCTTGACCACCACCGTGACCACCGGGTCCTTGATGTATTTCTTGAGCCGACCCTCGATCTCGCGGGCGAGTTCGGTCGGGTCCTTGCCGATCGCGACCATGTCCTCGATCAGCGGCGAGGTGATCTTGCCATCGGGCCTGACCGGCACGGTGCCGGACAGTTCCGGGCTGCGCCAGACCACGATGTCGAGCTGGTCGCCGGGTCCGATCAGGTATTTGTAGTCCTGTGCCGCGGCCGTGGCCGGAGCAGACGGCAGGTTGCCCGCGGCGCAGCCAGCCAGCAATGCCACGGCCAGCGCTGCCAGGGCAGTGCGTGCGGAGAGGGCAAAGCGGTAGATAGTCATGTGAGCGGTTTCCTTCTCAATAAACCCAATTTGCCGCGACCCGACGCCGCGCGCAAGGAACTTTCTCACCGATGCGACGCCGACGGGCCGTGCGGCTGGCACGGCCCGATCGCCGGTCGCGGCGGCGACAGCCTACAGTTTCGCCGCCAGCGCCCTGGCCTCGTCGGCCAGCGGGCCGCTCGGAGCGTCCTTCAGCACCGCGTCGAGCTCCTGTCTGGCCGCGGCCTTGTCGCCGCCGGCCGCTAGCGCCTGCGCGAGGTGCAGCCGGAATTGTCTGGAAAGGGGTGCCAGCGCCACCGCCTGGCGCAGGGTCTCGATTGCCTTGGCGTGCTGGCCGGCCGCGCTCAGCACCGTGCCGAGCGTGTCGATCACGGGCGCCGCGCGCGGCGCTAGCGCCACCGCCTTCTCGGCGTAGCCGAGCGCCGCCGGGTCTTTCAGCTGCGCCAGGGCCCACGCGAGATTGTTGAGTGCCGCCACGTTGGCCGGTTGCTTGGCGATCACCGCCTGGTAGTGGTCGCTGGCCTCCTTCCAGTGCTTCTGGGCGATTTCCTGCTCGCCGGCGAAGAGGTGCATTGCGGTGTCGTCCGGGTTCTTGGCGAACCAGGCCTTGAGCACCGCTGTCGCCTCATCGGGCTTGCCGGCGCTGCGCAGCGCCTGGTAGAGCCGCACCGTCAGCAAGGGCTGGGGTGACTTGGCCAACGCCTTGCGGTAGGCGGCTGCTGCCTGCGGCCAGTGCTGCTGGGCCCCCTCGAGATCGCCGTCGATGGCCAGCGCCATCGGGTGATCGGGAATTTCACGGCGCATCGCCGCCGCGGTCGCCTTGGCTTCTTCGGTCTTGCCCAGGCGCTGCAGGGTCATCACCAAGGCCTGCCAGGCTTCCCCGGCCTTGGGGTTCAGCTCGGCGGCCTTGCGGAAGTTCTGTGCGGCGCCAGCATCGTCCTGCATCGACACCCGGACTTCGCCCATGCGCATCTGCAACGGCGCCGAGTTCGGGTTGGCCTTCAGGATCTGCTCGAAGGTGCTGATCGCCTGGGCATTGTCGCCGAGGCGCAGGTAGGCGGTGCCGAGCCGATCGAGCAGGGCGGAATTGCCGGCATTGCTGGCCAACCCTGCCTGGAGCAGCGGCACCGCTTCGCGCGGTGCATTGCCCTGGATATGGAAGTCGGCCAGCGCCAGCACCGGGCCAAGCTCACCGGGATTGCCCTTGTGCGCCCGTTCGAGCAGCTCAAGCGTGTCCTTGCGCTCGCCACCCTGGCTGGCATTGAGCCGCGCCAGCGCCAGCAGCGCCTGGACGTGATTCGGGTTCTTCTTGAGCAGCGCCTCGTAGCGCTTGCGGGCATCCTCGGGATGTTTCTCGGCCAGGTCGAGCGCCGCGAGATTGGCCACCGCCGGGAAGAACGCCTCGTCCTTGGCCAGCGCGCCTTCGAAGGCGCTGCGCGCTCCTGCAGTGTCGCGCTTGCCGGCGAGCGCCATGCCGCGCAGGTTGAACGGCATCGGGCTGGCGGGCAACTTGGCGGCCAACGCGTCGATCGCCGCCAGTGCCTTGTCGTAGTCACGGTCGCGCAGCCGCGCCAGCACCAGCGCGAGATCGGCGCGGTGGCTCTGGGTGTCGAGCTTGACCGCTTCCTCGAGTTCGGCGTAGCCCTCGGCCTTGTCGCCGGCAGCCAGCTTGGAGAGCGCCAGGCCGGTGCGTTTGCCGGGGTCCTGGGGCGCGAGCTTGGCCGCCGCAGCGAAGTATTCGTCGGCCTTGGCGACGTCGTTGAGCCGCAGTGCGGCCTCGCCGGCGATGCCGTAGAGCGTCGCGTCCTTGGCGCCTTTGTCGAGCGCCGGGCGCACCGCTTCCAGCGCGCGCGCGGGCGCGTTCATGCGCAGCAGCGTCGCGCCGAGCAGCCGGTAGCCCTGCGCCACCTGGGGCGCGCGATCGATCACCTTCCGGGCCTGGGCTTCGGCCTGCTCGAGCAGGTTCAATCCGAGGTAGATGTTGCCGGCTAGCGCCACCCCCGGCAGGAAGTCGGGATTTACGCGCAGCAACTGTTCGACCGCCTGGCGGGCATCGCCGAGCTTGTTCTCGCGCAGGTCGATCTGCGCCTTCAGGTAGAAGGTTCCGGGGCTCGACGGCGCGACCCGCTGGAGCTCGGACCAGCGCTTGCGCGCCGCCGGGTAGTCGCGCAACTCGAGTTCGATCGTGGTCAGCATGGCCCGAACCGAAGCGTTGCCCGCCTGCGCGCTCGCCACTTTCTCGAGCGGGGCACGGGCCGCGGCCAAGTTGCCGTTGGCCACTTCCAGCTCGCCCTTGGCGGTAAGCGCCTCGATCGAGTCCGGGTTGGCGGCTGCGATTTCGTTGACGCGGCTGAGCGCCGCGGCGCGATCGCGCCCGGCGTCGAACAGCACCGATGCCACCTGGGCCGGCACGTAACCGGGGTCGGCGGCAATCGCCTGCTCGATGCTGGCCCGGGCCTGGGCCTGGTCGCCGAGTGCGGCATGGCCGCGTGCCAGGGAAGTCAGGGCTGCAGCCTTGGCCGCCGGCACGGTGATCGCGAGGTCCTTGCCGGCCTCGAGCGCCTCCTTGAAAGCGCCGGTCTGGACCAGCGAGTCGATCAGTTGTGGCAGCACCCGCGAGCGCTCGGCGCCGAGTTCGAGGGCGCGGCGCAGTTCCTTGACCGCCGAGCGGTGATCGAAGCCGCGGCGGTAGGTTTCTCCGAGCAGAGCGCGGCCTTCGGCGCTGTCTTCCTGCTGCAGCAGGTTCTTCAGGTGGATCTCGGCGGTGCGCGTGTCGCCCTCGGCAAGCGCCGACTGGGCCTTCGCGAGCAGTGCGGCCGGGCTGCTTTGCCCGAAGCAGCCGGTCAGCACCACCGCGGCGGCGATCAGCAAGGCGCCGAGGTGGGAGCGCGGACGTTTCACGAAATCAGGCTTGTTCATTTGCGTCTCCGTTGTTCTTCTGGTGTGGCGCTGCAGCGCCGCACCGGCGTTCGATCCACTATTGGCGCAGCCCGAGCCGCTCGAGCAGGTCGTAGAGTGTTGGCCGGCTGATGCCCAGCAGTTCGGCGGCCTGGGTCACGTTGTCATCGCAATGGGCCATCGCGCTGAGCACCGCGTCGCGTTCGGCTGCTTCCCGCGCCTGGCGCAGGTTGAGCAGCGTCGCGCCATCGGCCGGTTTCAGTCCCAGGTCCTCGGCGGTGATCGCATTCCCCTCCGCCATGATAACGGCACGGCGCGCCGCGTTCTCGAGTTCACGGACGTTGCCGGGCCAGCCGTGGGCCTCGATCGCGCGCAGCGCGTCTTCCCGGAACGGCAGCGGGTCGCGGCCGTTCTCGGCGGCGAACCGGGCAACGAAGGCGTGCGCCAGCAGCGTTGCATCGCCGACGCGCGCGGCCAGCGGCGGGATGGTCAGCACCATTTCGCTCAGCCGATAGAACAGGTCCTCGCGAAAACTTTCTTCGGCGATGCGTTCCTTGAGGTTGCGGTGGGTAGCGCAGACGACCCTGACGTCGATGGGGATTTCGGTGCGCCCGCCGATGCGCTCGATCACCCGCTCCTGCAGGAAGCGCAGCAGCTTGGCCTGCAGCGCCATCGGCAGGTCGCCGATCTCGTCGAGGAACAGGGTGCCGCCATTGGCCAGCTCGATCTTGCCATGGGTCTGCTTGATGGCGCCGGTGAACGCACCCTTCTCGTGCCCGAAGAGTTCGGACTCGAGCAGGTTCTCCGGGATCGCCGCGCAGTTGATCGCGACAAAGCGCCCCTCGGCGCGCGGCGAGAGCTGGTGCAGCGCGCGCGCCAGCACCTCCTTGCCGGTGCCACTGTCGCCCGCCAGCAGCACCGTCGCGCTGGTCGGGGCGAGCCGTTCCACTTGCCGGCACAGCGCCTGCATCCCGGGGTCGTTGGTGATCAGTCCGGCGAGCGGCTCGGCGCGCTCGGCGCTCAAGCGCCGGTTCTCGGCCTCGATGTCGGCCAGCCGGAAGGCGCGTGCGACGATCAGCCCGAGCACGTCCTGGTCGAAGGGCTTGGCGAAGAAGTCATAGGCGCCCATGCGCACCGCACGCAGCGCATTGGCATGGTCGCTCTGGCCGGTGAGCACGATCACCTTGGTCAGCGGTGCCAGTGCGAGGATTTCCTCGAGGATCCGGAACCCCTCGGTGGTGTTGTCGGGGTCGGGCGGCAGCCCGAGATCGAGCGTCACCACCAGCGGCTCGTGGCGGCGCAGCGCGGCGATGGCGCTGTCGCGGTCGCCGGCGACCACTACCTGGTAGCCGTCGAATGCCCAGCGCATCTGCTTCTGCAGGCCGGTGTCGTCCTCGACGATCAGCAAGGTCGGCAGGGCTGGGTTGGTGGCGCTGCGGGGCATCGCGTCAGTTCTCCGCCGCGTCGCTGGCGACTTGCGGCAACCGGACCACGAAGGTCGTTCCGACCCCCTCCTGGCTGCTGACCTCGAGCGTACCCCCGAGTTCGCGGATGTACTCGCGGCTCTCGAAAGTGCCAATGCCCATGCCTTGCTCCTTGGTGGATTCGAATGCCCTGAACAACTGGTTACGGATGAAATCCTCGCTCATCCCGCAGCCGTTGTCCCGGACTTCGATCACAAGCCTGCCGCTTTCGGGCGCGGCGTGCAGTACCACGCGCCCGTCCCTGGGGGTGGCTTCGATGGCATTTTGCAGCAGATGACCGAGCGCGCGCACCAGCCGCTCCTGGTGGCCGATCACCGCCACCTGGCCGAGGTCGCCGCCGAGTTCCAGCACCGGCACCGGCTCCATGCCCCTCTTGGAGGCGACGACTTGCTCCAGCAGCGGCACGACCCTGGTCGGAACCGGCTTCTCGAAGGGTTTGGTGCCGTCACGCAGTTGCAGCAGCAGCCCCTGCATGCGTGCGCGAACATTCTCGACGGTGGCCAGCATGTCGGCCTGGAATTCGGGGTTGTCCTGGTGGCGTTCGGCGTTGCGGGTGATCAGTCCCAGCTGCGTCACCAGGTTCTTGAGGTCGTGGACCACGAAGGCCGACATCCGGTTGAAGGTTTCGAACTGCCGCGCCTCGACCAGCTGCTCGATCGCCCGGCGCAGGCCCAGGTAGCCGCAGATCTGCGCCGCTGCCGCCTTGAGGACGTCGCGGACCTCCCAGTCGATTACCACCGGCGCGAGCGAGCGCTGCAGCAGCACCAGTCCGAGCAGTTCGTCGTCGAGCGCGAGCGGCACGATCAGCCAGGCCTGGGGATCGGTTATCAGCTCCGCCGGCAGTTGCAATCCCTCGTAACGGGCAGGGTCGCTGGCGATTTCACGCAGATCGATCACCCAGCCGGTGCGCTGCAGGAACAGCACCAGCGGATCGTCTGCCGCCAGCGCCACTTGCGCGCCTTTGTGGTTGCGCCCGCCAGCGTAGCGGTAGCCGGTGCCGTCGCGCAGCCAGAGCGCACCGCC
>JAHEMI010000116.1 GCA_024643785.1 Burkholderiaceae bacterium
GTCGACGTTATAACGCCCCCGATGATCGCGATCGCCATCGGGCGATAGAACTCGGCGCCCTCGCCCAGCCCAATGGCCACCGGCGTCATGCCGGCGATCAGCGCGAACGTGGTCATCATGATCGGTCGCAGGCGCATGCGACCGGCATGCATCAGCGCGCTCTCGCGATCGGCACCCTCGCTGGCCTCGTACTTGCGCGCGCAGTCGAGCAGCAGGATCGCGTTCTTGGCCACCAGACCCATCAGCATGATGACGCCGATCAGGCTCATCAGGTTGAGCGTTCCGCCGGTCAGCAGCAGCGCTATCACGACGCCGATCAGGCTCAATGGCAACGACAGCATCACCGCCACCGGTGCGGTAAACGAGCCGAACTGCACCACCAGGATCAGGTACATCAACCCGATGCCCATCACCAGCGCGGTCACCATCTCGGTGAACACCTCCTGCTGGTCGCGCGACGAGCCAACCAGCTCGACGCCGTAGCCGGAGGGGAAATCGATCTTCTTGGCAATCTTCATGGCGTCGCCGGTCACCTCGCCGGCCGATCGACCCTGGACGTTGGCTGACACCACAATGGTCCGCTTGCCGTTCTGGTGCTGGATCTGCGCCGGCCCCTTGCCCATGGTGATGGTCGCGATCTGGCTGAGCGGCACCATCAGCCCGGTGCCGCTCACCGCAATCGGCAAGCGCTCGATGTTGGCGGCGCTGACCCGGTCATCGGGGTGCAAGCGCAAGGCCACGTCGCGCGCCTCTCCGGTCGGGTCGACCCAGTCGCCGACCTCGACACCGGCGAACGCGACCCGCAGCGCCTGCGCCGCGTCCGCCACCGAGATGCCCATGGCATTGGCCAGGCCCCGGTTGAGTTCGATCTGGAGTTCGTCCTTCGGGTCCTGCTCGGAGAGCCCGACATCAACCGCTCCCGGCACCGCGCGCAGCTGCTCCATGTAGGCGTTGGTGATGGCCATCAGGCGCCGCGCGTCCGGCCCCGAGAACTGGATCTGCACCGGCTTGCGCACGCCGTTGTTGAGATCGTCCAGCACGACGTACTCGGCGCCGACCAGGCGCTTCATTTCGCGGCGCAAGTCGCTAGCGATTGCAGTCGCTGTCTTCTTGCGCTCGGTGCTCTTGCCGATGTCGACATAGATGCGGCCGCCGCCGGCGTAGACGCTGCTGTCGGTGGCCTCGGCTTCGGGCAGGGTCCGGGCCAGCGCCGCGGCCTGCTCGACCTTGGCCTGAGTGGCCAGCAGGCTGGCGCTCGAGGAGGTGCGGACCTCGATCGCCAGGGTTCCGACATCCGAGGTCGGCAGGAAACTGGAGCCGCCGAATTGCACCTGCAAGCCCACCGCGGCGGCCAGGCTCACGACGGCAATCATGGCCATCGAACGGCGATGGCGCAACGCCCAGGAGATGACCTTGCCATAGCTATCGGCCTGCTGGTTGAACCAGTCGTTGAAGCGCTCCAGGGTCCTGCCCAACCAGCGCCGCGGCCGCTCATGAGCCGCCAGCGGATCGCCCCAATAGGCCGAGAGCATCGGATCGAGCGTGAACGAAATGAACAGACTGACCAGCACCGAGCTGGCAACCGTCAGCGCAAAGGGCCTGAACCATTCGCCAGCGCCGCCGCCCATGAAAGCGACCGGAATGAAGACCGCCACGATCGAGAACGTGGTGGCGGCCACCGCCAGTCCGATCTCGGCAGTGCCCGCTGCCGCGGCGCTAAGCCGGTCGGATCCTTTGGCCATGTGACGCACGATGTTCTCGCGCACCACGATGGCGTCGTCAATCAGCACCCCGATCGCCAGCGACAGCCCCAGCAGCGTCATGAAATTGAGCGTGAAACCGCTCAGCCAGATCGCGATGAACGCCGCGATCACCGAAGTCGGCAGGCTCAGCGCGGTAATCAGCGTCGAGCGCCACGAGTTAAGGAATACATAGACCACGAAAATCGTCAGCACTGCACCGAAGAGCAGCGCCTCGATGACGTTGTTGAGATTACTCTGGGCCTCTTCACCGCCGTCGCGGGTAACCTCCAGCGACGTGCCCTTGGGAATGGTCTGGTTGATCTCTTTCACGAGTGCGCGCACCTTGCCCGCGACGCTGACGGTGCTGGCGTCGCGCGCGCGGGTCACGCTGATACTTACATTGGGGCGGCCGTTGTGCCGGCTCAGGCTCGAGCGCTCGGCGAAGCCGTCGACGATTGTGGCCACCTGGCCCAGGCGCACGACCTCGTCGCCGCGCCGACGAACCACGATCTGCTCGAATTCCGCCGGGTTCTCGATGCGACCGTAGAGCCGAATGCTCTGTTCCTCTAGCGGGCCGATCACGCGCCCGACCGGCGCGTTGGTGTTCTGGCTGCGCAGCGCGGCGATCACGTCGTTGACCGAGACGTTGTACTGGCGCAGTTTGCCCGAGCGCAGCAGCACGCTCAGTTCGCGCTGCAGCGAGCCATAGGTATCGACCACCGCGACACCCTCGATGGCGCGGAAACGGTTTGAAAAATCATCCTCGGCCAGCCGCGAGATCTCGGCATGACTCAAAGTGGTCGACGAGAGCCCGAGCTGCATGATCGGTTGCGCTGCCGGGTCGATTCGGCGGAGCACCGGCTCGCGCATTTCGACCGGCAATTTGTAGCGCACCGTGGCGATCGCGTTGCGGACCTCGTCGGAGGCCTCGATCATGTTCTTGTCGAAATCGAAGATGATGACGATCGTCGCCTTGCTCTCGCTCGCGGTCGAACGAATCTCGTAGATCCCGGTGATGCTCTGCAACCCCTTCTCGACCCGGTTGACGATCTCGCGCTCGACCGTCGCCGGCGAGGCGCCCGGATAGGGCAAAGTCACCACCAGTACGGGATTCTCGACGTCGGGAATCTGGTTGACCCGCAGATTCTTCAGAGCCAGCAGGCCGATCGCCATCAGCGCGATGATGATCACGACCATCGCCACCGGCCGGCGGATGCTGAAGTCCGACAGGAACACGGCTACTTCCCGGCGCCCGGAGCGACTGCGGCCTGGCCTGGGGCAGCCGTCCCCAATTCCACCTTCTGGCCATCACGAAACGTCGAGATCGGGTTGCGCAGCAGCCGGTCACCGGCGCTCAGGCCCGCGCGGAGCACAAAGTCGCCGCGGCGCGGGTCGCGCTCACCGAGCTCTAGCGCCACCTTCTGCAAGGAGGTGCCGGCGATGCGCCAGGCGAAGACCTTGTCGCCCTCATGCGCCAACACCACTGCCGGCACCATCAGGACCGAACTGCTGCGCTCGGCCTCGAGATAGCCCTCGGCGTAGAGGCCAGCCAGCTTGGGCTGGACGCCGTTGGCGAAGTCGACCAGCACCCCGACCTGGCGGGTACTCGCGTTGGCGGCCGGATCGATGCGCGCCACCTTGCCGACGAATTCCTGTGTGCCATAGCCATTGACCCGGAAATTGACCCGCTGGCCGACGCTGACCGAATGCACGGCATCGCCCGATACCAGTCCCTCGAAGCGCAGGCTGGCGAGGTCGATCACCTTGAGCAACTCCTTGCCCGGCTGGGCGGTGTCGCCCCGCGATACCTTGCGCTCGCTCACCACGCCATCGAAGGGGGCACGGCTGAAGGTGCGTTCGAGCTGTTGGCGGGCCTGCACCAGGCGGGCCTGGGCCGCAACCTGGTCGCTGCGCGCGTTGTTGCGCCGCAGTTCGGCATCCTCGAGCTGCTGGGTCGTGACCATGCCCGATTGGCGCAGGGTCTTGAGACGCTGGTACTGGTGCTCGGCCTGTTCCAGCGACTGGCCAGCAGCACGCACGGCCGCCTCGGCCGAGGTCAGGTTGTCGCGAATCGCCGTGTCGTCGAGCCGCACCAGCACGTCGCCGCGCCGCACCGCGTCGCCGTTGTCCTTGAACACCTGCAGGACCACCGCCGAGACTTCCGCGCGCAGGTCGGCCCGGCGCTGGGGCTGGATCGAACCGGTAATCAGCGGCCCGGAACCGGCGCGGCTCGCGTCGAGCACGAAGATGTCCTGGGGATAGACCAGCAGCGGCTGATCGGCAACCTCGGGGGCCTGATCCTTGGTCTTGCCGCAACCGCCCAGCGCCAGCGCCAGCGCCAGCGCTGACACGAGGGCGCCGACGGAGCTCGCAGGCATCGTGGCGTTCCTCATGGCTGAGCCCGCTCGCGGACCGTTCCGATCGGATTGCCGCCAGCCTTGACCATGAGGTAGTTCTCGATGGCATCGAACTGGCTCTGGCCGTCGAGCCGCGCCTCGCGCAGCACCACGGCGGCGCTGCCGCTGCCCATATAGCGGTCCTGCATGAAGGGATGCAGCGAGTGCGCGCGCCCGCGCTCCGAGCGGACCCACCGGTACAGGGTCGGAAGGGTGAAGCCGGTAATCCCCATGGCCTCCTGCGCCAGTTCCTCGGGGAAGATCGCTTCCTGCTCGTCCCTGGGCAACAGGTCGAAGAGTTCGGACGACGTTACGCAGTAGATCGCAAGGTTGTAGCCGGCCCGATCGATCAGCGGCAAGGCTTCCTGCACGAACGCATACGTCACCCCGCTTTCCTGGAGCACGATGGTGCCGTCGCGACGCACCCCGGGTTGCGCCGGCCGCAGGCAATACACGCCCTTGATCGCCGCTGTGGCACTCGCCAGTCCCAGCGCCTCCCGGTCGAGGACCACTTCGGAGGGCCTGGTTACAAAAGGTGCCAGCACGGCGGGCCGCGCCAGCAGCGCTGCGGCTACCAGCGGCCAGACCTCCTGCGGATCCCATGGGGTGAGCGTGATCATGGTGCCACGCGGGAAATTATCCTGGAGCAGCTGCAGTCCCTGCGGGTCGGAATGCGTCGGACCGTCCTCGCCGGTCTTGAGCCCGGCGTGCGCACAATTGACGACCATCGTCCGGTACGGCGCGTCGCCCAGCAGGTGGCGGCGTCCCTGGCTGCCGATTGCATGGAGGCGCGCCGACAGATGACCGAGCGGCGCCATGAAGGCGCCGTACGAGGAGGCCACGCCAACGTGTCCGCCAAAGGCCGACAGCCCCGAGAGTACGCCGCTCATCGCATCCTCGCAGATGCCACCGACGGCGAACAGCCGGGCATCGGCGTTGTCGCGGGCGTGAAAGAACCCTTTGCCGAAGCCCTCGCCGACCGCCCCCAGCGAGGTCGAGCCCATCAGGTCGGCCGCGACCGCCATTACGGCGCCGCCGGAGAGCTTGTTCAGGTGGCCGAAGGCGTTGCCCAGGGCCTCGCGCAGCGTCGCCGACTTGCCCGGCACCAGGCGCAGCGCCTCGGGCACGATCTGCGGCGAAACGTGGCGCGCGTCGTGCAGGACCTCGACCTGTGGCCCATTGCGCGGCACCCGGCCGCGCCGCTGCAGGCGCTCGCGGGACTGCGCCAATTGTTCGCCGAGCGGCGCCAGGCGCCCGGCCCCGCTCTCCAGCGTCGCGCGCAACGCCGAGAGCATCTTCCAGAAGCACTCCTCGATAATTGCCGGATCGTTGCCGCCGCAACGCATCCCGTCGCCGGCACACTCCGCGCCAGTGGAAACGTCGAGCCCCTTGATCTCGCTGATCGCGGTCGCAAACCCTGGCGAGCACAGCTTGTGGCCGGCACCGTGTGACGAGCGGCCCTCGATTCCGTACTGCCAGCCCTTGATGGTGCGGTAGACGATCGCAGTGGGTTGCCCATTGCGCAGGGCGAGCGCCTCCTGCTGAGCCGCGAGGATCTGGCCGAAATCCTTGCCATCGGGCACGTACACCACGTTCCAGTCATGCAGCCAGGCCAGTTCGCAGGGATCCCATTGGACGTAGTCACCCGGTCCGGTTTCGTCACGACAGACGCGATTCGAGTCGATCGACGCCTGGTTGTAGTCGACGTGCAGGATGATGTTGTCCAGCCCCATCGTCGCCGCGCCGGCCATCGCCTCGGCCACGCGCCCCGGCGTCATGCCGCCTTCACCCTCGATGATGTGCACCCGGGGCGGGTCATCGCGGTACAGGTCCATTGCACCAAGCGCCAACCCGACCGAGGCCGCGAACCCGACTCCGGAAGCCCCGGTCGCCAGTTTCAGGAACGGTGTTGCCGGGGTCGGATGTCCGTCGAGCGCCCGCGACCCGAAACTCCGGAACAGCGGCGTCCCGTGCTCGGGATTGCGCCGGAAGCCCAGCAGGTCCTCGAGACGAAACCGGAACCGTTCATCACCTGGCAGCAGCTCGGGCCTGGTGATTCGTGCCACTTCGGTGCGCAGCGCCCACAAGGCGTAAAGGCCGAGCGCCTTGTGGCCCGCCGAATACGAGATGAGGTCGGCGGCGGGCTCCTCGGGATTGGCGGGATCGTAGTCCATCGCGCCGAACACCAGGGCCTGGCACAGGCGTCCCGACGAGATCGAGCCACCGGGGTGGCCCGAGCCCGGCGCGAAGTTGTAGAGCATGGCGCACAGGCTGCGATAGGCAGCATCGACGAATTCCAGTGCATCGCGCATTCCGGGCTCGACCGGCTCGGATTTGCCGGCGGCAGCACCGATATCGACATAGGTAGCGCGGCGCGCACCGA
>JAHEMI010000117.1 GCA_024643785.1 Burkholderiaceae bacterium
AGCGGACAGCGCGGCAGGCTCGCGATCAGGGCGTCGGGCGGCAGCAGCGCCGCGCGCAGGGCCGCGCGCGCGGCGGCGAGCGACTCGGGGTCGGCCGCGCCGAGTTGCAATGGCAGCTCGATGCGCAGCGCAGCGGCAAGCTCCAGCGCTCCGACCCGGGTGCGGCGCAGCGCGCTGAGGTGGGCCACTGTGCCCACTGCCCGGCCGATGTCCTCGGCGAGAGTGCGGACGTAGGTCCCCTTGGAACAGGTCACCGTGATCCGCGCCGACCCGGCAGCCAGTTCCAGGAGTTCAAGCCGGTGGATCGTTACCGGCCGGGCCTCGCGCTCCAGGGTCTGGCCAGCGCGGGCGTACTCGTAGAGCGGGCGCCCGGCGCGCTTGAGCGCCGAATACATCGGCGGCACCTGCTCGATCGGCCCGCGGAATCGGGCGAGTGCGGCTTCGAGATCGGACTCCGACACCTCGCTCGTGCCGCGCGCAATCTCCTGGCCCAGTGCATCGCCGGTGTCGGTCGCCACGCCAAAGCTGATTTCCGCCTCGTAGGTCTTGTCGGCGTCGAGCAGGTCGTGGAGGAACTTGGTGGCCTCGCCGAGTGCGATCGGCAGCAGCCCGGTGGCCATCGGGTCGAGCGTGCCGCCATGCCCGGCCTTCGCGGCATTGAGCAGCCGCTTGACCTGCATCAGCGCGTCATTCGAGGTAATCCCGGCAGGCTTGTCGAGCAGCACCACGGCGTCGATGCGCTCGCGCGGCGCGCGCCGGGGAGCACTCACGGCTGGTCCGCTGCGTCGCTGTCCTCGTCACTGTCGGAGTCGGCCGCACGCGTGGCATTGGCCTGGTCGATCAGTTGCGACAGTTCCATGCCGTGTTCGATCGAACGGTCGTGCACGAACCGCACCTCGGGAGTGGTATGGATCTTGACCCTGCGGCCCAGCTGTCCGCGCAGGAAACCGGCCGCGTGCTGCAGCCCGGCCAGCGTATTGGCGAGTGTCTGCTCGTCGCTGGGGAAGACCGTGAAGTAGATCGTCGTGTAGGCGTAGTCGGCGGTGATCTCGCAGCCCGTGACCGTGACCATGCCGATCCGCGGGTCCTTCAGTTCCCCGCGAATCAGTGCCGCGATCTCATGGTGGATCTGCTCGGCGACGCGCGGTCGCCGGCCTCCCGGAGGAGCCTGGTGCTTGCTCATAGTGGTTCAACCTCCGTGTGGCGACGGCGCCCGGCGCTGACCCGCGCCGGGCTGGACCTCGCGGCTCACGCTACAGCGTGCGCGCCACTTCCTTGACCTCAAAGACCTCGACCGTGTCGCCTTCCTTGATGTCGTTGTAGTTCTTGAGCGACAAGCCGCACTCGAACCCTTCCTTGACTTCGCGCACGTCGTCCTTGAAGCGCTTGAGCGAATCGAGCTCGCCGGTCCAGATGACGGTGTTGTCGCGCAGCAGGCGCACCTTGGAGCCCCGGCGCACCAATCCCTCGAGCACCATGCAGCCCGCAATGTTGCCGACCTTGGAGACATGGAACACCTGCCTGATCTGCACCAGGCCAAGGATCTCTTCGCGCTTCTCGGGGGAGAGCATCCCCGACATCGCCGCCTTCACCTCATCCACCGCTTCATAGATGATGTTGTAGTAGCGCAGGTCGACCTCATTGGCCTCTGCCAGCCGTTTGGCCTGCTGGTCGGCGCGGACGTTGAAGCCGATCACTACCGCATTGGAAGCGGTGGCGAGATGGACGTCAGATTCGTTGATCCCGCCGACGCCCTGGTGAACGATCGTCACTTTCACTTCAGGCGTGGAGAGTTTGGTCAGCGAATGGGCCAGCGCCTCTTGTGAACCCTGCACATCGGCCTTGATGATCAGAGCCAGGTTCTGGACCTCGCCTTCGGTCATCGATCCAAGAATGTTTTCGAGCTTGGAGGCCTGCTGGCGCGCCAGTTTGACGTCGCGGAACTTGCCCTGGCGGAAGAGCGCGATCTCGCGTGCCTTGCGCTCGTCGCCGAGCACCAGGACCTCTTCGCCAGCGCCCGGCACATCGGCCAGGCCCTGGATCTCGACCGGGATCGACGGACCGGCAGCTTCGATCGCCCGGCCCGCTTCATCGAGCATTGCCCGGATACGGCCGAACGAGGATCCCGCCAGGACCACGTCGCCCTTCTTGAGTTCTCCCGACTGCACCAGCACGGTGGCAACCGGGCCGCGGCCCTTGTCCAGGCGCGCCTCGATGACCAGGCCCTTGGCCGGGCCCTCGTTCACCGCTGTAAGTTCGAGAATCTCGGCCTGCAACAGCACCTGCTCGAGCAAGTCGTCGATGCCCTCGCCGGTACGCGCCGAAACGCGCACCATCGGAACCTCGCCGCCGAATTCCTCGGCCACGACCTCGTGGGCGAGCAGTTCCTGCAGGAGCTTGTCAGGGGCCGCCTCGGGCTTGTCGATCTTGTTGATCGCCACCACCAGCGGCACGTTGGCAGCGCGGGCGTGGTGGATGGCCTCGATGGTCTGCGGCATCACACCATCGTCGGCCGCCACGACCAGGATCACGATGTCGGTCGCCTTGGCACCGCGGGCACGCATGGCGGTGAACGCCTCGTGGCCCGGGGTATCGAGGAAGGTCACCACACCGCGCGGTGTGGCGACGTGGTAGGCGCCAATGTGCTGGGTGATCCCGCCGGCTTCCCCGGCGGCCACCTTCGCCGTACGGATGTAGTCGAGCAACGAGGTCTTGCCGTGATCGACGTGACCCATGACCGTGACCACCGGCGGGCGCGGCACCGGCTTGGCGGTGACCGCTGCGGCGTCGCTCTCGGCCAGCATTGCTTCCGGATCGTCGAGCTTCGCCGCCTGGGCCTTGTGGCCCATTTCCTCGACCAGGATCATCGCTGTTTCCTGATCGAGCATCTGGTTGATGGTCACCATCTGGCCGAGCTTCATCAGCAGCTTGATGACTTCGGCTGCCTTGACCGACATCTTGTGGGCCAGGTCCGCGACAGTAATGGTTTCCGGCACGTGCACTTCGCGCACTATCGGCTCGGCACTCACCGCGACGCTGGCGCTCGAATCGGCACCGCGACCGGAGCGCGAACGCGGGCCACCCTTGGCGCCCCGCCAGCCACGATCGGCAGTGCGGCCGCCAGCAGGCGGACGGGGGCTCTTCGCGCCCTTGCGCTTGTTGGCCTCCTCGGACCAGGTCGACGAGAGCTTCTCGGCCTTGACGTGTTTCTTGGGTGCCCCGGCCGCGGTGCCCTTGGCTTCGGCTGCGGGACCGGCTGCCTTGTGCAGCGTGCCGGTGACGCCGGCCTTGGCGGCATCCGCCGGCGGCGCCTCGGGCGCCTTCTTCTGGGGCTTGCGCCGCTCGGCCATGGCGCGATTAAGTTCGGCAACCTCGCGCTCGACGGAACGCCGGGCCTTGGCCTGTTTCTCGGCACTCTTGCGCGCCGCTTCGGCAGCCTTGGCGGCTTCATCGGCGGCGGCCTTGGCAGCGTCGGCAGCCTGGCTCTTGGCCTCGCTCGCCGCGGCGCCCTCGGCCGGCCCTTCGTTGACTTCGGCCAGATGCTTGCTCTCGCGCAACGCGTCTTCCTCGCGCCGCGCGACCTCGGCGGCGGCAGCCACCTCACGGTCACGCTCGCGTTCGAGCCGCTCCTGCTTTTCCTTGAGATCCGCGGCCTGGCGCTCGAGCAACTCGCGCTGGCGGGTCTCCTCCTGATCACGCTGGCGGCGTTGCTCCTCGTCGATGACGACTGCTTCCGGCACCAGCTCCGCGGCAGTCGCACCCGACTCGTCGGCAGCGCTTTCGCGTTTGACGAACACCCGCTTCTTGCGCACCTCGACCTGGATCGTGCGCGCCTTGCCGGTGGCATCGGCCTGCTTGATCTCGGTGGTCTGCTTGCGGGTCAGGGTCAGCTTGCGCTTGGGCGCTTCATCGCCGCCGTGGGCGCGGCGCAGCGCGAGCAGCAGCTGCTCCTTGTCGGTTTCGCTGATCTCGTCGGTGGCAGCGTGTTTGTCGACCCCGGCAGCCTTGAGCTGCTCGAGAAGGACGTCAACCGGCACCTTCAGTTCGACCGCGAAACTCTTTACGTCGTTGCTCGTCATACTCATCCTTGGCTACTCCTGTCCGCCACGTGACGGACCCGGCTTCACGCGTCCTCGCCCTCGAACCAGTGGGCGCGCGCGCCCATGATCAGTGTCTTGGCACGTTCCTCGCCGATATCGACGATCTCCAGCAATTCATCCACCGCCAGCTCGGCAAGCTCGTCCAGGGTCAGCACCTTGGCCTGCGCCAGCGTCGCGGCCAATTCGTGGTCCATCCCTTCGAGCGAGAGCAGATCCTGCTCGGTCGATGTGATCTGCTCCTCGGTAGCGATCGCTTCCGTGAGCAAGGCATTGCGGGCCCTGGTGCGCAGCTCGTTGACCGTTTCCTCGTCGAACGATTCGATCTCGATCATCTCGTTGATCGGCACGTAGGCCACTTCCTCGAGCGTCGAGAAGCCCTCGTCGATCAGCAGATCGGCAACCTCCTCGTCGACGTCGAGCTTGTCCATGAAGAGCGTGCGCACCGAGTTGCGCTCCTCGTCGGATTTGCTGGCCGCTTCGTCGGCGCTCATGATGTTGATGTGCCAGCCGGTCAGTTCACTGGCGAGACGCACGTTGCGTCCGCCGGTGCCGATCGCCAGCGCAAGATTGTCCTCGTCGACCACCACGTCCATGCTGTGCTTGTCCTCGTCGACCACGATCGAGGAGACATTGGCCGGCGCCAGCGCGCCGATGACGAACTGCGCCGGGTCTTCCGACCACAACACGATGTCGACGCGCTCACCGCCCAACTCGGCATTGACCGCCTGCACTCGCGACCCCCGCACCCCGACACAGGTGCCGATCGGGTCGATGCGCCGGTCACGCGTGAACACGGCGATCTTGGCGCGCACCCCGGGATCGCGGGCGGCTGCCTTGATCTCGAGCAGTCCCTGCTCGATCTCCGGAACTTCGATGGCGAACAGATGCTTGATGAAGTCCGGCGCGGTGCGCGACAGCATCAGCTGCGGTCCGCGGCCTTCCCGGTTGACGGTGCCGACGAAGGCCCGCACCCGGTCACCGACCCGGAGGTTCTCCTTCGGGATCATCTGGTCACGCGGCAACCGCGCCTCGAGCTTGCCGGCCTCGACCACCGCACCCTCGCGATCGACGCGCTTGATCGTGCCGGAAAGAATCGGTTCCCCGCGCTGCAGGAAATCGTCGATGATCTGCTCGCGCTCGGCGTCGCGGATGCGCTGCAGGATCACCTGCTTCGCCGCCTGCGCGCCGATCCTGCCGAGTTCCGCCGGCTCGAGTTCTTCCTCGATGTACTCGCCTACCTCGACTCCCGGGGCGCGCTTCTGGGCCTCGGAAACGATGATCTGCAGGTCGTGGTCCTCGAGCTCGCCGTCGGGCACCACCAGCCAGCGCCGGAACGACTCCGACTCGCCCGTCTCCCGGTCGATGGCGACCCTGACGTCGGCATCCTCGGGAAAGCGTTTCTTGGTCGCGGACGCCAGCGCGTCTTCGAGTGCCTCGAATACGATTTCACGGGGAACGTTCTTCTCACGCCCCAGGGCGTCGACCAGCAAGAGAACCTCTCGGCTCATTTCAAACTCCTAAAACCCGACATTCGGCACCAGCCGAGCGCGCTCGACCTCGTCAAGCGAAAAAGCCATCCTGCGCCCGGTCAACACTGCTTCCTGACGCCCCTTTTTCCTACCGGAGCCACGACCTGCGCTCCCCTTTGCCGGCGGCTCCCGATCCTCGACCAGATCGATCGCGAATCCACCGTCGTCATCGCGTACCAGTATTCCCTTGAAGTTGCGCTGCCCCTCGAAGGCGCTGTGCAGCTTCAACGCAATCATTTCCCCGACAAAACGCTCGTAGTGCTCCGCGCGCTTCAGCGGCCGATCCAGTCCCGGCGATGAAACTTCGAGGCGCTGGTAATCAGCTTCCTCGACCATCAGGACGTGGACGAGCTGGCGACTGACCCGCTCGCAGTCCTCGATCAGCACTCCCTCGGGACGGTCGATGAACACCTGCAGCAAGCCACGCGCGCCAAACACCACGTCGACGAGCTCATAGCCCATCCCGGCCACAGTGTCTTCGACAATCTGGGCAATCGGTACCAACCCGCGAATCCTCCTCACTAGCCACGATCGAGAAAAAAAAATGGGCTGCTAGCCCATCTTCTCGAGCACGCCTGAGCGGATCAATCGCGCGCACCGCGCCCATTGAACCGCCCGGCGCGGGACACGACCGTGCAGCCTGGCCTGCCCTGCAATCGCCCAGCGTCCACTGGAACCTTTGAATTATATAGTGAAATACCCGCCAAGACCAGCCGCGGAATCGCCGTCAAGGAGCTCCCGGCGCCGATCGACGAGCTCAGGAAGCGGTATTCCCGCCGCCCTGGTTGCCGCCGCCGCCCTTGGATCCGCGCCGGCCTCCGCGGCGCCCCGCGCCGCGCCTGG
>JAHEMI010000118.1 GCA_024643785.1 Burkholderiaceae bacterium
CTCGCCGGCGCTGATCGCAGCCTCTACGGCGTCGAGCGTTTTGGCCGGAAAGGCGCGCCGCAGCGGCCAACCCTGATGCCAGAGATGCGTCCACCAACGAGTCAGGCGTGGTCTCATCGCCGCCTCCTACCAGCTGCCCGAGGCGCCGCCGCCACCGGACCCGCCGCCGCCACCGCCGAAGCCGCCACCGCCGCCAAAGCCGCCGCCCCCGCCGAAGCCGCCACCACCGCCCCAGCCGCCCGAGCGCCAGGTGTGGCTGCCGCTTTGTTGCATGCCGCTGCTGAGCGCCCCGAGCAGCAGCATCAGGATGAATCCGACCAGGCCCAGCGCCAGCGCCGCCACCAGCGAGGCCCCCAGATTGGTCGCTACCACGCCGGCGCCAACGCCCCCGGCCATCGAGCCCAGGAACTTGCCGAGGATCGATCGGGCCACCAGCCAGATCACCAGCACCGCCATCGCGCCCTTGACCCAGTCGCCGGGGAGGTCCGCCTGGGCAGAGCCGCGCCGCTGCGGCGGGGGCAATTCCTCGCCGGCAATCAGGCGAGCGACGTCGACGACGCCGGCGTGCAGGCCCCCGTACCAGTCGCCCTGGGCAAAGCGCGGTCCCATCGACTCGGCAATGACGCGCTTGGCAAGCGCGTCGGGAATTGCGCCTTCGAGGCCGTAACCAACCTCGATGCGCATGCGCCGGTCGTCGCGCGCCACGACGATCAGCACGCCATCGTCGACCCGCTTGCCGGCGACCTCGCCGCGGCCTAGTTTCCAGGCCTCGAACACCCGCACCGCGTAGGGCTCGATCGCTTCGGGGGCGGTGGTGGCCACCACCAGCACCGCCACCTGGCTGCCCTTGTCATGCTCGATCGCGGCGAGCTGTTCCTCGAGCTGCGCGCGCTGGGTGGCGCTCAGCAGGTTGATGGTGTCGGTTACCCGCGCCTTCAGCGCCGGCACCGGCTGCAACTCCTGGGCACCACCGGTCGTTGCGACGACCAGCGCCGCCACCAGCAACGCGCCCGGGAGCAGCGCGCGCAGGTTCATCGCGTCACTTGGCCGGAGTCGGCGCCGGCGCGCCGAATTCGACCGTCGGCGGCTTGGCGATCGCCGCCTCATTCTCGACGGTGAACTGGGGCTTGACCTGGTAGCTGAACACCATCGCGGTCAGGTTGACCGGGAACTGGCGCACCAGCGTGTTGTACTGCTGGATCGCCTCGATATAACGTTTGCGCGCCACCGTGATCCGGTTTTCGGTGCCCTCGAGCTGTGCCTGCAAGTCGCGGAAGTTGGCGTCCGACTTGAGTTGCGGATAGTTCTCCGCCACCACCAGCAGGCGCGAGAGCGCGCTGCCCATGCCGCGCTGCGCGTCCTCGAACTGCTTGAGCGACGCCGGGTCCGACGGATTGACCTGGACCTGCCCAACCCGTGAGCGGGCCTCGGTGACCGCGGTCAGGACGTCGCGCTCCTGGGCGGCATAGCCCTTGACGGTGTTCACCAGGTTGGGGATCAGGTCGGCGCGGCGCTGGTACTGGTTGATCACCTCGGACCAGGCTGACTTGGTCTGCTCGTCGCGACTCTGGATATCGTTGTAGCCGCAACCGCCAAGCGCCAGCGTGGCCACCAAAGCGATAACTGCGGCGAGGCGCAGCGTGATTCGTTCCAACATTGCGGCTTCTCCAAGTGTCAATCGATTCAATATGTAGGATACCCGAGCTGGAATCGGAGTAGACTGACTGCTTAAGTAAAAATTAACAGAGGGGTCACCCAATGCTTGGGCTTCGACTTCTCGCACAGTTGCCGCTTGCGTTGATCACCGGCATCGTGATTCTGTCCCAAACAGCGACTGTCGCTGCACCATCAGCACGGGCCGAAACAGCCGGCCCCGGCATGATCGGTGCGCTGGTGATTCCCGAACAACCGGGCAGCAGCGAACCAGACGACAGCCACCACCGCGGCGTCGATCCCGCCGAAATCCAGCGGTGGGCGGACCGCGCCCATCAACTCTATCAGAACGGCGAAATCGAAGACGCCATGCTGCTCTACCTCAGGGCGGCAGCGGCAGGAAACCTTACCGCACTCTACAACGCGGCGGTGATCAGAATCACCGGTCAGAGCTACCTTCCCACCCTTGAAGCCGCTCTGGAGATGTTGCGGCAGAGTGCTGACGCCGGTTTCCCGCCCGCCCAATTCAGTTACGGGATGCTGTTCGAAGCTGGGACGATCATGCCGCAAGACCGCCGGACCGCGAGAAAATGGTATCGGCGGGCCGCTGAACAGGGACACCCGCAAGCTGCCGGGGCCCTGGCCGCCTGTTACTACCTGGGCCGCGGCGGAGCGCAGGACTACCGCCAGGCGGCGCACTGGTACCGCGCGGCCGCGGTGGCAGGAGATGCCATGTCCCAGTTTGTGCTCGCCTCGATGTTTGAACGGGGATTAGGGGTGGAGGCGGATCTCGAGCGCGCGCTGCATTGGTACCGCGCGGCCGCCATGCAGGGGGATGTTGCCGCGGAGGTCAAGCAGCGCGAAATCGCCGCCCATCTGGCCGCTCCCCAGGAACAGTGAGCCGTGGAGAAAGTGTTCGACCGCGCCCAACCATGTTCAAGAAGCGGCTGAATGACCCCCGCGCGCGCGCTGGCGTAAGATGTCCTCGCGGGGTGAGGCTGGGCACGGTGGGATTGCAACATGAATGGATCTTTGCGAATTTTGTTCAAGACCAGTGCTGGCGCCATGGGGGTCGCGGCGGCAGTCGCGATGCTGGCCGCCACCAGTGTTACGACGGCCAGCGCAGCGGAGGCAACTCCCATGGTCGCGCCAGACGATACCCCGGGCCCGGAACTGATCGCGCGCTGGAACGAATCGGCGCTGGTGCTCTACGAGGCCAACAAGGTCGAGGCGGCGATGATCCTTTACCTCAAGGCCGCCGAAACCGGAGATCGCAGCGCACTCTACAACGCAGCGTCGATCAGGATTCGCGGCGAGACCCATCAACCGCGACTGGCGCGAGCGATCATGATGCTCGAAGCCAGCGCCCGGACAGGCTTCGCTCCCGCCCAGTACAGTTACGCCGACCTGCTCGACCGCGGCGCGATAGTGCGCCAGAACCTGCGGGAAGCGCAGCAGTGGTACGCCCGGGCGGCCGAACAGGGACACCCCGATGCGGCGGAGGCGCTCGCCACCGGCTACTACCTTGGCCGCGGAGTCGCCCGGGACTACGTCCAGGCCGCCCGCTGGTACGAGGTGGCGGCCAACGCCGGCGACGTCGGCGCGCAGTACGTGCTGGCATCGATGCTTGAAACCGGCCTGGGCGCGCCGCTCGATCTCAGTCGTGCCCTGCACTGGTACGTCGAAGCCGCCCGCCAGGGCGACATCGCAGCGCAATTCAAGTCGCGCGAACTCTCGCGACAGCTGTCGGACCGCGTGGCACGCTGAACTGGCGCCGGAGACGCCTGGCGCCGGTGAATGGCCCGGGACCGGCAGCTAGCGCTGCAACAGTTCCCGGTGGTGCTTGCGAAATCCGGCCAGCTTGGGAGCGACGACAATCCGGCAGTAACCCTCGCCGGGGTGGCGATCGAAGTAGCGCTGGTGGTAGGCCTCGGCCGGATAGTAGCGGTGAGCGCCAGCGGCGAGCGCTTGCGCGCCGTCCTGCCCGGGGGAGAGTTCGGTAACCAGCGGCCGGCCGAACACGTCGTCACGATTGAGGCGCCCGATCCAGGACTCGGCCGTGGCGCGCTGCGCTTCGTCGAGCCAGAAGATCACCGAGCGGTACTGGGTGCCGATGTCGTGTCCCTGGCGGTCCCTGGTGGTCGGATCGTGGATCGAGAAGAAGATCTCCAGCACCTGGTCGTAGGAGAGCAGCGCGGGGTCGTACTCGACGCGCACGACCTCGGCGTGGCCGGTGTCGCCGCGACAGATCTGCTCGTAGCTCGGCGCCGGCACGGTGCCGCCGCAGTAGCCCGACTCGACCCCGATCACGCCCCTGACCTCCTGGTAGCACGCCTCGAGGCACCAGAAGCACCCGCCGCCGAGAATCGCCACTGCACTGTCCATGTCCCCGCCTCCACTGGTCTCGGCACCGATGCTACTTTGACGCTACGATGACCCCACAATAACACCACCGCTTCTCCGGAAATCCGATGAATAACCCGCTGCAGAGCAGTTCCGCGCCTGGCGCGCGCACCCGTGAACAATTTGCCGAACTCGACGCAAACGATGCGCTGGCGCCAGAGCGCGAGCGCTTCTCGCTGCCGCCGGAGATCATCTACCTCGACGGCAACTCTCTTGGTGCGATGCCGCGCGTCACGGCGGCACGCGTGCAGGACGCGCTCGAACGCCAATGGGGCAGGAAACTGATCACCAGCTGGAATGACGCCGGCTGGGTCGACCTGCCACAGCGCCTGGGCGCCAAGATCGCGGGACTGGTGGGCGCGGCCGGCGACGAAGTGGTGGTCGCCGACTCGACCTCGGTCAACCTGTTCAAGGTGCTCTCGGCAGCGCTGGCGCAGCGCCCGGAGCGCCGCGTGATCCTGTCCGAGCGCGGCAACTTTCCGACCGATCTCTACATCGCCCAGGGCGTCGCCCGGCAGCTTGGCGGCAAGCACGAGCTGCGCCTGGTCGAGCGCCAGGACCTGGCGGCGAGCCTCGATGAAGACGTCGCGGTGCTGCTCGCCACCCAGGTCGACTACCGTACCGGCTCGCGGCTCGACATGGCCGCGCTGACCGCTGCCGCGCACGCCGCCGGTGCGCTGACCATCTGGGACCTGGCCCACTCGGCGGGCGCATTCCGGGTGGAACTCAACGCCGCGCGGGCCGATTTTGCAGTTGGTTGCGGCTACAAGTACCTCAACGGCGGCCCTGGTGCCCCGGCCTTCCTGTTCGTCGCCAAACGCCACCAGCAGGACTTCGTGCAACCGCTCTCGGGCTGGTTCGGCCACGAACAGCCGTTCCTCTTCGAGACCGGCTACCGTCCGGCGGCGGGTGTCGCGCGCGCGCTGTGCGGCTCGCCGCCGATCCTGTCGATGGTGGCGCTCGAGGCCGGTGTCGACACCATGCTTGCGGCGCTCGGCGACGCGTCGATGGCAGTGCTCGAGGCCAAGGCAGCGGCGCTCACCACCTGCTTCATCGAGCTGGTCGAGCCGCTGGCGGATCAGTACCAGCTGGAACTGGTCACGCCGCGCGCGGCGGCAGCGCGCGGCAACCAGGTGAGCTACGCCATGGGCGATGGCGAGCGCGCCTACGCGCTCGTGCAGGCGCTGATCGCGCGCGGCGTGGTCGGCGACTTCCGCACCCCGAATGTCGCGCGCTTCGGCTTCGCTCCGCTGTACCTGCGTTTCGTCGACGTCTGGGACGCCGTCGCGCACTTGCGCGCGGTGCTGGCCCGGCGCGAGTGGGACAGCGAACAGTTCCGCAGCCGGCGCGCAGTCACCTGAACGTCGCGCCGCCCCAGCGGCGGGCGCCGGCAGCGTAGAATTCGGCTGGATACAGTCCCGGATACAGGAGTCACCGATGTCGAGTTCGAAGAAATCCGCCGCGTCATTCAATTGGGAAGATCCGCTGCTGCTGGACGCGCAACTTACCGAAGAAGAGCGCATGGTGCGCGATGCCGCGGCGGCGTACTGCCAGGAGCGGCTCCAGCCACGGGTTCTCGAAGCATTCCGCAACGAAACCGCCGACCCGACGATCTTCCGTGAAATGGGCGAAATCGGGCTGCTCGGCCCGACCATCCCCGAGCAGTACGGCGGCCCCGGGATGAACTACGTCAGCTACGGCCTGATCGCACGCGAAGTCGAGCGCGTCGATTCCGGCTATCGCTCGATGATGAGCGTCCAGAGTTCGCTGGTGATGGTGCCGATCTATGAGTTCGGCACCGAAGAGCAGCGCCAGAAATACCTCCCCAAACTCGCCACCGGCGAGTGGATCGGCTGCTTCGGCCTGACCGAACCCAACCACGGCTCCGACCCGGGGTCGATGGAAACCCGCGCCAAGGTCGTTCCGGGCGGCTATGAACTCACCGGTTCCAAGACCTGGATTTCCAACTCGCCATTTGCCGATGTCTTCGTCGTCTGGGCCAAGTGCGTCGGCGGCGACTTCGACGGCCGCATCAAGGGCTTCATCATCGAAAAGGGCGCCAAGGGCCTGTCGGCTCCGGCGATCCACGGCAAGGTCGGGCTGCGCGCCTCGCTCACCGGCGAGATCGTGATGGACAGCGTCTTCGTGCCCGCCGAGCAACTGATGCCCGGGGTCGAGGGCCTCAAGGGTCCGTTCACCTGCCTGAA
>JAHEMI010000119.1 GCA_024643785.1 Burkholderiaceae bacterium
GCAGGCGGCGCACGATCGCCCAGCGCCAGGCCAGGTCGACGCAGAAATACCCCAGTACGGCGCCACAGACGGCGAAGATCACCAGCCCGATCACCAGTGGCCGGCCGATTCCCGACATCCAGTCCAGGAGCGTCGGCAGCCACTGCGCCACGGTTCCGGCCTGCGTCCCGAGCGCGTGGTTGATCTCGTGGTGGGCAACCGCCGGGGCCGCCGCCCCGGTTACCAGCATGCCGGTCCGGTAGGCCAGGTAATAGATCGGCGGAAAGGTGAAGGGGTTGGTGACGAAGGTGCTCAGCGCCGCCACCGGAATGTTGGCCCGCATCAATAGTGCGCCAACCACGGCAAAGGGAATCTGGGCGACCGGGACGATGAAGCCGAAGAACAGCCCGATGCCCACCGCCAAGGCCACCGAACGGCGGTTGAAGCGCATCACCCCGGGCCTCGAGAGCATGTGCGCCATCGGCCGCAGCATCCAGTTCCGCTGCAACGTCTCGTGCGACGGCGAGTACCGCCGGAAAAACTTGCGCATCTTGCTTCAGTCCTGAGCGAGCCCGGCGACAATCAGCGCCCGGGTGCCCGATTGTGCCCAAGATTCAGGCAGCGCGTAAGCGTGGCCCGATGGGCGGTGGCGGCGAACCGCGCGGCTGTTGCCCGCACGCCGCAGGCTGCTGGCCATGTCGCCGGCGCCGTTCACCCCTGGCCGAACAACAGGCTCGCCAGCCCGAGGAAGATGAAGAAGCCCATGCTGTCGGTGGAGAAGGTCAGCAGCACCGACGAGCCCATCGCCGGGTCGCGGCCCATCTTGTGCAGCATCCACGGCACCCCCATGCCGATCACCGCGCCGAGCAGCAGGTTGAAGATCATCGCCGCCATCATCGTCGCGCCCAGCAACATGCCGTTGTCGTTGTCGCTGTAGAGCCACCATGCGAACAGTCCGGCGACGCCGCCCCACACCAGTCCGTTGAGCGCCGCGATGCCGATTTCCTTGAGCGCCAGCCGCTTGGCGTTCGCCCGCGTCACCTGGCCCATGGCCAATGTCCGGATGAACAGCGTCATGGTCTGGTTGCCGGAGTTCCCGCCGATCCCGGCGACGATCGGCATCAGTGCCGCCAGCGCTACGACACGCTCGATCGTGCCCTCGAACATGCCGATCACACGCGAGGCGAAGAATGCCGTGCACAGGTTGAGCGCGAGCCACATCCAGCGGTTGCGCGCCGATGCCCAGATGCCGGCAAACAGGTCTTCATCCTCGCGCAGGCCAGCCTGGCTGAACAGGTCAGACTCGCCCTCCTCGCGAATCACGTCGACCACCTCGGACACCGTCAGCCGGCCGATCAGCCGGTTGCCGGGCCCGACCACTGCCGCCGATACCAGGTCGTAACGCTCGAAGGCCTGGGCCGCCTCGGAAATGTCGTCGAGCGCGTCGAGGGTGAGCATTTCGCGCCGCATCACCTCCTCGACGGTGGTCTCGGGTTCGTTGATCAGCAACCGGTCAAGCGGCAGGCTGCCGAGCAGTGCTTCGTGGCGGTCGACCACGAAGACCTGGTCGGTGTGATCGGGCAGCTCGTCGAAGCGGCGCAGGTAGCGCAACACCACTTCCAGGGTGACGTCGTCGCGCACCGTCACCAGGTCGAAGTCCATCCGTGCCCCGACCGTGTCCTCGGGGTAGGACATCGCCGAACGGACCTGGGCGCGCTCCTCGGGGCTCAAGCCCTTCTGGACCTGTTCGACCACCTCGCGCGGCAGGTCGGGCGCCAGGTCGGCGATCTCGTCGGTGTCGAGCGACTCGAGCGCTTCCACCAGCTCGCGCCGGTCCATCGACGAGATCAGCGAATCGCGAACCGCGCCCGAGACCTCGAGCAGGATTTCGCCGTCCTGCGAGGTTCGCGCCAGCGCCCACACGACCAGCCGCTCGTCGAGCGGCAATGCTTCAAGGATGTAGGCGATGTCGGCCGGGTGCAGGCTGGCGATTTCCTCGCGCAGCGCGCCGAGGTCGTGTTCGAACGCGAGCTCTGCGATCAGCGCGGCGCGTTGGGTGGCGTTGCGGACATCCTCGCGTTCGGCCAGCGCCAGCAGCAGCGGGTGGTCGTGGAGCAGCAGCTGCACCCTGACCAGCGCCTGCGAATCCGCCTCGGGGTCGGCCGGCACCCGCTCTTCGAGGTCGACGTCGCGTTCGCCCTGGTCGCCGCCCGGACCGGCGAGGTCCGCGTCCGCGAGGTTCTGGACCGCGGCCACGCCAGCGGCGGCCTCGGCATCCGCCGGGCGCTCAACGGGCGTGGGCCCGGGCTGCTTTTCGGGTAGATCGGCCATGTCTTCAGGGCTCGCTGGTTCGCGCGCGCCGTCACGGCCGACCTTTGCTATCAGGACGAGGTGTGCGGCGTGCGCAAGCTACAGTCTGATTTTGATTTCACTTCATTAAGGACGCACTGCGCCCGAAGCGGCAACAGAGGCAATTATCCCCGAACGCCGCAGCGAACCCAAACGATGACCGCCAATACGGGTTTTTTCGCAACGCGCCCGGTCGCGGGAAACCGGTTCAGGGCAGCTGGACCGCGCCCATGTGACGCTCGATGAATGCCGCCCTCCGCTCCATCCCGGGAGCCTGGCGGTTGCGATCGTAGAACCGCGGTCGCGGCAGCATCGCGGCCATCTGGGCAGCCTGCCACGCGCTCAACTGGGCAGCCGGAACCCCGTGGTAGCGCAACGCCCCGGCTTCGCAGCCAAAGACTCCCACCCCCCATTCGGCAACGTTGAGGTAGATCTCCAGGATCCGGCGTTTGCTCATGACCGCTTCGAGCATGTAGGTTATCGCCAGTTCCTGGCCCTTGCGCAGGTAGCTTCGTTGGCCCGACAGGAACAGGTTCTTGGCCAGCTGCATGGTGATGGTCGAGCCGCCACGGACCACCTTGCCGCGCTTGCGGTTCTGTTCCCAGGCCCGTTCGATGGCATCCCAGTCGACGCCTTCGTGTTCCGAGAAGCGCGCATCCTCGCCGGCCAGCACCGCGCGCTTGAGATTGGGCGAGATCCGCTCATAGGGAACCCAGCGCTGGACGATCCGGGCCGATGGGTCGCGCTCGCGCAGGACCTGGAGCTGTGCGCTCATGAAATGGGTCGACGACGGATCGAACCAGTTCCACCACAGGATGTGAACGAAGTACCACAGCTGCAGGGCCAGCAGCACCGCCACCAGCGTCGTTGCCGCCCCCAGCGTCCAGCGCAGCTGCCAGGACAGGCTCTGGTAGCGCTCCGCCGCCAGCTTGCGCAGGCGCGCCGTCATCCCGGGGCGCGAGCGCCGCCCGCGGCTGGTGCCGCGCAAGCGGCGCAACCGGGCCAACCAGCCGCGCCGCTTACGCGCCATCGAGTTGCTCGCGCAGGCTGCGGTAGACCGGCTCGGTCTGCGGCCGCACTCCGCGCCACAGCAGGAACGACTCGGCAGCCTGCTCGACCAGCATGCCCAGTCCGTCGGCACCACGCCGGCAGCCGGCCTGGCGCGCCTGGTCGAGAAAGGCAGTGCTGCGCGGCGCGTAGGTCATGTCGTAGCAAAACGGTTGTCCGGCAAAAACTCCTGCCGGCAGTTCCAGCGCGCCACCGGTAAAGGCCGCCGAGGTGGCCTGGAGCAGCAGTTGCGCCCCGGCGGCGCCGATCCCGTGCCATTCGATCGCACTGGCCCGCTGGTCGGCGAGGGCGGTTACGAGCTGGCGCGCCCGCGCCGGCGTGCGATTGGCGATCAGCAGCGCCGCCACTCCACGGGCGAGCAGCGCCTGCGCCGCTCCCCGTGCCGCGCCGCCAGCGCCCAGCAGCACCACCCGCATGCCCCGGAGCGCGATGCCGTGGCGCAGCTCCAGGTCGCGCACCAGTCCGGCGCCATCGGTGTTGTCGCCCAGGACTTCGCCGGCGTCGAAACGCAGCGTGTTGACCGCCCCGGCCGCCAGCGCCCGGGCACTGATGCTCCCTCCGCGCTGTTGCACCCAGTCGCACGCCTGCTCCTTGAACGGCAGCGTGACGTTGAGTCCGGCGCCGCCTTCGGCGATGAAGCGCTCGACGCTGGCAGCAAACCCGTCAAGTGGCGCCAGCAACGTGCCGTATTCGATCGACGCACCGGTCTGGGCGGCGAAAGCCGCGTGGATCAGCGGCGAACGGCTGTGGGAGATCGGGTTGCCGATCACTGCATAGCGCGCGCTCGGGGGGGCTCCGGAACTCATTTGGAAGTCTCCGTTTCCAGGCCATCGTTGGTGAAGCTCCAGGTGCGCACGATCTGCAGGATGTCGCCCTCGCGGCGCATCTCCGGGGTGAACGGCGCATAGGGAGCGCCCGCGTAGACGATCTCGCGCGCCGCCCGGTTGAGCACTTCATGGCGCGACTTGCGGTTGATCTTGACGTCGACGACGTTGCCGTCGCGATCGATTTCCGCGGTGATGATGAGCGAATCGTAAAGCCGCCCGCGGGCCTCGGCCGGATAGCGCTCGGTGCCGATCTGCTCGATCTTCGCCGCCCAGGCAGCGACGTACTGGGCGTAGGTGACGCCGACCGCCGTGACGCCGAAGGTCAGGCGCCGCGGGCGCTTGCTGTAGTCCTCGAGCTGGCGGTCGATCTGCGCCTGCAACCGCGCGATCGTGCGCGCCATCTCGGCGGGATCGTTGCCCGAAGTCGCAGTCTTGCGCTCGGCCTGCGGATGATCGGGCTGGGCCAGCACTCCCGGCGCCAGCGCCACCGCCCGGCGCTTCTGGGCCGCGCTCTGGTCGCTCTGGGGCTGGCCACTCAGCACCTGGTTGCCGTCCTCCACGAAGCTGCGCGCCGGCAACGGCGAGCGCGCCCGGCCTTCGTCGCGATCGCCGCCGGCTTCCATGTTCACCTGGGCCAGAACCTGCGGCTTGAGCGGTTTGGCAGCAGTCTGCGCGTTGAGCAGGACCACCTCGAGGCGCGAGTCGAAAGGCGCCATCGTGATCGGCACCGGCGGCACGAACTTGATCACCAGGAGCGCCAGGTGGAAGACGATCGACGCGGCCGCGGCCACCACCAGCGGCTCGCGGATCCGGACCCGCCAGGACGAGAGCGCGGCGGGCGCGGCAGGCGCGGCGTTCATGGCAACTGGTCGCGGCCCTGCGACAGTTCGGCGGCCGTCGCCGGACCGGCAGCCGCTATCTCCGACTCGGCGGCATCACCGTCGGGGATCGGCAAGTCGAGCCCGGGGATGTCGCCATCGCCGCCCTCGAGCGCGGCCAGGACCTGCTCTTCATCGTCGGCAGGGCTGGCGAGCTCGACGAACCGCGCTTCGAGCGAAAGATCGACCAGGTCGTGGCCGAGCAGATCGACCATCACCGCGCGCCCCGGCGCGACGGCCGGCAGACCGGTCGGCCGGAAGTACAGCGGCGCATCCTTGATGCGCACCAGGTCGTCGCGAATCGCCACCGCCTCGACCCGCCGCGCCTGCTGCTGCTCGAGCCAACGCATGCACCAGTAGCGCTCCATGCGCTGCTGGAACTCGCTGTAGGCAGCGTACCTGGCCTCGAAAGCCGACATCACCCCGAAGAGTTCGGCGTCCTGGGGAGCGAACGGCGGATCGTCACCGGCCAGCAGCGCGAGGATCTGGCGCTGGTTGACCAGGTCGACGTAGCGCCGCAACGGCGAGGTGGTCCACATGTACTGCGCGACCCCGATCCCCTGGTGCGGCAGGGCGTGGGTGCTCATGCGCACCCGCCCGCCCTGCTGCGACCGGTAGATCCCCGGCACGCGATGTTCGGCGAGCAGGCCACCCCACTCGCTGTTGGCGAGGATCATCATCTCGGCCACGATCCGGTCGAGCGGAGCATCCCGCCCGCGCGGCTCGATCCGGACCTGTTCGCCCTCGATGTAGAAGCTGAAGTCGTTGCGAAACCGCGGCTCGGGTTTGCCGCGCACCCGTTCGCGTTCGGCGCACAGCGCCAGCGTCAGCTTCCAGAGCGCGCGTAGCGCCTCGCCGTGCGGCAACTCCGCGCTCTCCGATTCGAGCGCCGCTTCGGTGATCAGTTCGGCGAGCTGGTCGTGGCGCAGATTGTCGGCCACCGTGATCCGCTCGGCCCGCGAGGACCGGGAAACGATCCTGGTGCCTTCGGCATCGAGGTCGAGATAGATCGACAGCGCCGGCACCACGCTGCCGGCCTCGAGCGAAAACGCGGCAATCACCTCGTCGGGCAGCATGGTGATCTTGTCGCCCGGCATGTAGACCGTCGACATCCGCTCGCGCGCGGCGAGGTCGAG
>JAHEMI010000120.1 GCA_024643785.1 Burkholderiaceae bacterium
CCCCGCCGGCCGCTCCCGGCACCGCATTCCTTGACCAGTGGATCGATGCCAACCACGACGCCCAGGTCGCCTTCCTGCGCGCAGTGGTGCGCCTGCCCACCGACATGCCGCCGGGCGACAACAACCCGGCCGCGCAGGGTACCGCCGAGTTGCTGGCCGCGTTGGGTTTCGAAGTCGAGCGCCACGCGGTGCCGGCAGCCCTGGCCCGCGAAAACGGCATGGTCAGCGCCACCAATCTGATCGTGCGCCAGCGTTTCGGCAGCGGCCGCGGACCGACCATCGCACTTGCCGCCCACGGCGACGTGGTCCCGCCGGGAGCCGGGTGGACGCGCCCCCCCTACGATGGCGTGGTCGAGAATGGCCGGATGTACGGGCGCGGAGTGGCGGTGTCGAAGTCCGATATCGCCACCTTTGCCTTCGCGCTCGCCGCATTGCGCCACTACGCAGCGCAGGGTGCGACGCTCGCTGGCTGCGTTGAACTGCACTTCACCTACGATGAGGAATTCGGCGGCAACACCGGGGTCGGCTGGTTGCTCGAGAACGGCTTGAGCAAACCCGACCTGGCGATCGCCGCGGGCTTCTCCTACCAGATCGTCACCGCCCACAACGGCTGCCTGCAGCTCGAGGTGAGCGTGCACGGACGCTCGGCCCACGGCGCCCTGCCCCAACTCGGTCACGACGCGCTCGCGGCGGCGGTGGCGATCCTGAATGCGCTCTACGCCCTGGTGCCGGGATTTGCCAGCCAGAAGTCGCATTTCCCGGGCATAGCCTCACCGACCATGGTCGTCGGCACCATTGCCGGCGGCACCAACACCAACGTCGTCCCTGACCTGGTAACGCTACGGCTGGACCGGCGCCTGATTCCCGAGGAAGATCCGGTCGCGGTCGAAGCCGAATTGCGCCGCGTGATCAGCGCTGCGGTCGCCGACCGGCCCGGGATCAGCATAGCCACCAGATGTCTGCTGCGCGCCGCAGCCTTGCGGCCGCTGCCCGGTCACGAACGCCTGGTTGCGGCGCTGCAGTTGCACGGCGCGCGGGTCTTCGGGGAACCGATACCGGCCGCCGGTGTGCCGCTCTACACCGACGCCCGCCACTACGCCGCCCACGGCTGCCCGGTGGTGGTCTACGGTGCCGGGCCGCGCACCCTGGCCGAGGCCAATGCCAAGAGTGCCGACGAGAATCTCCTGCTCGCGGACCTGCGCCGCGCGACCAAGGTGGTGGCGGCGGCTGTCGCCGACCTGCTGGGCTGAGCGCAGCGGCCGCGAATCAGCCCGCGTAGCGTCGCATCAGCGCGATCAGCTCGGGCTCCCCGCCTTCCTGCGCGAGACCGGCAATCGCCCCCTGGCGATCCTGGGCGGCACGGTTCTGGCCGAGCTTGAGCTTGGCCTCGAGGCGTTCGACTCGCATCTCGAAGGCCACGATGGCCCCGAGCATGGCGTCGAGCTTGGCCGGTTCGAGCCGCATTTCCCAGGGCTGGGGTCGCGCTGACTCGAAATGCGCCACCAGCTTTTCGAGCAGGGCGCGGCTTGCCACGCGGTCCGCGATCAGCCTGACCGCCCCATGACAGTGGACGGCGGCATAGTTCCAGGTCGGTACCAGCCCGGGTGAGGGATACCAGGCCGGCGAGATATAGGCGTGGGGTCCGTGGAAGATCGCCACCGTATGGGCTTCGGGCAGCATCTCCCAATGGGGATTGGCGCGCGCCACGTGGCCGCTGAGCACCAGGACGCCATCGCGTTGTTCGGCGGTCAGCGGCAGGTGGGTGACCATCGGCGCGCCCGCGGTGCTGCTCGCCAGCGTCGCGAAGGGATAACTGTTGATCAGGTCACGGGCCTGGACGGGGTCCTGGCAGTCGAAATGCGTGGGCATGTACATCGGCTGGTCATCCTTCGAAATATCGCGATGCTGGACCGTGCTGGGTCGCGTCGCGGCGCCCGAACTCAGACGCCCTCGTCGAGTGCCGTAGTCTGCCCGAAATCGCCCTGATGGAATACCAGCGGCGAGCCCGGGACACGCGCACAGCGCAGCACCCGGCCGACGAACAACAGATGGTCGCCGAGCTCCTGGACGCTGACCGTCTCGCACTCGAACCAGGCAATCGCCGCGTCCACCAGCGGGCAGCCGCCCAGCCCCTCGTGATGCGCCACCCCGGCGAAGCGATCGGGCGCCGAGAACGCGAAATGGCGCGCCAGTCCAAGCTGACCGGCGGCCAGCACGCTCACCGAGAAGTTGGTTGTTTCACGGAACACGGCAGCGACGCTGGAACCGCTGCGCAGGCTCCAGAGCACCAGCGGCGGATCGAGCGAGAGCGAGTTGAAGCTGTTGACCGTCAGCCCGACAGCGCGGCCATCGGGAGCACGCATCGCGACGACCGTCACGCCGGTGGCGAACGCCCCCAGGCAGCTGCGAAAGTGCAGCGGCAAGCCGGGATCGGGCGCATTCTTGGTCGGATGCGTCATGGCTCGAATTCGAGCAGCAGATCGTGGGCCGCGATCGTATCGCCGGTGGCAACATGCACCGCGCGCACCTTGCCGTCGCGCTCGGCACGAATCTGCGTTTCCATCTTCATCGCCTCTAGCGAAACCAGCGGATCACCGGCCTGCACCTGACGCCCAGCCTCCACCATCACCGTCACCACCATTCCGGGCATCGGCGCCGCCACATGCTCGGGGTTGCCCGCCTGCGCCTGCGCGCGCTGGTTGGGCTTGATCGCGCCCGCCTTGTCGATGCGCAGGGTGCGCGGCTGGCCGTTGAGCTCGAAGAAGACCCGCACCACGCCCTCGTCTTCGACCGGTGCCATGCCCTGCAGGCGCACGATCAGCGTCTTGCCGGGAGCGATTTCGATGGCAATCTCCTCGCCCTCCTCCATGCCGTAGAAAAAGGCTCCCGATGGCAGTCGGCTCAGGTCGCCAAAGCGCCGGCGGGCGGCCGCAAAATCGACGAATACCTTCGGGTACATCAGGTAGGACGCGAGGTCAGTATCGCTGATCTCCTCGCCGATTGCCTGCTCGGCCTGGGCACGGGCCTGAGCCAGATCGGTCGCCGGCAAGGTATCGCCAGGACGGTAGGGCGTGGGCGGCTCACCCTTCAGGACCTTGCGCGACAGCTCCGCGGGGAATCCGTCCGGGGGGAAGCCCAGTTCGCCACTGAACAGCGCCACCACTGATTGCGGAAACGGAATCTCGCGCCGGGGGTCGAGTACGTCAGCGGAGTGCAGGTCGTTGGCCACCATCATCAGGGCCATGTCGCCGACCACCTTCGAAGTCGGCGTGACCTTGACGATGTCGCCAAACAGCTGGTTGACCTCGGCGTAGGTCCGCGCAACTTCAGGCCAGCGGTGGGCCAGGCCCAGTCCGCGCGCCTGCTCGCGCAAATTGGTGTACTGGCCACCGGGCATTTCGTGGCGATAGACGTCGGCGGTCCCCGAGCGCAGATCGGATTCGAATGGCGCGTAGAGCGGCCGCACCCCTTCCCAATATTGCGAAATCTGCTGCATTGCGCCGAGATCGACGCCGCTGGCGGCGCTGCCGGGGCCGTCAAGCAGGCACGGGTCGCGGGCACTGCCAGCTAAAGCCGCCACGATCGAGTCGAGGTTGGGCTGCGAGGTCAATCCGCTCATCGCCGCGAACGCACCGTCGACCGCATCGGCGCCGCCGGCGATGGCAGCCAGCACCGACGCCGCGGCAATGCCGCTGGTATCGTGGGTGTGGAAATGCACCGGCAGCCCGGTCTCGGCCTTGAGCGCGGCCACCAGCTCGCGGGCAGCCCGCGGCCGGCACACCCCGGCCATGTCCTTGACGCCGATTACATGCACCCCGGCCGCCTTGAGCTCGCGCGCGATGCCCAGGTAATAGTCGAGGGCGTACTTCGGGCGCTCGCGATCGAACAGGTCGCTGGTGTAGCAGATCGCACCTTCGCACAACGCGCCCGCCTCACGGACCGCCTCGATCGCCACGCGCATGTTCGTCACCCAGTTGAGCGAATCGAACACCCGGAACAGGTCGACGCCATTGCGTGCCGCCTGCGCGACGAAATAGCGCACCACGTTGTCGGGATAGCTGGTGTATCCGACACCGTTGCTGGCGCGCAGCAGCATCTGCAGCATGATGTTCGGCACCGCCGCACGCAGTTCGGTCAGCCGCAGCCACGGATCTTCCTTGAGGAAGCGCAACGCCACGTCGAAGGTGGCGCCGCCCCAGCACTCCAGCGAAAACAGGCCCGGCAGCAGGCGCGCGTAGTACGGTGCCGCCCGCAACAGATCGATGCTGCGCATCCTGGTCGCGAGCAGCGACTGGTGCGCGTCGCGCATCGTGGTATCGGTCAGCAGCACGCGCGACTGGGCGAGCATCCATTGCGCGAACTTCTCCGGGCCGAGCTCCTGCAGCAGCTCGCGTGTACCCGGCGGCGGCGGCGCGGCAAGGTCTGCCGCGGGCAACGCACCCGTGACCTGGCGCACATCAGGAAGCGCCCGGCCGCGAACGTCGTCATTGCCATTGACGCTGACGTCGCCGATGAAGCGCAACAGGCGCGTGGCACGATCGCGGCGCGGCACCATCTGGAACAACTCCGGCGTCTCGTCGATGAATCGGGTTGTGACCGTTCCCGCGACAAAGTCCGGGTGGTTGATGACGTTCTCGACGAACTGCAGGTTGGTTGCCAGACCACGGATGCGGAACTCGCGCAGCGCCCGGTCCATCCGCCGCACGGCCGCGGCCGGCGTCTGCGCCCATGCCGTGACCTTGACCAGCAACGAATCGTAGTAGGGCGTAATCACTGCGCCCGAGTAGGCTGTGCCACCGTCGAGCCTGATGCCAAAGCCGGCGGCGCTGCGATAGGCCTGGATGCGTCCGTAATCAGGGATGAAGCCGTTCTCCGGGTCTTCGGTGGTTACCCGGCACTGCAATGCGTGGCCGTTGATGTGGATCCCGGATTGTTCCGGTATCAGGCAATCTTCGGCGCCGATCCTGGCGCCCTCGGTGACGCGGATCTGCGCCTGGACGAGATCGATTCCGGTGATCGCCTCGGTGACCGTGTGCTCGACCTGGATGCGCGGGTTGACCTCGATGAAATAGAACTCGCCGGTATCGACATCGAGCAGGAACTCGACCGTGCCGGCGTGGGTGTAGTTCACGGCGCGGCCAATGCGCAGGGCAGCGGCGCAGAGGTCCTCGCGCTGGCGATCGGTGAGGAAGTGCGCCGGCGCACGCTCGACTATCTTCTGGTTGCGCCGCTGCACCGAGCAATCACGCTCGTAGAGGTGCACCAGGTTGCCGTGCCGGTCGCCAAGCAGTTGCACCTCGACGTGGCGCGCATGGCGCACCAGCCGTTCCAGATACAGCTCATCCTTGCCGAAGGCGGCTCCCGCCTCGCGGCGCGCGCCGTCGATCTGGGCGACGAGATCGGCCTCGCTTTCGATCACCCGCATGCCCCGTCCACCACCGCCCCAGCTCGCCTTGAGCATCAACGGATAGCCCACCTCGGCCGCCATCCGCGTGACCTCGTCGATGGCTTCCGGCAGGGGCCTGGTTGCCGGCACCACCGGCACTGCGGCGGCCTGGGCCGCCTCGCGCGCCGAGACCTTGTTGCCGAGGCGAACCATCACCTCCGGCGTCGGCCCGACGAACTCGATTCCGGCTGCCGCGCAGGCGCGGGCAAAATCCGGGTTCTCCGAGAGAAAGCCATAGCCCGGATGGATCGCGTCGACCCCGGCGCGCCGGGCGATCCGGATCACATCATCGATGTCGAGGTAGGCCTGCAAAGGCTTGCGGCCGGCGCCTACCAGGTAGCTCTCATCGGCCTTGAAGCGATGCAGCGCGAAGCGATCTTCGTGCGAATAGATTGCGACCGTGCGAATGCCGAGTTCCGAGGCCGCGCGCATCACCCGGATCGCGATCTCGGAACGGTTGGCAATGAGCAGCTTGGTGATGCGGGGCATGGCCCCTCCGGGCAATGGTCTGGCAGCCATGATAACCGCCCCTGGAGGCGCCGCTAACACCCGCGCCATGGTCTTTTCCAGGCGTCCCGGACAGACTCTGCAGGCGACCGGCGGCAACCGCCAAAGACCCTCCGGTGATGCGCCATCACGGCGTCAGGGATACACTTTCGGCAACGACTCCCCGTTGTCCTCAAGTTGCCGACGATGACCGTGCACTCCACAGACTGCCAGCCCCGGC
>JAHEMI010000121.1 GCA_024643785.1 Burkholderiaceae bacterium
CTCCGGCCCCGCCCGGGGCCGGGATTACTGCGGCATCGGGCGGTTGTCGAGCGCCCGCAGCAGCCCCTTGATCATCCGGTAGAGATACCAGAGCACCGGGATCACGAACAGGAACGAGAGCAGGCCCATGCTCACGACGCTCAGGATCACGATCGGCAGCAGCGTCACGATGATCCAGAACAGCGTCCACCAGCAGGTGCGAATCATCCAGTTCATGTGACTTTCCCAGACCGTACCCCGGGCGTCGCCGCGTTTCACGTAGTTGATGATCAGCGCGATGATGGTCAGTATCATCAGCGAGACTATCGGGCTGGCAATGTGCAGGCCATAGTCGAACAGGGTGATCTTGCGCAAGCCTTCCTCGCTGCTGGCGTCGACAACTTCGATCTCGGTCATCAGTGATCCTCCAATGGTTCCCAGGGGCGGGCGCCGCCGCGTTCCCAGCCCCCATCATAGTTCGCTCGCGCCTGGTCGTCAGCCCGGACCGGGCGGCGGGCTCCTCAGAGGCTGTTGACCAGGGTGCGGATTCCGGAAGCGATGAACTGCACCCCGATGCAGATCAGCAGGAAGCCCATCAGCCGGGTCAGGACCTCGATGCCGGCCGCGCCCATGCGCTTGGAGATGGCGCGGGCGCTGTGCAGCAGCGCCCATTCGAGCGCGCAGACCGCCAGGGTAGCGGCGACTACCGCCAGGTAGGCGGTGATTTCCTTGCCCCAGGCGTCGAGTTCGCGGATTTCCGTCGACAGGCCGATCACCACGGCAATGGTCCCCGGCCCGGTGATCCCGGGCAGGGCCAGCGGGAAGAAGGCCGGGTTCTGGTGGTTGGCATGCGACATCGACTCGACGGCGTCGCCCCGGCCGTAGAGCATGCCATGGCCGAGCATGCCCAGAACGATCCCGCCGGCTACCCGCAGCGCGCCATAGGAAATGCCAAACGCGGTCAGGATCAGGCCGCCGGCGAAGAGGCTTACCACCACGATCAGGAAGCAGTAGATGCAGGCCCGGCGGGCCATGGCGCGCGTCTGCCGGTCGTCAAGGTCGCGGGTCAGGGCGGTGAAGAAGGGCAGCGTTGCCGGCGGATTGATGATCGTCACCAGCCCCAGCAAGCCGCCGAGGAAAAAGGTGACAAAGACGCCCATCAATTCGGTAGTCATCGCGCATCCCCATCAAAAAAGAACTGCCGGATTGGCGCCCCACTGGGCCCACCATATCCGGCAGTCTGGTGCCGGAACAGCGGGAGATCCCCGCCGCCCCGGATGACTCAGTCGTGTCTTCCGGCTCAGGCCTTCAAGACGGCCAGCACCTCGTCGAGCATCTTCTTGGCGTCGCCGAAGAGCATGCGGTTATTGTCCTTGTAGAAGAGCGGATTGTCGACGCCGGCGTAGCCAGTTGCCATGCTGCGCTTCATCACGATCGAGGTCTTGGCCTTCCACACCTGGAGCACCGGCATGCCGGCGATCGGGCTCGCCGGATCTTCCTCGGCAGCCGGGTTCACGATGTCGTTGGCGCCGATGATCATGGCGACGTCGGTCGTCGGGAAGTCCTCGTTGAGTTCGTCCATTTCCAGAACGATGTCGTAGGGCACCTTGGCCTCGGCCAGCAGCACGTTCATGTGGCCGGGCATGCGGCCCGCCACCGGGTGGATGCCGAAGCGCACGTTGACGCCCTTGTCGCGCAGCACCTTGGTGATCTCATAGACCGTGTGCTGGGCCTGGGCCACCGCCATGCCATAGCCCGGCACGATGATGACGTTCTTGGAATCGCTCAGCAGTTCTGCCGTTTCCGCGGCGAGGATCGGATTGACTTCGCCTGCCGGTTGTACGCCGCCCGCCGGCGCCGGCGCTCCACCCTCGCTGCCGAAGCCACCGGCGATCACGCTGATGAAGTTGCGGTTCATCGCCCGGCACATGATGTAGGACAGGATCGCACCGCTCGAGCCGACCAGCGCACCGACGACGATCAGCAGGTCGTTGGAGAGCATGAAGCCGGTCGCCGCTGCCGCCCAGCCAGAGTAGCTGTTGAGCATCGAGATCACCACTGGCATGTCGGCGCCGCCGATCGCCATCACCATGTGTACGCCAAAGAGCAGCGCGATCACGGTCATCACGAGAAGCGGCGTCATGCCGGCGGCGATCGATTCGGCCTGCACGAACTCGCGTCCCATCCAGATCACGACCAGCAGGCCGAGGAGGTTGAGCCAGTGGCGTCCGGGCAGCAGCAAGGTGCTGCCGCCGATCTTGCCCGAGAGCTTGCCAAATGCGATCACCGAGCCGGTAAAGGTCACCGCGCCGATCAGGATGCCGATGAAGATCTCGATTTCATGGATCGACTTGGCGGCACCGGTGTAATGCGCCGAAGCTGCCGGGTCGATGTAGTTGGCGAAGCCGACCAGCATTGCCGCGAGGCCGACCAGGCTGTGCATCAGCGCCACCAGTTCGGGCATCTGCGTCATTCTGACGACGCGTGCGGCATACAGGCCGACGCCGCCGCCGATCACCAGTGCGGCGATGATCCAGGCGTAGCCGGCGGACGTCACCTGCGGGCCGAAGACGGTCGCCAGCACGGCGATTGCCATGCCGATGATGCCGTAGAGGTTGCCGCGCCGCGAACTCTCAGGGTGCGATAGACCGCCGAGGCTGAGGATGAAAAGTATTGTCGCCGCGAGATAGGCGGCGGTTACGAGTGTTACGGACATGATTCGCTTTCCTTATTTGCGGAACATTTCCAGCATGCGCCGGGTTACGGCGAATCCGCCGAACATGTTGATCGCTGTGAGTGCGATTCCCACCCACGCCATCCCCTGGATCCAGAGCTCGGGGCGCTCTGCGTCGCCAGCCACGAGGTGCGGCGCGATCTGCACCAGTGCGCCGATGGCGATGATGCTGCTGATCGCGTTGGTCACGCTCATCAGTGGCGTGTGCAGGGCGGGAGTGACGTTCCACACCACCATGTAGCCCACGAAGCAGGCCAGCACGAACACCGTGAAGTGGCTGAGGAATTCAGCCGGGGCGTTGGCGCCGATGAACCAGAAGGCCACAGCCGCGATGCCAAACGTGATCGCGGTGCTCTTGGCCGAAGCCGGCGCGCTGTCGCCACCGTGGCCGTGTCCCTTCTTGGCTGCCGGTGCTGCCGCTGCCGGCTTGGCCGGCGGAGTCGGCAGATTGAGCGGCGGCGGCGGCCAGGTGATGGCGCCTTCCTTGACGACCGTCAGGCCGCGGATGGCGTCGTCTTCCATGTTGACGTCGATGACCCCGTCCTTGGTCTTGCAGAGCTCTTCCGCCAGGCGGAAGAGGTTGGTCGCGTACAGCGTCGACGATTGCTTGGCCATGCGGCTGTTGAGGTCGGTGTAGCCGACGATGGTCACGCCATGCTTGACCACCGCCTTGCCCGGCTCGGTCAGTTCGCAGTTGCCGCCGCGCTCGGCGGCCATGTCGACAATCACGCTGCCCGGCTTCATGCTCTTCACCATGTCGGCGGTGATGAGCTTGGGAGCCGGCTTGCCCGGGATCAGGGCGGTGGTGATGATGATGTCGACTTCCTTGGCCTGCTTGGCGTACATCTCGCGCTGGGCCTTCTGGAAGCCCTCGCTCATGACCTTGGCGTAACCGCCGCCGCCGGAGCCTTCCTCCTCGTAATCGACACCGACGAATTCACCGCCCAGCGATACGACCTGGTCGGCGACTTCGGCGCGCGTGTCATTGGCGCGTACGATCGCGCCAAGGCCGGCAGCAGTGCCGATCGCTGCCAGGCCGGCGACGCCGGCACCGGCGATGAAGACCTTGGCCGGCGGAACCTTGCCCGCGGCGGTGATCTGGCCGTTGAAGAAGCGGCCGAAGCCGTTGGCGGCCTCGACGACGGCGCGGTAGCCGGCGACCCCGGCCTGGGAAGTCAGCGCGTCCATCTTCTGGGCGCGCGAGAGCTGGCGCGGCAGCGAGTCGATGGCCAGCACGGTGACCTTGCGCTCCGCCAACTGTTGCATCAGTTCGGGGTTCTGCGCTGGCCAGATGAAGCTGATCAGGGTCTGGCCCTCGTGCATCAGGCCGACTTCCTCGGCGGTCGGTGCCAGGACCTTGAACACGATGTCGGAAGCTGACCACAGCTGGGCGGCCCCCTCCACGATCTCCGCACCTGCGGCGCGATAAGTGTCGTCACCGCAGTCGGCGGCATCGCCGGCGCCGCTTTCTACGGCCACCGAGAATCCCAGTTTGACGAGCTTTTCCACCACATCAGGTACGGTCGCGACACGCCTTTCGTCTGTCGCCGTTTCCTTTGGCACTCCGATACGCAAAGCCATGAATTCAACTCCTCAGGTTTTTGAAGCACTTGCCCTACCGCCGGCGGCGGTCATCAGCATCTGGAACTAGTGCTGATAAAGTCTCTGTTGGAACGCCACTCGCGCGCGTTGCCCTAATCATAGGTTGTTGAAAAACCGCGGATTTATACCACACTTCAGTATTAAGCCAGCCGCCGGGAACCGGCCGCGCGGCTGGTTGCGCTTCCCGGGCTGGCGGCAACAATCTGTAAAATCAAATGCTTGCCCCGGTTTGTTGGGCTCGCGCGACGGCCTGATGCCGAGCGCTGTAGTCGGAATAGGATTAACAAAATGGAATACTGGCGCCCGAGCACCACCGTCGCGGCGGTCGTCGAACGCGACGGGCGCTTCCTGGTGGTCCGCGAGCAAACTCGCGAGGGCCTGCGGATCAACCAGCCAGCTGGTCACCTCGACCCCGGCGAGAGCCTGGATCAGGCGGTTGCCCGCGAGACGCTCGAGGAAGCCGCCTATCATGTCGCTCCGACTGCACTGATTGGGGTCTACATGTCGCGCTACCGCTCCGAGGCGACCGGCGTCGACGTGACCTACGTGCGCTTTGCGTTCGCCTGCCGGGTGGTGCTCCACGATCCGCAGCGCAGGCTCGACCACGGCATCGTCGAGGCGCTGTGGCTGACCCCGGAGGAAATCCGCGCGCGTCGCGACGAGCATCGCAGCCCGCTCGTGCTGCAGAGCTTCCAGGACTACTGGCAGGGCCGCAGCTATCCGCTCGATACGATCTACACCCATGACAGCTGTCTCTACAGCCGTGTCTGAGCGGGCGCGCCGGGTCGTCGTCGGGATGTCGGGCGGGGTCGACTCGTCGGTCGCGGCGTGGCTGCTGCGCGAGCAGGGCTACGAGGTTATCGGCCTGTTCATGAAGAACTGGGAGGACGATGACGACGACGAGCATTGTTCAACCCGTCAGGACTGGCTCGACGCCGCCAGTGTCGCCGACAAGCTCGAGATCGACATCGAGGCGGTGAATTTCGCGGCCGAATACCGCGAGCGGGTCTTCGCCGAGTTCCTGCGCGAGTACCAGGCGGGGCGCACGCCCAACCCCGATGTGCTGTGCAACGCCGAGATCAAGTTCCGGGCCTTCCTCGATCATGCAATGAGTCTCGGTGCCGACGCGATCGCCACCGGGCACTACGCCCGCGTGCGCCAGGGCGGCGCCGGCTTCGAGCTGTTGAAGGGCGTCGATCCGGGCAAGGACCAGAGCTATTTCCTGCATCGCCTCAGCCAGGGCCAGCTGGCGCGCACACTGTTCCCGGTGGGCGAACTGCACAAGCGCGAGGTGCGCGAAATCGCCGCTCGCATCGGCCTGCACAACGCCGGCAAGAAGGACTCGACCGGCATCTGCTTCATCGGCGAGCGGCCGTTTCGCGCCTTTCTCAATCGCTACCTGCCGACCCGCCCGGGTCCGATCGTCACGCCCGAGGGCAGGGTGCTGGGCGAACACGTCGGCCTGGCGTTCTACACCATCGGCCAGCGCAAGGGCATCGGGGTTGGCGGCGTGCGCGGCGGCGACGGCGAGGCCTGGTACGTGGCGCGCAAGGAAATGGCGAGCAATACACTGCTGGTGGTCCAGGGCCACGACCATCCCTGGCTGCTGACCAATGAACTCGCTGCGCTCGACGCCCACTGGGTCGCCGGTGGGCCGCCGGCCAGCACGGATGCCAGCCTGTCTGCCAAGACCCGCTACCGGCAGAGCGACGCCGAGTGCTCGATCACCAGTGACGGCGATGAATCGTTCCGGCTTCATTTTCCGCAGCCGCAGTGGGCGGTGACACCTGGGCAAAGCGCGGTGCTTTACCGGGGCGAGGTCTGCCTCGGGGGCGGGATCATCAGCGCCGCCCA
>JAHEMI010000034.1 GCA_024643785.1 Burkholderiaceae bacterium
AACCCGACCTCGGGCTTCTTCCTCATGCTGCCGCGCACCGATGTCATCGAACTGTCGATGAGCGTCGACGAGGCGCTGAAATATGTCATCTCGATGGGCGTGGTCGGACCTGGCTTGGCGCCGGGCGACGCTGAAGCGGCAAAGAATCCAATCAAGGACTGAGCTCAGGCCAGCGCCGGGCCGTGGGCCCGCAGCGCAGGCGCTGGCACAACGGAGAAATGACCATAATGCGCACTTGTTACACTGGCCTGCTGTCGGCCGAACACCTGGACCAGAGCGTCACCCTGTTCGGCTGGGTACAGCGCCGGCGCGACCACGGCGGAGTGATCTTCATCGACCTGCGCGATCGCGAGGGGCTGGCCCAGGTCGTCTGTGATCCCGACCGTGAACAGACCTTCTCCGTGGCCGAGAAGATCCGCAACGAGTTCTGCGTGCGGGTGCGCGGCCGGGTGCGCCGGCGTCCGGCGGGCACCGAGAACCCCAACCTGAAGAGTGGCGAGGTCGAGGTGCTCTGCGAGGAGCTCGAGATTCTCAATCCCTCGGTGACGCCGCCTTTCCAGCTTGACGACGACAATCTTTCCGAGACCACCCGGCTGACCCATCGGGTGCTGGACCTGCGCCGTCCGCAGATGCAGCGCAACCTGATGCTGCGCTATCGGGTGACGATGGCGGTGCGGCGCTACCTCGACGCGCTCGGCTTCGTCGACGTCGAGACGCCGATGCTGACCAAGTCGACTCCCGAAGGGGCGCGCGACTACCTGGTGCCGTCGCGGGTCAATGCCGGCCAGTTCTTTGCGCTGCCGCAATCGCCCCAGCTCTTCAAGCAGATGCTGATGGTCGCCGGGTTCGACCGCTACTACCAGATCACCAAGTGCTTCCGCGACGAGGACCTGCGCTCCGATCGCCAGCCCGAGTTCACGCAGATCGACTGCGAGACCTCGTTCCTGGGCGAGACCGAGATTCGCGCGATCTTCGAGGACATGATCCGCAGCGTCTTCGCTTCGGTTCAGGAAGTCGAGTTGCCGGCCCAGTTCCCGTCGATGACCTACGGCGAGGCGATGCACCGGTTCGGTTCCGACAAGCCGGACATGCGCGTCAAGCTCGAGTTCACCGAATTGACCGATGTGATGCGCGACGTCGATTTCAAGGTGTTCGCCTCGGCGGCCAACCTCCCCGACGGCCGGGTGGTCGGATTGCGCATTCCCGGCGGCGCGCAGATGCCGCGCAGCGAGATCGACAACTATGGCGAGTTCGTCGCGATCTATGGGGCGCGCGGGTTGGCCTACATCAAGGTCAACGAAGCGGCCAAGGGCCGCGAGGGCCTGCAGTCGCCGATCGTCAAGAACCTCCACGACGCGGCGCTGGCGGCAATCATCGAGCGCACCGGAGCCCGTGACGGCGACCTGATTTTCTTCGGCGCCGACCGCGCCAAGGTCGTCAACGATGCCATCGGGGCCCTGCGCGGCCGGATCGGAACTTCCGAGTTCGGCCGTGCCCACGGCCTGTTCGAGGCGGGCTGGAAACCGCTTTGGGTGACCGACTTCCCGATGTTCGAATTTTCCGAGGAAGACCAGCGCTGGGTGGCCTGTCACCATCCGTTCACCGCGCCCAAGGAAGGGCACGAGGATTTCCTCGGCACCGATCCCGGCAAGTGTCTCGCCAAGGCCTACGACATGGTTCTCAACGGCTGGGAAATCGGCGGCGGCTCGGTCCGTATCCATCGCGAGGAAGTGCAGAGCAAGGTCTTCCGCGCGCTGGCGATCAACGCCGAGGATGCCCGCGTGAAGTTCGGCTTCCTGCTTGATGCCCTGCAGTACGGCGCGCCGCCGCACGGCGGGATCGCGTTCGGTCTCGACCGGATCGTCACCATGATGGCGGGCGCTGATTCGATCCGGGACGTTATCGCGTTCCCGAAGACGCAGCGCGCACAATGTCTGTTGACCCAGGCGCCGTCGGCAGTCGACGAACGCCAGCTGCGCGAACTGCACATCCGGTTGCGCAACCCGGAGGCGCGCACCGAGTGAAGCCGGGCGACGCCCGCCACCAGGTGACGGGCGCGGGAGTTGGAGTGATGAGCGACAGCGAGCTTGAGCATGGACCCCGGTACAAGATTCCGGAGTCGGTGCTGGTCGTCATCCATACCGCCGATCTGCAGGTGTTGTTGCTCGAACGCTCCGATCACCCCGGCTTCTGGCAGTCGGTGACCGGCAGCCGCAACCACGCCGACGAGCCGCTGGCCCAGACCTGCCGGCGCGAGGTTCTCGAGGAGACCGGCATCGCGCCCGCTGACGGGCAGCTGAGCGACTGGCATCTCGAGAACGACTACGAGATCTATCGCCATTGGCGCTCGCGCTACGCGCCCGGCGTGACGCGCAACGTCGAACACGTCTTCGGGCTGCTGCTGCCGGCGCCGGTTGCGGTCACGATCGCCGAACGCGAACACCTGCGTGCCCAATGGCTACACTGGCGTGATGCCGCCGAACGCTGCTTTTCCTGGAGCAACGTCGAGGCAATCCGGCAGTTGCCGACGCGGGTAGCGCAGCAGAGCGCAGCGCCGGTCAGAATTGCGGCGGGCCGGAAATGAAATCACCCAATACGCTGCGGGTCGCAACCTACAACATCCACAAGGGCGTGCTGCGCGACTTCCTTGGACTGCGCCGGGTGTCGACGATCCACGAGCTGCGCTCGCGCATCCATGAGCTCGACGCCGACCTGATCCTGCTCCAGGAGGTGCAGGGCCACAACGAACGCAACGTGCGCACGATGGCGGAGTGGCCTGCGGAGCCGCAGGATGTGTTTCTGGCGCGTTCGCCGTCGCTCAAGAGGATCTTCGAGTCCGCCTACGGCAGCAATGCCAACTACCTTCACGGCCACCACGGCAATGCGCTGCTGTCGCGCTTCCCGATCGTGAGCCAGGAAAACCGCGATGTCTCCGATCACGCGCTGGAGAAGCGCGGCGTGCTCCATTGCGTGCTCGCGATCGGCAACACCGAGGTCCACTGCTTCGTCGTGCACTTTGGCCTCTTGGCGCGCAGCCGGATGCGCCAGACCGATGCGCTGATCGACTGGATCAAGCGGGCGGTGCCGCCGGGGGCGCCGCTGATCATCGGCGGCGATTTCAACGACTGGCGCAACCGCCTCTCCAATCTGCTGTGCAGCGAACTCGACGTACTCGAGGTATTCGATACCCGCAATCCGCGCTTCCATGCGGCGCGCCGCGCAGTCTATTACGTCCGTGACCGCCTCGCGGGGATGGGCGTTGAGCTGCCCGATGAGCCGGCGTGGCTGGAGCGCCGCGTGCGCTCGGCGCGCACCTACCCGGCGGCGGCGCCGTGGCTGCGCATGGACCGGATCTACCAGCGTGGTTTCAGCGTCCGCGACGCCCATGTACTGCGCGGACCGGAGTGGGCGCGGCTTTCCGACCACAGCCCGCTGATCGCTGAACTCGTGCTGCAGCCGTCGCGTTCTGATGCGCGGGCGTATTCGCGCCGCCCGCCGCCGCGACCGCGAGCGCCTCGCACCAGGCAGCGGACCTGATAGCGTGAGCACCGGCCCGAGCGTCGTCGCCACGCCGTGGTTCGAAAGCCTCCGGCCAGTGATGCGGGGCGGCCACGAAGTCATGATGCTGGAATCCGGCGCCGAGTATTTTCCGGCGCTGGCCAGCGCGATCGACGGTGCGCGCACCACGATATTCATCGAGACCTACATCTTCGCCGACGATCGCAGCGGCCGCGACATCGCGGCGCGGATGGCCGCCGCCGCCGCGCGCGGGGTGCAGGTCCACGTGCTCGTCGACGGCTTTGGCACACCGCTGCTGGCAGGCGAGGTCGCAAGCGCGCTCGCTGCCGCGGGCGTCGCCGTTGAGATCTTTCGCGCCGAGCGGCGCCGCTTCGCCCCCGACCGGAACCGGTTGCGGCGAATGCATCGCAAGATCGCGGTGATCGACGCCAGCACCGTGTTTGTCGGTGGGATCAACCTGCTCGACGACTACAACGACCCCAATCACGGTCACCTGGACAGTCCGCGGCTCGATTACGCGGTGCGGCTGCGTGGTCCCCTCGCGGCCCTGGCGCACCTGGCGGTGCAGCGCCTGTGGTGGGAAACGGTGATTGTCAACCGTTCGCTGCGCCGCGGCTGGCGCAGCGGCCACCAGCCGCCGCAGCTGCCCGAGATCGTGAACAGCGACGTGACGCACTACGGCAGCACCAGGGCAATGTTGATACTGCGCGACAACTTCCGGTTCCGGCGCACGATCGAGCGCTGGTACCTGCGTGCGATCGGCCACGCCCGGCGCGAAGTACTGATTGCCTGTGCCTATTTCTTTCCGGGCGTGCGGATGCGCCGGGCGCTGGTGCTTGCCGCCCGCCGCGGGGTGCGGGTGCGGCTGCTGCTCCAGGGGCGGGTGGAATACCGTCTGCAGCACTATGCTTCCCAGGCCCTTTATGACGAGCTACTGCATGCGGGCGTCGAAATCGTCGAGTACCGCAAGAGCTTCCTGCATGCCAAGGTGGCGGTGATCGACGACCTCGCTACGGTGGGCTCTTCGAACATCGATCCCTTCTCGCTGCTGCTGGCCCGCGAGGCCAACGTGGTCGTGGCCGATACGGGGTTCGCGGCCGAACTGCGCGCGCGTCTGGGTGCCGCCATTGCCGAGGGCGGCAAGGCGGTCGAGCTGAAGCATCATCGCCGCCGTCCGTGGCCGGTGCGCATCATCAACTGGTTCGCGTTCGCAATCCTGCGGCTGGGTGTTTCGCTCAGCGGCGTTTCGGGACGCTACTGAATGGCTGCCGTGTCTCTGCTGGGTGTCGGATTCCATGACCGGCCGTCGCCGCGCCGCCCGATCTGGCTGGCGCACGGCCTGGTGGTGGAGGGCGGTCTCGAGCTCGCCGGCTTCGAGCAGGCCACCAGCCTGGCGCACTTCGAACTGCTGCTCGCGGCTCCCGGACCCTGGCTCGGAGCCTTCGATTTCCCCTTCGGGCTGGCGCGCGAGCTGGTCGAGGCACGGGCCTGGCCGTTGCGCTGGGAGCAACTGGTTCCGGCGCTCGAGCGACTCGGGCGGGTGGCCCTGGCCGCGCAATTGCGGGATTTCTGTGCCGGGCGTCCCCGTGGCCGGCGCTTCGCCCTGCGCGCTACCGAGCGCGTCGCCGGCGCTCAGCCGGCGATGGGGCGGATCGGCACCCGCCACGCCCTGCGTTGCCAGGCCGGCGCCCCCCGGCTGCTGTCGGCCGGAGTCGCGATACCGGGAATCCGGGAAGGCGACAGCCGGCGTATTGCGCTCGAGGGCAATCCGGCGCTCGCAGCCATGCCGGTGACCCGCGGGGTGTGGCGCAGCGGCGTGCGCAGCGGCCGGGGTGACGTGCGTGAACTGGAGCGCGAGCGGCTGGTCGACGCGCTCGAGCGCGGCCACCCTTCGCTGGGGGTGCAAGTCCGACTCGCCCGCGCGGACCGGGCCGCGGTGATTGCCGACGATCGCGGCGGCCGCCTGGCGGCCCTGCTGTGCCTGGCGCAGGCGCAGTGGGCCCGGGGTCAGGCCAATTGGGGCGCGCCTGCGCCGCTCGACGCTCTCGAGGGCTGGATCGTCGGCGCCGAATTGGCCTCCGAACCGGCCACGCCATAGAATCGTAAGGCATACAAGAGGGAGAAAACCATGAGTCTCTACGAAGTCACCCATTACATCGCTGGCGAGCGCGTGCCGACCAAGTCGGGCATGCACAGCGACATCTACAACCCCGCCACCGGCGAAGTAGCCGGGCGGCTGCACCTTGCCGACCTCGCCGAGGTCAATGCCGCGGTCGCGGCGGCGGCGGCGGCATTCCCGGCCTGGTCGCAGCAACCACCGTTGTTGCGGGCGCGGGTGATGTTCCGTTTCCTCGCGCTGCTGCAGGAGCGCCGCTCCGAGCTAGCCGAGCATCTGGTGCGCGAACACGGCAAGGTCTACCCGGATGCGCTCGGCGAAGTGGCGCGCGGCATCGACGTGGTCGAGTTCGCGACCGGCATTCCGCAGCTGCTCAAGGGCGAGTACACCGAGCAGGTGTCGCGTGGCATGGACGCCTGGTCGATGCGCCAGCCGCTGGGTGTCTGCGCCGGCATCACGCCGTTCAATTTCCCGGCGATGGTGCCGATGTGGATGTACCCGATCGCACTCGCCTGCGGCAATACCTTCGTGCTCAAGCCGTCCGAGCGCGATCCCTCGGCCAGTCTGTTGATGGCCGAGCTGCTGAAGGAGGCCGGACTGCCTGACGGGGCGTTCAACGTCTTGCAGGGCGACAAGGTTGCGGTCGACGGCCTGCTCGAGCACCCCGACGTGGCGGCGGTGAGCTTCGTCGGCTCGACCCCGGTGGCCGAGCATATCTACGCCACCGGCAGCGCCCACGGCAAGCGGGTGCAGGCTTTGGGCGGCGCCAAGAACCACATGGTGGTGATGCCCGACGCCAACATGGACCAGGCGGTCGATGCGCTGATCGGTGCCGGCTATGGTTCGGCCGGCGAGCGCTGCATGGCGATCTCGGTGGCGGTGGCGGTTGGCTCGGTCGCCGATCCCCTGGTCGAGCGGCTCGCGGCGCGGGCCGCCGCGCTGCGCATCGGCGAAGGTCACGAGGACGGCGTCGAGATGGGGCCGATCGTCACCCGGGTCGCGCGCGATCGCATCGAGTCGCTGATCGGCGCCGGGGTCAAGGAAGGCGCAAAACTGGTGGTCGACGGTCGCGGCTGCAAGGTGCCGGGGTATGAAAACGGTTTCTTCACCGGTGGCACGCTGTTCGACCACGTCACCCCCGAGATGACGATCTATCGCGAAGAAATCTTCGGGCCGGTGCTGTGCGTGGTCCGGGTGCCGGACCTGGCGGCCGCGGTTGCGCTCATCAACGGCAACCAGTACGGCAACGGCGTGGCGGTCTTCACCAGCGACGGCGGGGTGGCGCGCGAGTTCGTGCGCAACATCCAGGTCGGCATGGTCGGCGTCAACGTGCCGATCCCGGTGCCGATGGCGTTCAACAGCTTTGGCGGCTGGAAGCGCAGCCTGTTCGGCGACCACCACGCCTATGGCCCCGAGGGCGTTCGTTTCTACACCCGTCACAAGGCGGTGATGCAGCGCTGGCCCGACAGCATCGCCAAGGGCGCGGAGTTCAGCTTCCCGCAAACCCGCTGACGCGACGCGGTCGGCGCCCCCGAGGGGGCCGGCCGCAATGTCCGGCAATGCCGGGCCGGGCGGGAGGTGTCCTCCCGCCCGGGGGTTCAGTCGCGGCGCAGCTTGCTGAGCCAGTGCTCCATCAGCTTGCCGGCCGCCTCGCGGCCGCCAAGACCGAAGGACAGCGCCACCGCAATTGCGATCGAACCGAGCGTCAGGCCGAAGGCCAGGTCGACGATGGTGTCGGCGATGCCCATCGCCCGCAGCCCCATCGCCACCACCAGGCCGATGATCACCATCCGCACCAGGCCGGAGAGCCAGTTGGAGCCGCTGCGGTCACCCTTGCGCACCGCATCGGAGACCAGGTTGGCCAGCCAGAACCCGATCAGCAGGACGACCGCTCCGAGCAGCACGTCGGCGCCAAAACTGATGAAGTTCGAAACCAGGTCGCGCACCTGTCCGAAGTCGAGCCGGTTGGCGGCTTCGACGACCGCGAACAGCATCGCGAAGAACATCACCAGGCGACCCACCACTTCAGAGAGCTTGAGTTCGCCGAAAACCTGCTGGACGCCGAATTTCCCGGGCAGCGCGTCGGTGCCGATCCCGGCCAGCAGCGTGCTGACCAGCGCCGCCACGAAGCGCGCAACGTAGAAGGTGATCGCCAGGATCAGCCCGGCCGCGAGCACGTGGGGCAGGGCGTCGACCAGGTCGTTGAGCAGACTGGTGGCGGGTCCCGAGATCGCCTCGATGCGCAGGGCGTCGAGTGCCGAGATCAGCGCCGGCACGAAGATCAGCAGGAACACGATTGTTCCCGATACCTTCGGCAGGTCCAGCTGTTCGCTGATTCCCAGGCGCTGCGCCACCGACTGGGCGCGGGTGGCCTCCATCAGGTTGACCACGATGCCGCGGGCGATGCGCGCGACCAGCAGTCCGACCACGCCGATGACGACGGCTCCGATCAGGCTGGGCAGGAAGGCGAGCAGCGTTGCCACCAGGTCTTCGACCGGTTCGAGCAGGCCGTGCAGGTTGAGCGCCGCCAGCACCAGTGGCAGGAACAGCAGCATGATCACCCAGTAGGCTACCTGGCCGATGCTGGCGCTGATTGGTGCCGTGCCGGCAGCAGCGCTGAGGCGCTCGTCGAGCGTGGTCAGCGCCAGGATCCTGATGAGCGCGGTGCGCACCAGCACCGCGAGAATCCAGCCAACCGCCGCCAGCGCGAACCCGGCCGCCAGTCGTGGCAGGAATCCGAGCACCTCATTGATCAGGTTGGCGAATGGTGCCGACACCATCTGCAGGTCGAGGCTGTTGAAGCCCGCGACCAGCGCGATCAGCAGGATGAACCAGAACACCACCCGGGAAATCCCCAGCGCCAGTCCCACCCGCTGGCCGAGCAGCGACTCGCCGCGCTGGTCGATTCCGATGGCATCGAGCAGCCGGCGCGTGGCCGCGGCGGCGATCAGCGCCACCACCCAGCCGGCCAGCAGCAGCAACACAGCCCCCATGATTGCCGGCACTTCGACACCCAGCGAACTTCGCAGGGCGGTAAAGAATTCGGATTGTTCCATGACCTTTTCTCCCTCTTTTCACCAGCGCCGTCGCGGCGCAGTTCAGCCCACACTTTAGGTGCCGCCCGCGTTAAACGCCAGCGACCGGGGTACCGGCACCGGCGGGACATCCGTCGAAAACCACGCGCACAAGCTGGAAAACCGCTTGACAAAGACGGCAACAGATAGAATAGTACGATCGTTCTAAAAATTAAAGCCATATAGGGACACTTCCGATCGTGCGCAAAGGCGAACAGACGCGGGCCGCAATCCTCGAGGCGGCGCTTGAACTCTCGGCCCGTCAGGGTCTCGAGGGGCTGACCATCGGCACCCTGGCCGAGCGCATGCAGATGTCCAAGAGCGGTGTCTTCGCGCACTTCGGCTCGCGTGAAGACCTGCAGATTTCGGTTCTCAAGGAATACGAGCGCCGCTTCGTCGACGAGGTGCTGGTTCCCAGCCTGCGCGAGCGCCGCGGGGTGGCGCGTCTCGAGGCGATATTCGCGCACTGGCTGGAACTCACCACCATCGAGGCCGCCCGCGGGTGCCTCTGGATATCAGGTGCCGCCGAGTACGACGACCGGCCGGGTGCCGTGCGCGACGAACTCGTCGCCATGGTCCGCTCCTGGCATCGTGAACTGGCGCGGGCGTTGCAGCAGGGCGTCGATTCGGGCGAACTGCAGCCCGACACCGATATCTCCGAGATGATCTTCGACCTCTACGGGATCATCCTGGTGCTGCACCATGACGCCCGCCTGCTCGGCAACCAGAGCGCCCCCGAGCGCGCCAAGCGCGCGTTCGAGCGCATCATCGCCGCACGCCGCGTCGTGGCGCAGGCGGCCTGAGCATGTTCAACTGGTATTCAACCGAAAACGCACGAACGTTCGCTTTTAATCGATAACAACTGCTTAGACCAACAGCATTCGAAGGAGCTCCTCATGCCGCAATTCATCCCGCCTCTGCGCGACATCCAGTTCGTCCAGCACGAACTGCTGGGTATCGAACCCAAGCTGAACACCCTGGCCCACCACGCCGACGTCAGCCGTGACCTCATCGACCAGGTCGTCGAGGAAGCAGGGAAGTTCTGCTCCGAAGTCCTGGCGCCGACCAACCTCAATGGCGACCACGAAGGCTGCGCCTACGTTGGCGAGGGCGTCGTGACCACTCCCGCGGGATTCAAGGAGGCCTACGAGCAGTTCTGCCAAGCTGGCTGGCCGTCGCTGTCCTGCGACGTCAAGTATGGCGGCCAGGGACTGCCGCACGCTCTCCAGACCGCTATCCAGGAGATGCTCAACTCCGCCAACCTGGCCTGGACGATGTACCCGGGACTCACCCACGGGGCCTATGCCTGCCTGCTCCATTACGGCACGCCGGCGCTGCAGGATCTCTACCTGCCGCGCCTGGTCTCGGGAGAATGGACCGGCACCATGTGCCTGACCGAGCCGCACAGCGGCACCGACCTCGGGCTGCTGCGCAGCCGCGCCGAGCCCAACGCCGACGGCAGCTACCGCATCACCGGCACCAAGATCTTCATCTCGGCGGGTGAACATGACATGGCCGCGAACATCGTCCAGCTGGTGCTGGCGCGCCTGCCCGATGCGCCCGAGGGCGTGCGCGGCATCTCGCTGTTCGTGGTGCCCAAGTTCATCCCCGACGCCGATGGCGCCCTGGGCGAGCGCAACGGTTACCAGTGCGCCCGGATCGAGGAGAAGATGGGCATTCACGGCAACTCGACGTGCGTGCTCGACTTCGAGGGCGCCAGCGGATGGCTGGTGGGCGAGCCCAACAAGGGGCTGAACGCGATGTTCCTGATGATGAACGCCGCCCGTCTTGGCGTCGGGCTGCAGGGCCTGGGGCTGATGGAGATCTCCTACCAGGCGTCGGTCACCTATGCCCGCGAGCGCCTCCAGGGCCGCGCCCTGACCGGGCCCAAGAACCCCGAGCAGAGCGCCGACCCGATCATCGTCCACCCCGACATCCGCCGGATGCTGCTAACCCAGCGCGCCTACCTCGAAGGTTCGCGCGCCTTCCTCTACTGGATCGCGCTGCTGATCGACGAAGAGGAACACACCGACGACGATGAGATTCGCGCGCAGTGCGAGGATCTCACCGCCTTGCTCACCCCGGTGGCCAAGGCCTTCGTCACCGACAACGCGTTCCTGGGCGCCAACCTTGCGCTTCAGATCCACGGCGGGTCGGGCTACATCCAGGAGACCGGGGTCGAGCAGTACGTACGCGACGCGCGCATCGCGATGATCTACGAGGGGACCAACGGCATCCAGGCGCTGGACCTGATCGGTCGCAAGATCCTGATGGACCAGGGCGCCAAGCTGCGCCGCTTTGGCGCGCTGGTCACCAAACTGGTCGAGGAAGAGGGCACCAACGACGAAATGGCCGAGTTCATCAACCCGCTCGCCGAGCTCGGCGGCAAGGTCGAGAAACTGACCATGGAAGTCGGCATGAAAGCGTTCCAGAATCAGGACGAAGCCGGAGCCGCGTCGGTTGACTACCTGCGGATCATCGGGCACTTTGTGATGTCGTATTTCTGGGCCAGGATGGCGCGGGTCGCGCTCGACAAGCAGGATTCCGGCGACCCCTTCTACACCGCCAAGCTGGCCACGGCACGTTTCTATTTTGCGCGGCTCTATCCGGAAACCGCCGGGCTGATCCGCACCGTCCGCGCCGGCGCCAAGACGCTGATGGATCTCGAAGCCGACCTTTTCTGATGGAGAACAACATGCCTCAATCGCCTGCCCGCAGCACCCCTTTCCGGCTCCCGAGCGCACTGGCGCTGGCCGCAGCTTTGATGGTCGCGGCCCCGGCCGCGCACGCCCAGACCGCGACCGCGGCCGCGCTCGCACCCTCGCCGGTCGGTCTCTGGAAGACCATCGACGACGAGACCGGACAGGCCAAGTCGCTGATCCGCATCGTCGAGAACAGCGGTGTGCTGAGCGGCCGGATCGAGAAATTGCTCACTCCCGGCAAGGAAGACGCCAAGTGCGACAAGTGCGAAGGCGAACTCAAGGACCAGCCGGTATTGGGCATGGAGATCCTCAAGGGGTTGCGCAAGGGCGCCGAGGTCTGGGAAGGCGGCACCATCCTCGACCCGAACAATGGCAAGACCTATCGCAGCCAGCTGCGGGTGGCCGACGGCGGCAAGAAGATCGAGGTGCGCGGTTATATCGGGATACCGCTGCTGGGCCGCAGCCAGAGCTGGCTGCGCGAGCAATAAGTCAGCGGGTCGCAACGACAACGGAGGACTGAAGTGTCCAAATTCATAGTCAGGAAAGTGGCGGTGCTCGGCGCCGGCGTGATGGGCGCGCAGATTGCCGCGCACCTGGTCAACGCGAAAGTCGACGTGATGCTCTATGACCTGCCGGCCAAGGGTGACGGTCCCAAGAGCGGGATCGCGATCAAGGCGATCGAGGCGCTGCGCAAGCTCAATCCGGCGCCGCTCGGGCGTCCCGAGCTTGCCGCGTTCATCAAGCCGGCGAACTACGACGATGATCTCGAGGCCCTGCAGGGCTGCGACCTGATCATCGAGGCGATTGCCGAGCGCATGGACTGGAAGCACGACCTCTACAGCAAGGTGGCGCCGTTCGTCGCAAGCAATGCGATCTTCGCGAGCAACACCTCGGGCCTGTCGATCGCCGGTCTGGCCGAGGGCTTCGACGCTGCGCTCCGGGAGCGCTTCTGCGGCGTGCACTTCTTCAATCCGCCGCGCTACATGCACCTGGTGGAACTGATCGCGACGCCAGCAACGCGTCCGGAGATCATCGATGATCTCGAGACCTTCCTGACCAGCGTGCTCGGCAAGGGCTGCGTGCGCGCCAAGGACACGCCCAACTTCATCGCCAATCGCGTCGGCACCTTCGGAATGCTGGCGACGATCTGCGAGGCCGAGAAATTCGGCCTGTCCTACGACGTGGTCGATGACCTGACCGGTACCAAGATGGGCCGCGCCAAGTCGGGAACCTTCCGCACCGCGGACATTGTCGGGATCGACACCCTGGCGCACGTGATCGCGACCATGGAGAAGACCCTGACCGACGACGAATTTGCTGCCGTCTATGCGACACCGGCGGTGGTCAAGGGGCTGGTCGAGAAGGGCGCGCTGGGCCAGAAGGCCGGCGCGGGCTTCTATCGCAAGGAAGGCAAGACCATCCTGCGACTCGACCCGGCCAAGGGCGAGTACGTCGCTGCCGGCGCCAAGGCCGACGAGACGGTGGCACGCATCCTGAAGATCAAGGATCCTGGCGAGCGTCTGGGCAAGCTGCGCGAATCGACCAATGCGCAGGCGCAGTTTGTCTGGGCGATCATCCGCGACAGCCTGCACTACGCGGCCGTCAAGCTCGCGGAGATCGCGGACAACGCGCGTGATCTCGACCACGCGTTGCGCTTCGGCTTCGGCCAGAAGGAAGGGCCGTTCGAGATCTGGCAACAGGCGGGCTGGAACCAGGTCGCCGGATGGATCGCCGCCGACATCGAGGCCGGCAAGGCGCTGGCCAATGTGCCGCTGCCGGCGTGGGTGGTGAGTGGCGTGGTCGCCGAGCGCGGCGGCGTCCATCAGGCCGAGGGTTCATACTCGCCGGCGAGCAACAGTTTCGTCGGCCGGATCCAGTTGCCGGTCTACCGGCGCCAGGTGTACCGCGCGCCGATCCACGGCGAGGACCTCTCCAAGGCACAGGGTGAGACGCTGTTCGAGGATGATTCGATCCGGCTCTGGACGCTCTCCGAGCGCGGCCTCGATGACGTCGTGATCGCGTCGATCAGGACCAAGATGCACGCCATCGGGCCGGGGGTCACGGCCGGGCTGCTCAAGGGGGTTGATCTCGCCGAACGCGAATACCAGGGCATGGTGGTCTGGTCGCCCGACGATCCCTTCTCGGTCGGAGCCGACCTGCAGGCGATGCTGCCGCTGTTCATGTCGGGTGGCGCCAAGGCGATTGGCCCCGAGGAGAAGAAGCTCCAGGACGCAATGCTGCGGCTGCGCTACGCGCAGATCCCGACGGTGGCCGCGGTTTCGGGCATGGCGTTGGGCGGCGGTTGCGAGCTGGCGGTGCATTGCGCGCGCCGGGTCGCGAACATCGAGAGCTACATCGGGCTGGTCGAGGTCGGAGTCGGGCTGATCCCCGGCGGCGGCGGGCTCGCCTACGGTGCGCGCCGTGCGGCCGAGGAGCAAGCACTCGCTCCGGATGCGAACCTGCTGGAGTTCCTGAAGAAATACTTCATGGCGGCCGGCATGGCGCAGGTCTCCAAATCGGCGCTCGAGGCGCAGGCGATGGGCTACCTGCTGGCTGACGATCAGATCGTCTTCAATCGCTACGAATTGCTCTACGCGGCGGTGCGCGAGGCCAAGGCGATGTATGACGCCGGTTACCGGGCACCGCGGCGCGCGCGCTTCAAGGTTGCCGGACGCTCCGCTGCCTCGACCATCGAGATGCAACTCGTCAACATGCGCGAGGGCGGCTTCATCTCGGCCCACGACTACCACCTCGGGCGCACCATCGCGCAGGTGATGTGTGGCGGCGACGTCGAACCGGGCTCCCTGGTCGACGAGGAGTGGATCATGACGCTCGAGCGCGAGGCGTTCATGTCGCTACTCACGCACCCGAAGACGCAGGAGCGGATCATGGGAATGATGCAGACCGGCAAGCCGGTTCGCAATTGAGGAGAGCGACAATGAGCAAACAACTGCAAGATGCCTACATCGTCGCCGCCACCCGCACGCCGATCGGCAAGGCCCCCAAGGGGGCGCTGCGCAACGTGCGCCCGGACGACCTGCTGGTGCACGCGATCGCGAACGCCATGAAGCAGGTCCCGACGTTCGATCCGGCGCTCATCGAGGACGCGATCATCGGCTGTGCGATGCCCGAGGGCGAGCAGGGGCTGAATGTCGCGCGCATCGGGGTGCTGTTGGCCGGGCTGCCCGATACCGTGGGCGGCGTGACCGTAAACCGCTTCTGCGCCTCGGGGTTGACGGCGATAGCGATGGCCGCCGACCGGATCCGGGTCGGCGAGGCGGACGCGATCATCGCCGGCGGCTGTGAATCGATGAGCATGGTGCCGATGGGTGGCAGCAAGCCGTCGATCAACCCGCGCGTGTTCGCCGGCGACGAGAACATCGGCATCGCCTACGGGATGGGGCTCACCGCCGAACTGGTGGCCAAGAAGTGGAAGGTGAGCCGCGAAGCACAGGACGCGTTCGCACTGGCCTCGCATGGCAAGGCGATTGCCGCCCAGCAGGCGGGTCACTTCGCGGCCGAAATCAGCCCCTACGAAGTGATCGAGAAGAGCCCGGACCTGGCCACCGGCAAGGTGCTCGAGGTGCGGCGGATGGTCGAGCTCGACGAAGGGCCGCGCGCCGATTCGAACGCCGCGGCGCTGGCGAAGCTGCGCCCGGTATTCGCCGCCAAGGGCAGCGTCACCGCGGCCAACAGTTCGCAGACCTCGGACGGAGCGGGAGCACTGCTGGTGGTGAGCGAGCGCATGCTCAAGCAGTTCAACCTGACGCCCTTGGCGCGCTTCGTCTCGTTCGCGGTGCGCGGGGTGCCTGCCGAGATCATGGGGATCGGCCCCAAGGAGGCAATCCCCGCGGCGCTCAAGAGCGCGGGCCTGAAGCAGGACGATCTGGGCTGGATCGAGCTGAACGAGGCGTTCGCGGCGCAGTCGCTGGCGGTGATCGGCGACCTGGGACTCAACCCCGACGTCGTCAACCCGATGGGCGGCGCGATCGCGCTGGGTCATCCTCTCGGCGCGACCGGGGCGATCCGCGCGGCGACCCTGCTCTACGGCATGAAGCGCCAGCAGCTGAAGTACGGCATGGTCACGATGTGCGTCGGCACCGGGATGGGCGCCGCCGGCATTTTCGAACGCATGTAGGCGCAGTGTCGGGGACACCATTTGAGGCCGTGCGCTTGCGCACGGCCGATGGTGCCGAGCTTGCGGCGCGCTGGCACGAGCCTTCGGGCGCAGCGCGGGCAGTGCTGGTCGTGGCCGCGGCGATGGGCGTGCGCCAGGATTTCTATGGCCAGATGGCGCGCTGGCTGGCCGACCACGACATCGCCGTGCTGACCTTCGATTACCGCGGCATCGGCGACTCGGCGCCACAACGGCTGCGCGGCTTTTCGGCCGATCTCTTCGATTGGGCGCGCCGCGACGCTGCCGTTGCGCTTGCCGACGCCGAGCGGCGCCACCCCGGGGTTCCGATCCATTGGTTTGGCCACAGCCTGGGCGGGCAGATATTCGGGCTGATCCCCGGTCACGAGCGCGTGGCCTCGATGATCACCGTCGGCACCGGTAGCGGCTACTGGCGCTGGAATGCGCCGCGCCTGCGGGTTCCGGCGCTGTTGCTGTGGTATCTGCTGGCTCCGGCCGCGATTGCCCTGGCAGGATATTTTCCGGGGGAGCGGCTGGGCACGATCGGCAACATTCCGGCCGGTGCGATGTGGGGCTGGCGCCGCTGGTGCCTTCATCCGCTCTACCTCGGCGGCGAAGGCGCGCCCCTGCGCGCCGAACTGGCGGCGGTCACGCAACCCGTGGCGGCGCTGCTCTTTCGTGACGACGAGATGATGACCGAGGCGAGCCTGCACCGCCTCTTCGCGTTATATTCCTCGGCTCGGGTGTCGTTCCGCGTGCTGGCGCCGTCAAGCTTCGGCCTGGGCGCGGTTGGCCACTTCGGATTCTTTCGGCGGCGCAATGGCGCGGCGCTCTGGCCGCTGGTAATCGGCTGGATCGAGCGGGGCGACCTCCCCGACCAAACAAGACAGGAGACAGAAGATGGGGATCGCTAGCGAACGTGACGGTGCAGTGCTGGTGCTGCGCTTCGATCGGCTCGAGCGCAAGAATGCACTTACCGCGCAGATGTACGCTGATCTGGCCGATGCACTCGAGCAGGCGGCTTCTGACCCCCAGACCCGGGCGGTGGTATTCGCCGGCGATGAGAACACCTTTACCGCCGGCAACGATCTCGGTGACTTCCTGGCCAATCCGCCCCACGATCCCGATGCGCCGGTATTCCGTTTCCTGCGCCAGATCGCTACCTTTCCCAAGCCGCTGATCGCGGCGGTCTGCGGTCCGGCAGTGGGCGTTGGGACGACCTTGCTGTTGCACTGTGATCTGGTCTACGCCGGTGACAACGCGCAGTTCATCCTGCCGTTCGTAAACCTCGGGGTCTGTCCCGAGGCGGCGTCGACGATCCTGCTGCCCGCTCTGGCCGGTTACCTGCGCGCTTCCGAAAAACTGCTCCTGGGCGAGCCCTTCGATGCCGCCGAGGCCCGCGAAATGGGGCTCGTCAACCGGGTGCTGGCGCCTGCCGAAGTCGCGCCGTTTGCCCGCGCCCAGGCTGCCAAGCTGGCGGCCAAGCCGCTCGCTTCGGTGCTCGAGACCAAGCGCCTGATGAAGCGTCCGCTGCAGGCGCTGATCGCCGAGACCATGGTCGAGGAGGGTGCGGTATTCAGCCGCATGCTCACCGAGCCGGCCGCGCGCGAGGCATTCATGGCCTTCATGCAAAAGCGCAAGCCGGACTTCTCGCAGCTCTGAGTGTCCTGGTCCGCGAACCGGTGCGTTCCCCCGGCGATCGCCGGCGAATTGCCGCGCTGTTACGCCGCGGCCACGCGTCGTTGCGCGTCGCGGTACTGGCTGATCAGCCGGGCGATGTAGTCGGCAACCGGAGCCACCTCGTGGATTGCGCCGATCCCCTGGCCAGCCCCCCAGATGTCGCGCCAGGCCTTGGCGCCAGCGCCCGAACCCGAGCCGAAATTCATCTTGCTCGGGTCGCTCTCGGGCAGATGGTCGGGGTCGAGGCCGGCGTTGACGATCGAAGGGCGCAGGTAATTGCCGTGAACCCCGGTGAAGAGGTTGGTGTAGATGATGTCCTCGGCGCCGCAGCCGACGATTGCCTGCTTGTAGGCTTCGGCGGCGTTGGCTTCCCGGGTGGCGATGAAGGGCGAACCGATGTAGGCGAAGTCGGCGCCCAGCGCCCGGGCTGCAAGCACCGCGTCGCCGGTGGCGATCGAGCCGGCCAGCGCCAGCGGACCGTCGAACCACTGGCGGGTTTCCTCGACCAGCGCGAACGGGGAGACCGTGCCGGCGTGGCCGCCCGCCCCGGTGGCCACCAGGATCAGTCCGTCGGCGCCTTTCTCGACCGCCTTGTGGGCGAACTTCTGGTCGATCACGTCGTGCAGCACCACGCCGCCATAGGAGTGGACCGCGTCGTTGAGATCGGTGCGCGCGCCCAGCGACGTGATCACGATCGGCACCTGGTACTTCACGCACAGCGCCAGGTCATGCTCGAGCCGGTCATTGGAGCGGTGCACGATCTGGTTGACCGCGAACGGCGCTGCCGGCCGATCGGGATGTTCCCGGTCCCAGGCCGCGAGTTCGCTGGTGATGCGAATCAGCCACTGCTCGAGAACTTCGGCCGGGCGCGCGTTGAGCGCCGGGAACGAGCCGACCACGCCGGCCTGGCATTGCGCGATGACGAGCTCAGGAGTCGAGATGATGAACAGCGGCGAGGCGATCACCGGGATGGGCAGGCGCAGCGCCAGTTCCTTGAGGTTCATGGTCGGTTCCGATTGAAGAGCGCCAAGAATACTACGGCCCCGAGAACTCATGATCGATGAACTGATCGCCCTGGCGCTCGCGCCATTGCTGCTCGCGCAGGGGCGCCGGGCGCGGCAACTGGCCCAGGAGTTGCCCGAAGCGGCGGGCCCGCGCTGTGGACGCTGCGGCAGCGGGTCAGCGGCGCTGCGGGTGCTGTTGGTCGGTGATTCGGCGGTAGCCGGCGTCGGGGTGGCGACGCAGGACGAGGCGCTTGCCGGGCAGCTGGCGCGCTCGCTTCACGCCGTGCTGCCTGATAGCGCAATCCAATGGCGGGTGGTGGCGCGTTCGGGTGTCACGACACGCGAGGCGCTGGCGATGCTCGCAGCGGCAGAGCCCGGCGAGTTCGACATCGCGGTGGTCGCGCTCGGCGTCAACGACCTGACCAGCCGGGTGGGCGTCGCTGCCTGGCTGGCGGGAATGGAAGCGCTGATCGCGCAGCTGCGCACGCGCTGGGGCGTTACGACGGTGTGGCTTTCGGGCTTGCCGCCGATGCATCGCTTCCCGCTCCTGCCCCAGCCGCTGCGCTGGTATCTGGGACGGCGGTCCCGGCACTTCAGCAGCTCGCTGGGCGCCTGGGTCTCGCGGCGCCCCGGCCTGCACTACGTGCCCCTGCCCGACAGCACCGATCCCTCGCTGATCGCCAGCGACGGCTTCCATCCCGGCCCGGGGGCCTGCGTGATCTGGGGGCGGGAATTGGCGCGGTCGATCAGCGCGCAACCCCCGGCGGGTGCGCGCACAGCCTAAGCGCTCCAGGCACCGGCGCCGCGCCGCCGCCCATTGCAGGACTCTTGCCGACAACTTAATATGACTTGGCACCTGCCGACATCTGACGGGGGAGCCGCGCGGATTTCACTGCGACGCTGGGTGCATTGTCGCCGTTGTCGAGCGAGTTCGCGATGGAGCAAGCAGCTACTGTTTTTGGGTTTGACCGTACGGAAATCATCGACCGTCGAGGCCCGGAATCATGAACAGCTATCGTCGAGGGCCCCTGCGCAAGGGGCGCGCGCCGACGGCGCGACCGCGAACCAGGCCGGGGCGGCCGGAGGCCGGGGTGCCGCTGCTGGAACGCGCCTGGGGACTGTACGTCGATGCCGGCATCGCCTGCGTGCGCATCCAGGGTCGCGATCGCGCCGGATTGATAGTTCGTGACCGGGTGGTGCCGGCCGACGGTGAGCTTGCGGCGGCGGTTGCCGCCGACCTGCAGGGGCTCGCAGCGGCTGGCAGCGAGGCGCCGCTGTACGTGCGCGGCAAGCTCGCTCCCATGGTATGCAGTGCCATCGGTCGCGGCGCGGTGTTTCAGCCCGCGGCAGCCTCGTGGCTCGCGGCGCGCCAGATGATGTGTCAGCCCGGCAACGCCGCGCTCGAGCGACTGGCGATGGTCGAACTCTCGGCCTCGGGCTACCTGGTGCTGGCCGTTGACCGCGCCGGCGCGCTGGTCGACGACCTGCTGACGGTCAACCCGCGCTGTGGCGCCGGCTCGGGCGTCAATCTCGACCGCGTGCTGCAAAAACTCGGCCTGCAGCGCGACGACGTCGACCGCTTGCTCGCGCCGTTCCTGGGTGCGGCGGGGAGCGAGCGCCGCCGCAAGGTGCTGGTGCGCGCCGACCGCTGCGGCGTGTTCGCCTCGTCGGCGACGATTTCCGACAAGAACCAGGGGATCCCGCTGGACATGGCGCTCGCCGTGACCCTGAAATCGGAAGTGCTCAAGGCCTGCCGCAAGCTGCCGCCGGGCTTCAGCAAGGTCTGCCTCACCGGCCGGGTCTTCAGGTGGCGCTTCGCCCGTGACTGCGCGGCAGATTTCCTGCTCGCCAACGGAGTTCGGGAAGTCCTGGCCGACCCCGACAACGATGCCGTCCTCGACGCGCTCCACGACCTCGTCGCCCGCCTGGGTCCGGAGGCGATCGCCCAGCCCGACACCAGGGTACAGCGGACGCCCACTGCGCTCGAATACCCGGCTTTCAGGGAGCTGCAGCGGCGCTACCAGGCCGATCACCGCTTCCTGCGGCTCGCCGACGAGGCGGTTCCTGGACTCGGCGCTGCCCGTCCGCTGCTGATGGGGCTGGACGTCGGTTCGACGATGGCCAAGGTGGCGCTCGCCGACGCCGCGAGCGGGGAGATTCTGCACCTCGCGGCGTACAGCAACTCGGGCGACACTATCCAGACCGTCAAGCGCTCGTTCGAGGCGCTGCTTGCCGTGGGCGGCCCGAACCTGGTGCTGCGCGGCATCGGCGTCACCGGTTCGGCGCGCTTCCAGGTCCAGCAGGCGCTCGAGCACATCTACCCCGAACTCGCCGGACGGATTTCGGTACTGGTCGAGAACTACGCCCATGCGCGCGGTTCGATCGACTGCGCCCGAGAGCACATCCGGCGACTCAAGGCGGCCGGAGTCAGCGGTGTACGCGAGGATCTCTGCATCCTGGTCGATATCGGCGGCGAGGACACCAAGATCTCGACCATCGCGCTCGCCGAGGCCGAATTGTTCAACAACGCGATGAACCTGAAGTGCTCGGCCGGCACCGGCAGCCTGATGGACACGCTCGCGGCGATGCTCAGCATCCCGAGCGTGGCGGCGGCCTGCGCCGAAGCGGCCGAAGCGCCGCGGGCCCAGTTCATCAATGCCACCTGCGCGGTGTTCCTGATGGAAAACGCGCGCAAGCTCCAGGCCCAGGGCGCGCCGCGCGCCGAGATTCTCGCCGCCGCCAACTGGGCCATCGTCGAGAACATGGCGCGCACCCTCTGGAACCAGGTCGATCTGCCGGCCGACTGCGTGGTGCTGCTGCACGGCCAGACGATGCTCTCCGATCCGCTGCCGCTGGCGGCGACCCACCGTCTGCAGGAGCAGGTCGCTGGCCGCGCGTTTGCGCTGGTGCCGCCGAATCCCGGCCATCGCGCCTGTTTTGGGCTGATTCGCACGCTCCAGCAGGCGGCGCCCGAAGGCGAGGTCACGATCTCGCTGGAACGCCTGATCGACACCCGCTTCGACAAGCAGATCGTGGTCTGCAACGGCGCGGTGTGCAGCGACAAGGCATCGAGCTGCAACCGCGCCGCGCTCACCTGCCGCGATGCCGGCGGCGCCAAGATGTTCTCGTTCACGCTCGGCGGCTGCAGCGGCATCAATGAACTGCTGGCGCGCAAGAAGAATGCCCCGGCGGTGGCGCCGGTGCGCGACACCTACAAGGAGATCTGGGACTTCTTCGACCGCAGCCATCCGCGCAGCGACGATCCGCAGCGCCTGGTGATACCGCGCAGCTTTTGCGTCTCGGAGTGGGCCGGACTGCTGGCCGAACTGCTGCAGCGCCTCGGCATCCCGGTACACGTCGACAACGTGCTCGAGTCCGATCTCGCGCAGGCGCAGCCGCTGTTCAACATCGACAGCTGCGCGCCGCAGATGGGCGCCGTGGGCCAGTTCAGGCGGCTTGCCCAGGCGCCGCACGGCATCATTCTCGCGCCCCAGATCGACTTCCTGCCCACCGCCGGTGCCAGCCTGGGACGCACCTGCACCATCAACCAGGGCGGCGTGGCGGTGGCCGTGAACCTGAGCCGCCAGGCCCACCCCGAGGCGCGTTTCCAGCTCTTCAATCTCGACCTCTCGCAGCTCGATGCCGATGCGCTGTGCCTGCAGCTGGAGCAACGGCTGGAGCCGGTATTCAGTTACTACGGACTCGCTCCCAGCGTCGCGCAGTTGCGCGCCGCGGTGGCCGGGGCACTCGCGGCTCATGCCCGCTTGCGGCGCGCCGCGGCGGACTTTGCCGCCGACCTGATCGAGGAGGCGCTGGCCAAGGGCGTGCGCGTGGCACTGGTGGTTGGCCGCGAGTACGTGCTTACTCCAGGGATATACGACAGCCACGTACGGCGGCTGCTGCGCGACAAGCAGATGGCGGCAATCCCGTCCTACGTCCTCGACGTCGAGCTCGATCCGCGCTACGGCCACGTCTACTGGCGCAACCCCCACGCTGTCTTGACGATCATCGACGCGGCCGCGCGCCGCCGGTTGCATCGCAGCCTGCGCCACCAGCGCCTCGCGGCACTGTTCGAGCGCATCGAGTCCGGCGCCGACCTGTTGCCGGTGGTGCAGGTCTCGACCTTCACTTGCGGACCCGATTCGACGGTCACCCCGGTCGTGGCCGAGATCATGAAACAGCGCCCGTTCCTGCTGATCCAGTCCGACGCGGCGCTCAAGGAACTTGCCCACCTCGAGAATCGCGTCAACACCTACGTCAAGCAGCTCGAACTCGGGCTGCACGCCAAGCTCGGGGGCAGCGACGCGGCGCCGTTCGAGGTGCTCGCCCTCGACCAGCTGGGCATGGATGCACCGCTCGATGCGCGCGGCGACGTCATCTACATCCCGACCATGGCCGACAACCGCGGCGTGACGGCGGTGTTGCGTGCCGCCGGTTTCACCTGCGTCGACAACTACGGCGCCGACCACGACCTGCACGCGCTGGTCAAGCAAGGCCGCAAGGCCGCCGGCGACGCCGTTTGCGCGCCCTTGGCGGCGGTCTACGGCGACCTGCTGCGGGCGGTTGCCGATTTCGCACGCCGCCAGGAGGCCGGCGACCCCCAGTTTGCCGGACGTCGGCGGCTGGTTTATTTCGACAACAAGGGCCTTGGCCCCTGCCGCCAGGGGCAGTATCTCGAGGTTCACAAGGTGCTCGCGCATCGCGACCACCTGACGCCGGCGGCCGCGGACTGCCAGGGGCCCGGCGCGGCGCTGCAGTTCATGATCGGCAGCGAGAGCAGCGGCTACAACGCCGGGGTCGAGGATTGGGTGATGGTCCGCATCTATCTCGGCGTGATCTTGCAGGCCGTCCTGCAGCAGCTCTATTTCCGCGGCTCCGAGTGCCGCGATCACGACGAGTACCAGGAGTTCCTGCGCGACTACGAGGAACTGCGCACCGCCGTCTATCGCAGCCTCGAGGAGTTCCAGGGCCCCGGGCCGGGGTGGCGCCGGGCGCTGGGACTGGTGGCGCCCAGCCCGCTGGCGGCGGTCGCGGTCAAGTACTTCGCCTATGGGCTGCACGATCGCAAGCTGCGGCGGCAGCTGCGCGCCTTCGCGCGGCGCTGGTCACCTGCGCAGGACTCGCAGGAGCGGCTCGACGTGGCCATCAGCGGCGAGGTCTACATGCGCGTCGCGCAGTCCGAGGAGATCTTCCGGGCGCTGCTCGCCAACCTCGGCTTTCGCCGTGTGCGCCTCGTGGCCAGCCCGGTCTGGTCATATTTCGAATACCTGATCGACGAAACCGCGGAGCTGAGCCGCGACGCCTCGCTGCGCGCCGAGAGCGCCCTGCGCCAGGGAATTGCCGGGGACTGGAGCGACGCACTGCGCCGCGAGCGCGCGCTGCGCCGGCGCACCGAGGGCTGGCGCTTCCTGTTGCGCCGGGTACTGGCCGGGCCGCTCTACCGCGCCGCGCGGGTGCCGCTGCCGCCTTCGACCAAGGGGCTGGTCGAGGAGGGGCGCAAGGTGCTGCCGACGATGCGCCCGATCGGTGAGCTCCTGCCCTACATCGGCGAGACCGCGCACGAGTTGCGCGCTGGCGCGCAGATCGTGCTCAACGTGGCCCCGCAGGGCTGCATGGTGTCGTCGATGGGCGAGTTGCTCACGCCGGTGATCCGGGGCCTCGAGCCGGGCGCGTCCGGCGGCCGGATCCAGCACCTCTTCTCGGCCGAGGGTGACATCGACGAGGAGTTGCTGCTGCTGGCGGTGCTGAAGTCGCTCGGACCGGAGCGCTTCTACACCCGCAGCGCGGCGTAGCACCGCGGC
>JAHEMI010000122.1 GCA_024643785.1 Burkholderiaceae bacterium
ACTTGTAGCCCTCCTTCTCGAAGGCGACCCGCATCTGCTCGAAAGATTGCGTGATGTGGGCGAACTTCTCGAGCGCAGCGGCGCGCAGTTCGGCCACCCGGGCCGCGGCAGCTGCGGCCTCAAGGTCGGCCTCGTCGTCGCCATCCGAGTCCTCGCCGGCGGCGTTGGCGGCAGCGGCCGCAACCACCGCGGCGGCGGCCGAAGCCGACGCAGCAGCGCCGAACACCCGGTCACCGCCTTCTTCCGGATCGATCAGGCCATCGACCACTTCCTCGATGCGCGCCGCGCCGTCCGAAACCTTCTGGGCTTCGACGAGCACTTCGGCAATCGTCGTCGGGCAGGCGGAAATCGCCTGGACCATGTGCTTGAGGCCATCCTCGATGCGCTTGGCGATGGCGATCTCGCCTTCGCGCGTCAGCAGCTCGACCGAGCCCATTTCGCGCATGTACATCCGCACCGGGTCGGTGGTGCGGCCAAACTCCGAGTCGACCGTCGAGAGTGCGGCTTCGGCTTCCTCGTCGGAATCATCGTCCGAAGAACCCGGACGATTGTCGTTCATCAGCAGCGTTTCGGCGTCCGGAGTCTGCTCGTAGACCCGGATGTTCATGTCGCTGAACGTGGCCACGATCGATTCGAGCGATTCGACGTCGACCAGTTCCTGCGGCAGGTGGTCGTTGATCTCGGCGTAGGTCAGGAAGCCGCGCTCCTTGCCCAGGCGGATCAGCTGGCGCAGGCTGGAGCGCGTCGCGTCGCGCTCGGCGTCTGACATGTTCGGCTTGCCACCGAATTCCTTGAGCAGCGCCTTTTCCTTGGCGCGACTGCCGCGCCGCGTCTTGACCGGAGCTACCGGAACTTCGGGGATGACCTCGCCATCGTCGGAGTCGCCGTTGGCATCGTCATAGTCGAGGCTGTCGTCGCCGTCGTCGATGTCGTCGCCGGCATCGTCGCCCCTCGCCTTCGCACCCTTGGACTTCTTCTTCGGGCCGCGCTTGGCGCCAGCGGCCTTCTTCTTGCGGCCGGCGGTGGCGGCATCGGCGGCAGTCGCCTGTTCGACCGCCTTGCTGAGTTGGTCGACCTCGGCAGCACTGACCTTGGCGGGCGTGGCGGGCGCCGCCGCTGCGGCGGCAGATTTCTTCTTCGCTCCAGCCTTGGCCGGGGTCTTGGCGGCTTTCGCCGGCGCTGCCTCAGCCTTGGCGGCGGTTTTGGCCGGAACCTTGGCAGCAGCCTTGGCCGCGGTCTTGGTGCCCGCCTTCGCGACGGTCTTGGCCGCAGCCGTGGCGCCAGTCTTGGCCGGGACCTTGGCCGCGGTCTTGGCGCCAGCCTTGGGCGCAGCCGCGCCCGGAGCCTTGGCGGCCACTTTCGCCGGGGTCTTGGCGGCCGCTTTCGCCGGAGCCTTGGTCGGAGCCTTGGCGGGCGCTTTCGCCGGCGCCTTGGCAGCAGATTTGGCCGCGGCCTTGGTTGCAACCTTTGCCGGGGACTTCGGCGCAGCCCTGGTAGCCGCCTTGGCGCCAGCTTTCGCCGGGGACTTGGGCGCAGCCTTCGCCGGGGCCTTCTTCACGGCAGCCTTGGGGGCAGGCTTGGCAGCGGTTTTCGCCTGAGCTTTGACCACGGGTTTTTTCGAATCAGGTGTCACGGGTGCCTTCTTGGTCGTCGCCACGGAGGATCCTCTCTTCAGTTTCCGCCCCGAACGGTGCGTTCAATGGATTTTTCAGGTCAGCCGGTCCGGCGCATGAGCGGACGGGGGACCGTACATATTTGGGGCAACCTTGAATTTTATCAAGTCCGGCGCCTCAGTGCCACCAATTCCTGGTAACGCTGGCGCTCGGCATCAGTATCGACGCCATTCTCCACCAGTACGTCGATGGCGTCACGGATCGCCCGGTCGCGCAGCTGGCCGAGCGCGCCTTCGAACTCGATCTCGAGCTCCGCCGGCGCAAAACCAGACACGCCATCCCAGTCCCGGGCGACGTCACCCTCGATCATCGCCACTTCGTCGGCCCAGCCGGCGCGCATCGCCTCACAGACCACGGCGAGCGAAGCCTCTTCCGGCAGCTTGCCAAGTTCGTCCAGCCAGGACAGCAGCCGCGACGATAACCATTGGTCGCCAGGGGTGGCGGTCTTAGCCAGGCGCGTGCGCAGCGCCGAAAGCAGGCGGGCACGGCGTTCGAGATCGGGGAGCGCCGGTCCGCGCTGGTGCGCCCGGGACGGTCCCTGCCCCGCCCCACTCTGGCGTGGCCCTTGCCGGCTGGCGTCGCGCCCGCTCGCCCCGCCGCGCTCGGTAGCGCCGGCTTGGCCGAGGTAGCGTTCGAATTCGCTCACCGAGATCCGCGCCAATTCGGCAATCCGGTGGATCAGCTGCACGCGCAGCCCGGGGGCCGACAGTTGGCCCAGCAGCGGCCGGGCCAGCGCCTGCAGCCGCGCCCTGCCCTCGGCGGTACCAAGGTCGACCTGGCCGCTCAGTTCGCCGACCAACAACGCCGACAGCGGCGTCGCCTCGGCGACCGCCGCGCGCATTCCATCGGCGCCGAACTCCCGCACGAAGCTGTCGGGGTCGTGCCCATCGGGCAGAAAGACGAACTCGATGGCCTTGGTGTCGGAGGCCTGCGGCAGGCTGGCCTCGAGCGCCCGCCACGCCGCCTTGCGGCCGGCCGCGTCGCCATCGAACGAAAACACCACCCGGTCGACCAGGCGCAACAGCTTGCGGACATGGTCCGGGGTCGTGGCGGTACCGAGCGTCGCGACGGCGTTGCCGACGCCGTGCTGGGCCAGCATCACGACGTCCATGTAACCCTCGACCACGATCGCGAGGTTGGAGTGGCGCAACTCGTCGCGGGCCTCGAACAGGCCGTAGAGCTCACGGCCCTTGGAGAACACCGGCGTCTCCGGGGAGTTGAGGTACTTGGGTTCACCCGCGCCGAGCACCCGGCCGCCAAAGCCGATGGTCTTGCCGCGCGGGCTGCGGATCGGGAACATCACGCGGTCGCGGAACCGGTCGTAGCGCTTGCGCCGGCCGCCATCGGTCTCGGGCTCGTTTTCGATCACCAGCCCGGCGGTCACCAGTTCGACGCGATCGTAATCTGGCACTGCAGCCTCCAGCCCCCGCCATTGTTCGGGTGCGTAGCCGATGCCGTAGCGCGCGGCGGTCTCGCCGGTCAGCCCGCGCCCCTTCAGGTAGTCGATGGCCTGCTGCGAGTCGCGCAGCCGGCTGCGATAGAACTTCTCCGCCGCCGCCAGCGTTTCGAGCAGGTCGGGAGCGGCGCGCGACTGGCCCTCGCGGGGATTTTCCTGGGGCACGCTCAGGCCGACCGACTCGGCAAGCTCGCCGATCGCCTCGACGTACGACAGCCCCGACTGGTCCATCACGAAACCGATCGCCGAACCGTGCGCGCCGCAGCCGAAGCAGTGGTAGAACTGCTTGGTCGGGCTGACCGTGAACGACGGCGTCTTTTCGGCGTGAAACGGGCACAGACCCTGGTAGTTGGCTCCCGCCTTGCGCAGGGCCACACTGCGTCCGACCACCTCGACGATATCGAGCCGGGAGAGGAGTTCCTGGATGAAATCGTGCGGGATCACCGCGCAGCAGCTATTGCGACAGCCGCGACCGAACGAGCGCCGAAATCGCCGACAGGTCGGCGCGGCCGGTCAGCTTGGCCTTGAGGATCGCCATCACCTTGCCCATGTCCTGCGCGGCGCTGGCGCCGCTGGCGGCAATGGCGGCATCTACTTCGGCCGCGACCTCGGCCGCGTCCGCCTGTTTGGGCAGGTAGGCCGAAAGAACTTCCAGTTCGGCGCGCTCGCGCGACGCCAGGTCTTCGCGGCCGGCTTGTTCGAACTGGGCAATCGAATCACGACGCTGCTTGATCTGGCGATTAACGACCGCGGTGACCTGGACATCGTCGAGCGTGACCCGATCGTCGATTTCCTTCTGCTTGATGGCCGCCAGCAGCATCCGGATCGGCGACAGGCGCGCGGCGTCGCGGGCGCGCATCGCGTCCTTCATGTCTTCGGTAATTCGATCCTTGAGCATCACGCAAGCTCCCTGGTCAGCGCTCGCCGATTCCTGACGGGCTCTCGGCGGGGAAGCGGTGGCATAGAACAAAAAGCCCGCTGCTGCGGGCTTCTTGCGGATCAGTACATCTTCTTGGGAAGCATCTGGCTGCGCAGACGCTTGAAGTGCCGCTTGACGGCGGCCGCCTTCTTGCGCTTGCGCTCGGCCGTCGGCTTCTCATAGAACTCGCGTGCGCGCAGCTCGGTAATGAGGCCCGCTTTCTCGATCGTGCGCTTGAAACGACGCAGCGCAACGTCAAATGGCTCGTTCTCTTTTGGTCGGACGGTCGGCATGAAAAAAATCACCCCCTTTGAAGAATCGAGGATTTTAGCAGGCCCGGAACCAGTCCGCAAACCGAAAGCAGGGCCGCAGCACAAGCGGGCGCCGGGAATTCATGGTCGGCACAACGTTTTGGGCGTTTCACCGACCTGCCGGACGAGCGCCCCGGGCGGGTAAACTGTCGGCCCATGATTGTCCTTGGCATCGAAACCTCCTGCGACGAGACCGGGATCGCGCTCTACGACACCGGGCGCGGGCTGCTGGCTCACGCCCTGCACTCGCAGATCGCGATGCACGAGAACTTCGGCGGCGTGGTCCCGGAACTGGCTTCCCGCGACCATATCCAGCGAGTGCTGCCGCTGACCGAGCAGGTGCTGGCGAGTGCCGGGCTGGGGCCGGGCGATATCGACGCAATCGCCTATACCGCCGGACCGGGCCTGGTCGGGGCGCTGCTGGTGGGTGCGGCGACCGCGGCGGCGCTGGCCACTGCGCTGGAAATTCCCGCCATCGGGGTGCATCACCTCGAAGGGCACCTGCTCTCGCCGCTGCTCTCCAGCGACCCGCCGGAGTTTCCCTTTGTCGCGCTGCTGGTCTCGGGCGGGCACACCCAACTGCTCGAGGTCGCCGGGGTGGGCCACTACCGCTTGCTTGGCGAAACCCTCGACGACGCCGCCGGCGAAGCCTTTGACAAGAGCGCCAAGCTGCTCGAGCTCGGCTACCCCGGTGGTCCGGCGATCGCCGCGCTGGCCGCCCGCGGACGGCCCGGGCGCTATTCGCTGCCGCGGCCGATGCTGCAATCGGGAAACCTGGATTTCAGCTTCAGCGGGCTCAAGACCGCGGTGATGACCGCCGCCCGCGCCGGGTTCGCCGATGATGCGGCACGGGCCGACCTCGCCTGGGAGGCCCAGGAAGCCATCACCGAAGTGCTCGCCGCCAAGGCGGTCGCGGCGCTGACCAGCTGTGGCGTCTCACGCCTGGTGGTGGCCGGCGGGGTCAGCGCCAACCGCCGGCTGCGCGAGCGCCTCGCCGCGGCCCAGGAACGCGACGGCTTTGCGCTGCACTTCCCGGAGTTCGAGCTGTGCACCGATAACGGGGCAATGATCGCGCTGGTCGGGGCCCTGCGCCTGGCCGGCGGGGCAGCGCCGCCCAGCCGGGATCGCTCCTTCGAAGTCCGCCCCCGCTGGCCGTTCGACGAACTCGCCGCCATCGACCCCGCTGCTGCGCCCTAGCCGGGATTGCTGGCGTGCCCGGCATCGGGCAGGCCGAGCGGCCACAGCCAGGCAGCGCCGCGCACCCCGGAGGAGTCGCCGTGCCTGCTGCGCAGCAGGCGAGTTGCGACCCGATCGGAGAACACCGTCCTGCCCCAGTGACGGGGCACCTCATCGTAGAGCTCGGCGATGTTCGACAGCCCCCCGGCCAGCACGATGGCATCCGGATCGAAGATGTTGATCACCACCGCCAGCGAGCGCGCCAGCCGCTCGCCGTAACGCGCCAGGGTCTCGCCGGCCTGCGTCTCGCCGGCGCGTGCCGCCGCGACGATTTCCGCGGGCGAGGACTGCGCGCCGCCGCGGCGGGCGTGATCGGCGAGCAGCCCCGGGCCCGAGAGCCAGGTCTCGACGCAGTTGCGCCGGCCGCAATAGCAGCGCAGCCCGGGCAGTTCGTCAGGCTGTGGCGAGGGCAGCGGATTGTGTCCCCACTCCCCGGCGATGGCGTTGGCCCCCAACAGCACCCGGCCATTGACCGCCAGCCCGCCGCCGACCCCGGTGCCGAGGATCACCGCGAAGACGGTGTCGAAGCC
>JAHEMI010000123.1 GCA_024643785.1 Burkholderiaceae bacterium
TCTACGGGTTCTGTTCGCTCGGCCTGCTCGGCGCCAGCCTGATGCAGGGCACGCTGAGTTCGCGGCACCATTTTCGCCGGACTACCTTCGTTTGGCCGATGCTGGCGCTCATGGGCGTCGCGCTGATCGCGATCGGCTCCGTGGGACGGTTGGCGGCGATCGCCCTTCAGGCTGGCGTGAGTCGCCAGCGCGAGTATCTGGCCGACGCCCGTGCGGTTCAGCTGACCCGTCACGGCGATGCCCTGGGGCGCGCGCTGCGCAAGATTCTTGGCGCCGGCAGGCAACCCCGGCTGGGCGGATACGCGCAGATAGCGGCACATCTGTGGTTCGCCAACGAGCGCGGCGCGAACGGCTGGTCGCAAACCCATCCGCCGCTGCGCGAGCGCATCCGGCGCATTTACGGTTATCCGCAGGCGCCGATCATCGCCGCTGGCGACAGCGTCCTGCCCGATGGCACCGTTGCCACCGGCGGCGAGTCCGCCCTCAACCCCGCGCTCGCTGCGGCGAGCCCGCTCGGCCCCTCAGCTGCGGTGGCGGGGCTCACCGAAGATCGCTCGCCCAGTTCCTCGGATCGGGCCGCGGTGCTGCTCAGGGCCGCGCGCGAAGTGCCGGCGTCGGTGGCGCAGGCCGAGTTGCTGTTGCGCGCCCTGGTGGCCGGGATCGATCCGTGCCCCGTGAAGGATCCCGGAGCGGAGCACTCCACCCCGCCCTGCGCCAGCCTGCCGGACGTTCTGGTCGATGCATTGCGCTGGGTTGGCACGCCGGCGGCCGCATGGCTGCGCGTGCCGCTGATCGAAGTCCTGGCCGCGCGGCTGCGCAGCTGGCCGAACCGGCACCGGCGCGCACTGCTCGCCTCCTGCCGGGAAGCCATTGCCGCCGATGGCCAGATCGACAAGTCGGAATGGATCTACTACACGCTGTTGCGTCACCGGCTGTTGCCGCCGCCGGCTGGCGCCAGCGGTGACGGGCCGACCATGGCCGAGCAGCGCCGCGCCCTCGCGGTACTGATGGCAACCGGCGGTCGGTTGGCCGAGCAATCGGCCCGCCGGGTCCGCGATGCGGTCGCCGACGCCGCGGTGGCGCTGGGAATTCCGCAGCCGGCGACCACTCCCGATGAGCCCTGCGGACGCTCGCTCGCCGAGGCGCTCGATCGGCTGCGGCGGCTCTCGCCGGCGGTCAAGCTGCAGCTGTTGCGGATTCTGGCCGGACTGGCGCGCGACCCCGGCGACGTCTCCTACCAGGCCTTCATGGCCGCGGTGGCGGCGGCGATCGATTGCTTGCCGCCGCGCCGGCGGCAAGCGCACACGGAGTCGCTGGCGGGCGATCCGAATGCCCGCGACGCGATCGCGGCCGAGGTTCTGTCGGGCTAGGCGACGACCCCGGCGGCGTGCGCCTGCTGGTCGGCATGATATGACGACCGCACCAGCGCGCCGACTGCGGCATGGGCGAAGCCCATGGCACGGGCCTGTTCCTCGAACATCCGGAAAGTGTCGGGGTGCACGTAGCGGCGCACCGGCAAATGGGCGTTCGACGGCGCCAGGTACTGCCCGATGGTCAGCATCTCGATGTCGTGGTCACGCATGTCGCGCATGACCGCGAGAATCTCTTCGTCGGTCTCGCCCAGCCCGACCATCAGTCCGGACTTGGTCGGAACACCTGGCACCAGGCGTTTGAATTCGCGCAGCAGCGCCAGCGAGTGGGCGTAGTCGGCTCCCGGGCGGGCTTCGCGATAGAGCCGCGGGGCGGTTTCGAGGTTGTGATTCATTACGTCGGGCGGGGCGCTCTCGAGGATGGCGAGCGCCTTGTCCATGCGGCCGCGAAAATCAGGCACCAGGACCTCGATCTGGGTTCCCGGCGACAGCTCGCGAATCTTCTCGATGCAGTCCACGTAGTGCTGCGCCCCGCCGTCGCGCAGGTCATCGCGGTCGACGCTGGTGATCACCACGTAGCGCAGCCGCAAGGCCGCAATCGTGCGCGCGAGCGTCTCTGGTTCCGAGGTGTTGAGCGGGTCGGGACGGCCGTGGCCGACGTCGCAGAACGGGCAGCGCCGGGTGCACTTGTCGCCCATGATCATGAAGGTCGCCGTGCCCTTGCCGAAGCACTCGCCGATGTTCGGGCACGAGGCTTCCTCGCAGACCGTGTGCAGGTTGTGCTCGCGCAGCGTCTTCTTGATCTCGAAGAAACGCGTGTTGTGTGACGCGGCGCGCACCCTGATCCAGTCGGGCTTGCGCAGCACCTCGGTTGCCGGGACCACCTTGATCGGGATGCGCGAGGTCTTGCCGGCGCCCTTGTGCTTGGCGCTGGGGTCGTAGGGAAGGGAGTCTTTGGGTTGGGTCATCGTGGTTCTTCAAAGTGCTGGCGCAAGCGCTCGCCGAGGTCGGCGGCAAACACTGCCGGATCAGCCGCCGCGCTGCCCTGGGAGCGCAGGTCGGTGACTTCGAGGCCCGGATAGCCGCAGGGGTCGATCCGGGAAAAAGGTTCGAGGTCCATGGCCACGTTGACCGCCAGGCCGTGGAAACTGCAACCGCGCTGGATGCGGATGCCGACCGAGGCGATCTTGGCGCCCGGCTCGCCTTGCGCGGTGCGCACGTACACGCCCGGCGCACCGGCGCGGCGCAGCGCTGCGACGCCGGCCGCCGCGAGCGCATCGATCGCCGCCTGCTCGATGCCGTGCACCAGGGTCCGAACGGTCAGTGCGCGCCGCCGCAGGTCGAGCAGCAGGTAGGCGACGACTTGCCCCGGCCCGTGGTAGGTGACCTGCCCGCCGCGCTCGGTCTGCACCACCGGAATGTCGCCCGTGGCCAGCAGGTGGCGTTCGCGCGAGGCCAGCCCCAGCGTGAAGACTGCGGGGTGCTCGACCAGCCAGATTTCGTCCGGCGTTTCCGCCGTGCGCGTCGCCGTGAATTCGCGCATCCGCGTCAGGGCGCGCTGGTAATCAACCGGCGCGAAGGGGCGCAGGATGATGTCGGCTGGGCCGGTGGCGGCGATCGCGGCGGCGCTCACAGCACCACCTTGACCATCGGATGCCCCGTGAGTGCACGGTAGATGCCGTCGAGCTGCTCGCGCGAGTCGACCCGCACCGTGACCGTCAGGCCCAGATAGTTGCCCTGGGAGGAACTGCGAAACTCCATCGTGGCGGGATCGAATTCGGGTACATGAACGCGGACCAGGTCGGCCATCGCCTGCGCGAAGCCGTCGACGCGCCGACCCATGATCTTGATCGGGAAGTCGAGCGGGAACTCGAGCAGGCTGGAGTCAGGTTCGGTCATCGCGAAAGCTGTCGCGCTGCCGGTTCAGGACCCGGCTGTCGCGCCGCGGCCGGTCGCCTGCCGATACGCGCCGTAGAGCTTGGCCCAGACCGGACCGGGCTTGCCGGTGCCAACCGCCTGAGCGTTGATGGAGGTCACCGGCAGCACTTCCTTGGTCGCTGAGGTGAGCAACAGTTCATCGGCGCTGAACAGCTCCTCGCGGGCAATGCGGCGCAGCTCGAACGGAATTTCGCACAGTTCGGCGAGTTCCTCGAGCAGGCGGTAGCGGATGCCCTCGAGCACCAGGTGATCGCGCGGCGAGCCCAGCAGGGTGCCGTTGCGCACCACCCAGAGGTTGCTCGCCGAACCCTCGGTGAGGAAGCCGTCGCGCAGCATTACGCACTCGGCCGCGCCGGCCTCGACCGCCTTCTGGCGGGCCAGCACGTTGCCGAGCAGCGAGGTCGACTTGATGTCGCAGTGCAGCCAGCGCTCGTCGGGCGCGGTGATGATCGCGATGCCGGTGCTGCGCACGCTGTCGGGCGGCAGCACCAGTTCGCTCGCCATCGCGAACACCGTCGGGCTCACCCCGACCGGGAAGGCGTGGTCGCGCTTGGCAACGCCGCGAGTTACCTGGATGTAGACGAACTGGTTGGGCCAGGGGTGACGGCCGAACAGTTCCGAGATGATGTGGTCCCAGCCCGCATCGTCGTGGGGGTTGGTGATAGCTATCTTGGCCAGGCTGCGCTTCAGGCGCGCCAGGTGATGGCGCCAGCGAAACGGCACGCCGGCGTAGATCGGCACCACCTCGTAGACGCCGTCGCCGAAGATGAAGCCGCGGTCGAGCACCGGTACCCGCGCCTCCTCGAGGGGCAGGTACTGGCCGTTCAGGTAGACGGTTTGAGCATTCATTGCGGTCCTCAGCGCGAGATCATCAGGCGCAGGCCATCCCAGAGCCGGCCAAACCAGCCGCCCTCGTCGATGTCCTTCAGCGCGATCAGCGGCCGTTCGGCGATAACCTGGTCGTCGAGGCGCACCCGCAGGATGCCGATGCGCTGGCCCTTGGTGATCGGTGCCACCAGTGGTTCGATGCGCTCGATTTCACCGCTGATCCGTTGGGCCTGGCCACGGGGCACACTTACCACCACGTCCTTGGCGAATCCGCCCTGGACCTCGGCCTCCTTGCCTTTCCAGACCCGGTAGGTGCCGACGCTCTGGTCATGGGCATGGACGCGCACGGCATCGAAATTCTGGAAGCCGAAATTGAGCAGTTTCTGCGATTCCATCGCCCGCGCCGCATCCGAACTGGTGCCCAGCACCACCGACAGCAGCCGGCGCTCGAAGCCGCCGCCGGGCTGCTGGCGCCGCGCCGAGCTGATCAGGCAGTAGCCGGCAGCGTCGGTGAAGCCGGTCTTCATGCCATCGACACTGGGGTCGATGCTGAGCAGGCGGTTGCGGTTGGGCTGGCGAATGTTGTTGAAGGTGTATTCCTTCTGGGAATAGAGCCGGTAGTGATCGGGGAAATCCTGGATCACCCGGGTGGCGATTACGGCCAGGTCGCGCGCGCTCGAGTAATGCTCGGGGTCGGGCAAGCCGGTGGCGTTGCGGAACCGGGTCGACTTCAGTCCCATGCGCTGCGCCTCGCGATTCATCATCTCGGCAAATGCCGGCTCGGTCCCGGCGATCGCCTCGGCCAGGATGATCGAGGCATCATTGCCGGACTGGATGATCATGCCGCGCAGGAGTTCGTCAACGGTCGCGGGTTTGGTCGGATCGACGAACATCCGTGAACCGACCGCCTTGTACGCGGACATCGAGACCGGCGGGCGCTGGTCGAGCGTGATGCGCTTGTCGCGCAAGGCCTCGAACGCGAGGTAGGCGGTCATCAGCTTGGTAAGCGAGGCCGGTTCGACGCGGGCATCCGCATCGTGCTCGGCCAGCACCTGGCCGCTGTCGGTTTCGATCAGGAGCCACGACTTGGCGGCGAGCACCGGTGAGCTTGGCTGGGCCGAGGTTACGCCCGGCAGTGCGAGCGCCGCCAGCAGCGCCAGCGTTGACAATAATCTGGTCATTGATACTTCCAAAAAGCCTTTCATTATAGGCTGCGGGATTGCTCAGCCCCGCGCGCTCAGCAGGGGCTTCAAGGCCTCCAGTGAGCGTTGGACCGCCGTTTCACCGGCCCTCAGGCTCAAGGCGTCGATCCCGTCGCGCAGCACGTGGCGCAGGACCTCGCGATCGGCCGCGTCCTCGATCCGTGCCGCCCAGACATGGCCACCAGCGCCGAATTCGCGCTCCATGACCTCGGTGGCGACCCGTTTGGCCAGCGTCAGCATGGCGCGCTCACGGCTTTCCTGGCGGAGCTGGTCGGCCGCGTCGCGCGTCGCGCTGCGGCCGCAGCGCGCGATCAGGCCCTTGGTCTCCAGGCCGGCGACGAGGGCGTCGATTTCGCCGCTGCGCACCACCGCACTCAGGGCCTGGACGTCGCGCCGGCCATCGACCAGCAACAGTATCCGGCGTTCCCCGTGGCTCAGTCCACCGGCCCCGCTCCGGAGCTCGTCAGCCCCCTGCGGGGTGGCCGCGAAGATCTGGCGTTCGTCGAGCGGAGTCACGCCGAACGCATCCCGGCCTGCTCCTGGAACTTCTTGAGCGCCTGCCGGCCGCCAATGATTTCCACGATCGACAGCGCGGCCGGCATCAGCTCGCGCAACTCGCGGCGTGTCCCGCAGCGTTCGATGCGCTCCGCGAGTTCGTCGCCCTGTGCGCCGATCACGTCGCGCAGCGCCGCTACCAGGCGCTGGCGCATCTCCTGGTTCTCGTCGCTCGGGGACTCGG
>JAHEMI010000124.1 GCA_024643785.1 Burkholderiaceae bacterium
TCCGCCGATCACCTGCTCCATCGGGATGAAGACATCCTTGCCCCAGTTCGGGCCATTCTGGAAGGCCGCGTTGAGCGGGAAATGGCGCCGGCCAATGCTCACCCCCGGGGTGTCGGTCGGAATGAGCGCCAGGGTGATGCCGAGTTCCTCCTGCTCGCCGAGCAGATGCTCCGGGTCGCGCACCTGGAAGGCCAGCCCCAGCAGCGTCGCCACCGGACCGAGCGTGATGTAGCGCTTATCCCAGTTGACCCGCATGCCGAGCACGTCGTCGCGCCCTCCGAACGAGCCACGACAGACGATGCCAGTGTCGGGCATCGAGCCCGCGTCGGAGCCGGCTTCAGGGCCGGTGAGCGCAAAGCAGGGAATCTCTTCGCCGCGCGCGAGCCGCGGCAGGTAGTGGTCTTTTTGTTCGTCGGTGCCGTAGTGCAGCAGCAGTTCAGCCGGGCCAAGCGAATTGGGCACCATCACGGTGACCGCGGCCGCGTTGCAGCGGCTCGACAACTTCATCACCACTTCGGAGTGGCCCAGCGCCGAGAAACCCAGCCCGCCGTAGCGCTTGGGGATGATCATGCCAAGGAAGCCGTGCTCACGGATGTAGCTCCAGGCCTCGGGCGGGAGGTCGTGGAGTTCGTGGCTGATGCGCCAGTCGTCGACCATTGCGCACAATTCCTCGACCGGACCGGCGAGGAACGCCTGCTCCTCGGCGCTCAGCGACGGCGCCGGAAATGCCAGCAGCCGGTTCCAGTCAGGATTGCCACCGAACAGATCGCCCTCCCACCAGACAGTGCCCGCCTCGAGCGCCTCGCGTTCGGTCTGGGAGATGCTCGGCGCAATGCGCCGGTAGACCGCCAGGATCGGGTTGCTGACCAATTGGCGGCGCAGCACGGTGACATTGAGTACCACTGCCAGCGCGATGAAAACAAGCCAGCCCAGCGTCGCGGCGGCCGGGCCGAGCAGGCCACCGACTTGCAGCGCGAGGCCGGCTGCGATGCCGCCGGCCACCCATCCCCAGCCGGGCGAGCGCAGGTAGGCGAGCGCGGTCGCGCCCGCGACCAGAATCAGGAGTGCCAGAATCCAGGACATGTCTAACTCCGCAGCGATGATGCTTACAGCGTGCACGCGCTCGGGTGAGATCGCAAGTGAAGGTGCAATACAAAGCTTGAGTCGCGACCGCACTCATTGCGATGGTTATCGGCGATGATGCGCTATGCGCAACCTCTCAAAGTCAAAACTGCTGAGCCACCGCCAATGTCCCAAGCGGCTATGGCTCGAGCTAAACCATCCCGAACTCGCCAAGATTTCGGCCATGACGCAACTGGCCTTCGACTTCGGGCACGAGGTCGGCGCCGTGGCGAGGAAACTCTACGACCCGGCAGGCGAAGGGGTGCTCATCGACCCGCAGCGCGCCGGGTTCGGTCAGGCCTTCGCCCAGAGCAGGAAACTGCTGGCGTCATCGCAGCCGATCTTCGAGGCCGGGTTCGTGGCCGAGGGAGCGCTGGCCTTCGCCGACGTCCTGCTGCCCGCCACCCAGGATGGGAAGCGAGTCTGGCGCATGATCGAGGTCAAGTCCTCGACCGCCGTGAAGGACTACCACCGCGACGATGTCGCGATCCAGGCGTTCGTTGCCCGCAGCGCGGGCGTGCCGCTGGCCTCGATCGCCCTTGCCCACGTCGACAGCAGCTGGCAGTACCAGGGTGACGGCGACTACCGGGGGCTGCTGGTTGAGCACCTGCTGACGCGCGAGGCCTTCGCGCGCAGCGACGAGGTCCAGTCATGGATCGAAGCCGCACAGCACACCGCGGCGCAGAGCAGCGAACCGGACTTGCGCACCGGCGAGCACTGCACCAGCCCATTCGTTTGCGGATTCATCGACCACTGCCGAGCGCAAGAGCCCGGCGCAGAACACCCCGTGCAGTGGCTGCCCCACCCGACCAATGCCCTCAGGAACTATGTCGCCCGCCACGCCGTGAGCGACATGCGCGACGTTCCCGACCGCCTGCTCAGCCGCCAGCAGCTTCGGGTCAAGCAACAGACCTTGTCGGGCACGGCCTACTTCGACGCCGAAGGCGCGGCCAGGGACCTCGGCAAGTATCCCTTGCCCGCAATCTTTCTCGATTTCGAAACCATCCAGTTCGCCGTCCCGCGCTGGAAGGGAACGCGCCCCTACGCGCAGATCACGTTCCAGTTCAGTGTCCATCGCCTCGCGGCCGATGGCGCGCTCTCCGAGGATGGCTTCATCGATCTATCTGGCGCCGATCCGTCGGAAGCAATTGCCGCGGCGCTCATCGCCGCCTGCGGAGAGCGCGAACCGATCTTTGCCTATAGCGCCGGCTTCGAGAAAGCGCGCATCAGGGAACTTGCGGCGCGGGTCGAACGACTCGCAGCGCCGCTGCTCGCGATCAACGAGCGCATCGTCGACCTGCTGCCAATCGCCAAGGAGCGTTATTACCACCCCAGCCAACAGGGCAGCTGGAGCATCAAGAAAGTATTGCCCGCCGTCGCCCCGGATCTGAGCTACGGTGACCTCGATGGGGTAAACCACGGCACTGGCGCGATCGTCGCCTACCTGGAAGCGGTTGATCCCGATACCAGCGCGGAGAAGAAGAGCGAGATCGCCAGGCAGTTGCGGGCGTACTGCTCGCTGGATACGTTGGCGATGGTGCGGTTGTGGCAGTTCCTTAGCGGCGAGCGAGCGGTCGGCGCAGTGTAGGGCGCCTGGCAGGAATCAGGCTGACACCACCACCGCCACGCCCGAGAGCACCGCGTTGCCCGAGAGCGGGTCGCGCAGCGTCTCGTCGAGCACCGCATTCAGGTTGACCCCTGGTCGCTCGGCCGCGACCGTCAGGTGCGTCCCGGGCATATCGTGACCCCAGCCGTGGGGCAGGCTGATGACTCCGCGCATCATGGCCTCACTCAGGACTACCGGGGCTTGCACCTGGCGACCGGGCTGCAGGGTCAAGGTGGCGAGTTGCCCCGCCGACAGCCCGAGCGCCGCAGCGTCGCCGGGGTGCATCAGCAGAGTGCAGCGCTCGGGCCCTTTGGCAAGCACCGGCAGGTTGTGCATCCAGCTGTTGTTGCTGCGCACATCGCGCCGACCGATCAGGCTGAAAGCGGGCGCAGGTTCCTTGAGCGCCGCCCCGGCTCGCGCCAGGTCGGCCACCAGGATCGCCGGGGCCAGTTCGATCTTCCCGCTCGGGGTACGCAGCACCTCGGGGATCCGCGGCTGCAGCGCTCCCAGGTCCACACCTCCGGGCGCAGCGGCTACTTTGTCGAGGTTCAAGCCCTCGGGCTTGCCGCCAAACTGGTCGCCGTAGGGGCCGCTGCGCAGGGCCAGGTCGAGCTGGCGTTCGGGGCCTTGACGGCCGGCCAGGGCGGCGAGCACCGCGGGGGCGTGCTCGCCGGCGAGGCGGGCCACGTCGGCGGCCAGGAGCTGGTCGTCGAGCGCCAGTACGTCGGCCTTCGCGCCCAGACCCTGGGCAATTGCCACCAGCTTGAGCAGGATCTGCCACTCGGGCATCGAGCCGGCGCTGGGCGCCAGCACCGCGGGCGAGAAACGGGCGTGGTTGCGATAGCTCAGCGCCGGGAAGGCGACATCGTAGTGGCTGTCTTCGAGCGGCGACATGCCGGGCAGGATCACGTCGGCGTGCCGCGTCGTTTCGTTGAGATAGATGTCGACACTGACCATGAAGTCCAGGCCGGCGATCGCCTGGTCGAGGCGCTCGCCGCCGGGGCACGACAGCACCGGGTTGCTGGCCACGGTGATCAGGGCCTTTACCTGGCCGGGGCCGGGGGTCAGGATTTCTTCGGCCATCAGCGTGGCTGGCAGTTCGCCAAAGACCTCCGGCGCGCCGCTCACCCGGCTGCTGTGGCGGCCGGTGGCCACGCCCCTGCCGACGCCGGGCTTGCCCATGGTGTTCGCTGCAAACGCGGCGGCCTTGGGAAACATCGCGCCGCCCTTTGAATCGAGGTTGCCGGTCAGCACGTTGAGCACATCGATCAGCCAGGAACTCAGCGTGCCGAAGGTTTGCGTGCAGGTGCCGATGCGCCCGTAGACGCAGCCCCGCTCGGCTCCCGCCAGCTCGCGTGCGAGCCCGCGAATGGTCTCGGCCGCGATGCCGCAGCGCTCGGCCACGGCCGCTGGGCTGAACCGCGCCACGGCGGCGCCCACTTCGTCGCTGCCGTTGAGCCAGTCATCGAGACGCCCGGGGTGGACGAGCTGCTCTTCGAACAAGGTGTGCACCATCGCGGCCAGCAGGAACACGTCGGCGCCGGGGCGGATGAAGTGGTGGGCGTCGGCCGCTTCGGCAGTTTCGGTGCGGCGCGGGTCGATGACCACCAGTTTCCCGCCGCGCGCGCGCAGCGCCTTGGCCTTGCCGCGGAAGTCGGGCACGGTCCACAAGCTGCCGTTGCTGGCCATGGGGTTGGCGCCCAGCACCAGCAGATAGTCGCAGCGCTCGATGTCCGGCACCGGCACGCTGAGCCAGTTGCCGAACATCAGGCCGCTCGAGAGCTGCTTGGGCATCTGGTCGAGGGTCGACGCGGAGAAGATGTTCTTGCTGCCCACAGCCCGGATCAGGCGGGCCGTGTAGAGCAGCAGCCCCATCTTGTGGACATTGGGGTTGCCCAGGCTCAGCGCCAGGGCGTCCTTGCCGTGCTGGTCAACTAGCGGCACCAGGCGGCGTTCGATCTCTGCGAAGGCTTCGTCCCAGGTGGCGGGTTGCAAGGTGCCGTTGCGGCGCACCAGGGGCTGGCGCAGGCGGTCGGGATCTTCGTGCAGGTCCTTCAGGGCGTAGCCCTTGGGGCAGATGTATCCGTGGCTGAAGACGTCGGCCTCGGCGCCCTTGATGCGCGTGACCCGGCTGCCCTCGACCTGCACCTCCAACCCGCAACAGGCCTCGCAGAGTGGGCAGATGCGGTAGTGGGTCGTGGCGGTGGCAGGGGAAGCGATCATGGCGGCGACGTGATTCCTGTTCCAGGGGCGGTTAGATCTGCGATGTATCGCCACAAACTGTACTCGATAAGTTCCCGGCACAGTTCGCGAGCCCGGCAGCGGGCGGTGACGTCGCTGCGTTGCGATTGCGGCGGGCAGCCCGCAACCCTCACTTCCCTTTCGGGCTGTACCCCTTCACCCCCATCTGCCAGAGCGCGAACGCAAAGGTGTCGGCACGCTGGTCGAGGCTCTGGCTCTTGGTGTTGCCGATCCCGTGGCCGGAGTCGTAGTCGAGCCGCAACAGGATCGGCTTGCCGGAAGTGCTGGCGGCCATCAGGCGCGCCGCGGTCTTGGTACTGTTCCAGACTTCGACGCGCGGGTCGTTGGCGCCGTGGGTCAGCAGGACCGCCGGATAGCGCACGCCATCCTTGATGTGGTGATAGGTACTCATCGCCAATAGCGCCCGAAAACCGGGCTCGGTGACCCGGCTGCCGAACTCGGGGATGTTGGGCACGCCGTTGGGCGTGGTTTCGGCGCGCACCAGGTCCAGTGCTCCGACCGCAGGGATCACCACGGCAAACAGGTCCGGCCGTTCGGTCATCGCCCGGCCCACCAGGATGCCGCCGGCGCTGCCGCCCCAGATCGCCAGCCGCGCCGGCTTGGTCCATTTCTGCGCCACCAGGTACTCGGCGCAGGCGATGAAATCGAGCCAGGTGTTGGGCTTGGTGGCCTGCTTGCCGTCCTCGTGCCATTGCTTGCCAAACACCGCGCTGCCGCGCGGGTTGGCTACCGCGAACACCCCTCCCGCATCCATCCAGGCCAGCAGGCTGAGGCTGAAGAACGGCTCCTCGGTAATGCCATAAGAGGCATAGCCGTAGAGCATGGTCGGATTGTTGCCGTCGAGCACCACGTTCTTCTTGTGGATGATCGACATCGGGACCATGACGCCGTCATGGCTCCTGACCATGACTTCGGTGGCCACGGTGTCGCCGGGCGCGTCGTAGGGGCCGGCTGGCTGCAGCCCGGTGTTGCTCACCTTGCCATCGGGCGCTACGAGATAGATTTGGCGCGCCCGGGTCCAGCTTTCCAGTTCGATGAGCGCTCCCGGGAGGTCGGCGCTGATGCCGCCGCTGATGCCGACGCTGCC
>JAHEMI010000125.1 GCA_024643785.1 Burkholderiaceae bacterium
GGCCGAACTGCCGCGCTACGCGCCAGTCGCCAGCAGGCTGGGGTGGCTGCTGAACCTGCGCGACCTGGTGCCCGGCATGGCGCGGGCGAGCGAACGCCTGACCGGGCTGTCGGCCCGCCGCAGCCTGCCGGTCTGGCGCCGCGACCCGTTTCTGCCCCGCGCGCGGCCGGCCAGCCCGGTGGCCGCGGCTGATCCGACGCCAACGGCGCTGGCGGCGTTTCTTGCCGGCGGCGGCGCGGAGCCGCAGCGCGAAGTGGTGCTGTGGGCCGACACTTTCAACAACTACTTCGAGTCGGACAACCTGCGCGCCGCGCGGCGGGTGCTCGAGAGCGCCGGCTATCAGGTCCATCTGGCGCGCGCGCGCGGCGACGACGCCGAGCCCGATCGACCGCTGTGCTGCGGTCGCACCCACCTGAGCGTGGGCTCGCTCGATCGTGCCCGCGCCGAGGCCCGGCGCACCCTGGCGGCGCTCGCGCCTTACGTCGAACGCGGCGTAGCGGTGGTCGGGCTCGAGCCATCGTGCCTGCTGACCATGCGCGACGAGTTCCTGGCGCTGGGGCTGGGCGAAGCTGCCGAAGCCCTCGCGCGCCAGGCCTTCCTGTTCGAGGAGTTCCTGGCGCGCGAGCACGACGCCGGGCGCCTGCGACTGCGCCTGCAGGCGCTGGGGCAGAGCCGCGCCCTGGTCCACGGCCACTGTCACCAGAAGGCGTTCGACGCGGTCAGCCCGATCCTGAAGGTGCTGAAATGGATACCCGGGCTGGCTGTCGAGCTGGTCGACTCGGGTTGCTGCGGCATGGCCGGCAGCTTCGGCTACGACACCCGCCACTACGAGGTCTCGATGAAGATGGCCGAGCTGGCGCTGCTGCCCGCGGTCCGGGCCGCCGACGCCAACACGCTGGTGGTCACTGACGGCACCAGCTGCCGTCAGCAGATTGCCGACGGGGCGGGCCGCGAGGCGCGGCACGTCGCCCTGATCCTTGCCCAGGCACTGGCCGACTGACCAGGGTGCCGGGCAGCTGGTCGCGGCGCAGGCAGTGGCAGGGGCCGTGGCAGGGTCAAGGTCCGGCATGGTAGCTTCGGCAGGTGGAAAATAGCGCTTCCGGCCAAGGGCCAAGATTCACCAACCGACTGGCCAACGAGACCAGCCCCTATCTGCTGCAGCACGCCCATAACCCGGTCGACTGGTATCCGTGGGGAGCGGAAGCGTTCGCGCGCGCGCGCGCCGAAGACAAGCCGATCCTGCTCTCGGTGGGCTATGCCACCTGTCACTGGTGCCACGTGATGGAGCGTGAAAGCTTCGAGGACGAGACTGTCGCGGCGATCCTGCGCGCGGGCTTCATCGCCATCAAGGTCGATCGCGAGGAACTGCCCGACGTCGACCAGGTGTACATGAGCGCACTGCAGGCGCTGACTGGCCAGGGCGGCTGGCCGATGAACATGTTCCTGACGCCGGATCTGGCGCCGTTTCACGGCGGCAGCTACTTCCCCCCCGAGCCGCGCCACGGCCTGCCGGGTTTTGCCGAACTGCTCGACGCGGTCAGCGATGCCTGGCGCAACCGTCGCGCCGATCTCGAGCACCACGCCAGCGAATTGCTGGACCACGTCCGCAAGGGCACGGCCGCGCCCAGGCGCGCACCAGCCGATGGCCTTCATGAGCGCGCGATCAGCGGCATCGCGAGAAATTTCGACGCCCAGTTCGGCGGCTTCGGAACAGCTCCCAAGTTTCCCCAGCCGCCGCTGCTGCAATATCTGCTGGCGCGCGCCGCGACCGGGCCGGTGGCGGCCGGGCCGGAGCAGTCGCTGGCAAGCCTGCCAGCCGGTGAAGCGGCACGGACGATGCTGGTCACGACCTTGCTCCAGATGGCCGCCGGCGGCATCTACGATCACGTCGGTGGTGGCTTCGCCCGTTATTCGACTGACCGGCGCTGGCATGTGCCGCATTTCGAGAAGATGCTCTACGACAACGCGCAGCTGGTGCGCCTCTATGTCGGGGCCTGGCGACTGACCGGCGACGAGCGGCTGCGTTTCGTTGCCGAGGACACTCTCGCCTATCTGGCTCGCGAGATGCATCCGGCAGCGGCGCCGGCGGCCTATTGCTGTGCCCAGGACGCCGATGCCGAGGGCGTCGAGGGGCGGTTCCACTGCTGGACCGAGGCCCAGCTCGAAGCCGTGCTCGGGGCCGACGCGCCGGCCGCCGCGCGGCTCTACGGGGTCATACCGGGGGGCAACTGGGAGCACGGCCTGTCGGTGCTCGAACGGCGTGCGCCCGACGAAGTGCGCGCGCAGCTGGGGCTGGCCCCGGAGCGGTGGGGGCAGTGGGAAAGATCGGTGCGCGAGCGCCTGCTGGCGGCGCGCTCGCAGCGTGTGTGGCCAATCACCGACGACAAGGTGCTCGCCGACTGGAACGGCATGATGCTGCGCGCGCTGGCCGAGGCCGGGCGCCTGCTGGCGCGGCCCGACCTGGTCGCGAGCGCCCGCGAACTGGCGGGGTTCCTGCTGACCGAGATGATGAGCGCCGGCCGGCTGAGCCATGCCTGGCGGGATGGCCGCAGCCGCAGGGAAGGCTACCTGAGCGACTACGCCCAGGTCGGACTCGGCCTGGTGGAGTTGCACGCGGCTAGCGCCGAAACCGCCTGGCTGGAGCGCGCCGTCTCGTTGACCGAGGCGATGATCGCGCGCTTTTATGTGGCCGGCGAAGGTTTTTTCGATGGCGAGGCCGGCGAGCTGCCGGTCAGGGCGCGCGATTCCTTCGATGGCGCCGTGCCATCGGGCACCGGCGCCGCCTGCGAGCTGCTGGTGCGCCTGGGCGGAATATGCGGTCGCGACGACTGGCTGGAGCTGGCGCGCGCGGCGCTGGACGATGGCGGAGCGATAATGGAGGGCGCCCCGGCCGGGGCGCCGGCACTGTTGCTGGCCCACCTGCTGGCCGAAGCGGGCGCACAATTGGCGTTGCCGCTCGCGCCGGCCGACCAGCCGGCCGGACGGCACGGGGAAATGACCGCGGCGCGTTTCGAGTTCATGCCGCTGGTCACGATCGCGGCGGGAAAGCCGGGTGAGTTGCCGGTTCTGGACGGGCGTGAGCCCGGCAAGGCCTACCTCTGCCAGCACGGGCGTTGCCAGCTGCCGGCGGCCAGCCTGGAAGAACTGCGCAGCCAGGTTGCCGGACTGATGGCGAGGCTCTAGTGCGCAGTCGCTGGCGATGACCCCAACCACGCGTCACGCCCCGCCACCTCGAGGTAAGTCATCATGAAGATCGTCGCACCACACCGCGTTACCAGGACCTATACCCAGCAGCTGGTCGCCGCGCCGGCAGCGGTCTTCCCGCTGTTGTGCCCGGTGCGCGAGGCCGACTGGATCGAGGGTTGGGATCCGCTGGTCGTGATCACCGCTTCCGGAGTTGCCGAACCCGACTGCGTGTTCGTGACAGCAGCCAGCCCGAAGGACGCGATCTGGTACATCACCCGACACGAGCCGGAGTCCGGGGCGGTCGAGATGATCAAGATCACCCCTGACGTGACCGCTTGCCGGCTGGTCATCGAGATCAGGCCTGCGCCCGGCGGTTCGGAGGCGACGATCAGCTATACCCACACCAGCCTCGGGCCCGAGGGCGACGAGTTCGTGCGCTCCTTCACCGCGGAGTACTACCAGCTCTTCATGAAGGAATGGGAAACGCGGATCAACCGCTATCTCTCGCTCGCCGGGGGGCAGGCAGCGGCCCCGGCGGCACCATGAAAACCGACATCGGCCGATAATCGACCTATTCAGAATTCGCCAAGGAGCAACTCATGGACCCGGACCTTCGTCTAGCCGCACTTGCCTATCACGAGCAGGGAACCCCGGGGAAGATCTCGGTCACGCCGACCAAGGGGATGACCAATCAGCGCGACCTGGCACTCGCCTATTCACCGGGCGTCGCTGCGGCCTGCGAGGAGATCGTCGACGATCCCGCCAATGCGTTCCGCTACACCGCCCGCGGCAACCTGGTCGCGGTGGTCACCAATGGCACGGCGGTGCTGGGCCTGGGCAACATCGGCCCGCTGGCGTCAAAGCCGGTGATGGAAGGCAAGGCGGTGCTCTTCAAGAAGTTCGCCGGGATCGACGTTTTCGACATCGAAATCAATGAGCCGGACGTCAACCGCCTGGTTGACGTGATTGCCGCGCTCGAGCCGACCTTTGGCGGCATCAATCTCGAGGACATCAAGGCCCCCGACTGCTTTGAAGTCGAGCGCCAGCTGCGCAAGCGGATGAAGATCCCGGTGTTCCACGACGACCAGCACGGCACCGCGATCGTGGTCGGCGCGGCGATGCTCAACGGCCTGCACGTGATTGGCAAGAAGATCACCGAGGTCAAGCTGGTCTGTTCCGGCGCCGGCGCGGCCGCGCTGGCCTGCCTCGACCTGCTCGTCGACCTCGGGATGCCGGTCGGCAACATCTGGGTCTCGGATCTCGCCGGGGTCGTCTACCGGGGCCGCAAGGAGCTGATGGATCCCGACAAGGAACGCTTCGCGCAGGACACCTCGGCGCGCACGCTGGGCGAGATCATCGATGGTGCCGATCTCTTCCTCGGGCTCTCGGCGGGCGGCGTACTCAAGAGCGAGATGGTGGCCAAGATGGCGGCGCGACCGATCATCTTCGCACTGGCCAATCCGAACCCGGAGATCCTGCCCGAGGACGTCAAGGCGGTGCGCGACGATGCGCTGATCTCGACCGGCCGGACCGACTACCCGAACCAGGTCAACAACGTCCTCTGCTTTCCGTTCCTCTTTCGGGGAGCACTCGACGTGCGCGCCACCACGATCACCCGCGAAATGGAGATCGCGGCGGTCCACGCGATCGCAGATCTGGCGCGGGCCGAGAACTCCGACGTGGTGGCGGCGGCCTATGGCGGCCAGGCGCTGTCATTCGGTCCCGAATACCTGATTCCGCGGCCATTCGACCCGCGGCTGATCGTCAAGATCGCCCCGGCGGTGGCCAAGGCGGCGATGGATTGCGGCGTGGCCCTGCACCCGATTGCCGACATGGACGCGTACCGGCGCCAGCTCGAGCAGTTCGTGTACCACTCGGGGAACTTCATGAAGCCGATCTTCGCGGCGGCGCGCGAGGCTTCCAGGAAGCGGGTCGTCTACGCCGAAGGCGAGGATGAGCGGGTGTTGCGTGCCACCCAGGTGGCGGTCGACGAGAATATCGCCCGCCCGATCCTGATCGGCCGGCCGGCCGTGATCGAGAAACGCATCAAGAAGTTCGGCCTGCGCCTGCGCCCCGGGGTCGATTTCGAGGTGACGAACATCACCTCCGACCCGCGCTATCGTGACTACTGGCAGGACTACCACCAGCGCACCGAGCGGCGCGGCGTCACCGAGGACTACGCCAAGGTCGAGATGCGCCGGCGCCACACGCTGGTCGGGGCGATGATGATCGCCCGTGACGACGCTGACGCCATGATCTGCGGCACCTTCGGGCCCTTCTCGGCCCACATCAAGGCGATCGACGAGGTCATCGGCATGCGTCCCGGCGCCACCACCTACGGGGCGATGAACACGCTGATGATGGACGGCCGGCAGGTGACGATCGTCGATACCCACGTCAACAATGACCCGAGCGCCGAGCAACTGGCCGACCTGACGATACTGGCGGCCGAGGAACTGCGCCGCTTCGGCGTGATTCCGAAAGTCGCGCTGCTGTCGCACTCCAACTTCGGGACCTCGAGCTACCCCACGGCAGCCAAGATGCGCGAGGTGCTGGCGCTGGTGCGCGCCCGGGCCCCGCAGCTCGAGATCGACGGCGAGATGCATGGCGACGCTGCCCTCGATCCGGCGATCCGGGCCCTGATCATGCCGCGCTCGTCGCTCAAGGGGCCGGCCAACCTGCTGGTGATGCCGACCCTGGACGCCGCCAATATTGCCTACAACCTGCTCAAGACCGCCGCCAGCCACAACGTGGCGGTCGGCCCGGTGCTGCTCGGCGCGGCGCGGGCGGTCCACGTCCTGACCCCGTCGGCGACGGTGCGGCGGATCGTCAACATGAGCGCCTGGGCGGTGCTCGACGCCAACGCCGAACGCTAGGGATGTGGC